>NZ_JABMCQ010000041.1 GCF_013179575.1 Sphingobacterium shayense | reverse complement strand
CCGCCCCTTTAATGGTTGTGGCAATAGGTATAGGGCTCAGCGCATTATTTCGAGGAACAGGTATTCAGCTTTCTGAAAACCATTACGTTATGATTCCGATCGTTAGCTCATTCCAGGGTTTTACAGAGCTGTTTATCTTCCCGGACTTCACTCAAATATTTAATAAAGAAGTATGGATAGTCGCCTTCACGATTGCGATCATTGCTAGTTTAGAAACCTTACTTAGTATTGAAGCAATTGATAAATTAGATCCGTTAAAAAGAAATACGCCAACTAATCGGGAGCTTATGGCACAGGGTATTGGAAACATGACGAGCGGTTTTCTTGGTGGACTTCCCCTTACCTCGGTGATCGTCCGTTCATCAGCAAACGTGCAAGCGGGGGGACGGACGCGTCAATCAGCAATGTTGCACGGCGTATGGCTGCTCCTTGCGTTAATCGCGATCCCTCAGCTTATAAATTTGATACCACTGGGAAGTCTAGCTGCAATTCTCCTTCATACAGGTTATAAGCTCGCTAATCCCGCGTTGTTCAAAAAAATGATGCGTAAAGGGCTAGATCAGTTTATTCCGTTCGCCATCACCGTTCTAGCTATTGTATTTACCGACTTGTTAATGGGCGTTGGAATCGGTATTGTTGTGGCAATATTTTATATAATCCGCGCAAACATGCAAAATGCATTCAAAATGGAGATTCAAGACAACAAGGGCGAACAGACCTATATAATGACTTTAGCTGAGGAAGTTTCGTTCCTTAACAAGGTTCCGATCCAACAAAAGTTATATAGTATCCCAAAAAACGCTGAAGCTATCCATATCAATGGTAAACACAGTAAATTTATTGATAAAGACGTTATCGAAGTATTAAAAGACTTTGAGTTAAATGCAACTAGTAAAGGTATCGCTATAACTCTTGATTCAATTAGTTACAAAAATAAATTGACAAAAGAAAAATAATAAACTAACTTGACTCCCCAAAAAAAGGAGTCGTCGTATATACAAAAAATACATGGAAAACAAAGAATTAGAATTAGGATTTCAAAAAATAATGGATGGCAACAAGAACTGGGTGGAATTTGTAAAAGAAGACCAGACAGGACGCTTCCAACAACTTGCTAAGGGACAAAACCCAGAAATTTTATGGATAGGTTGTGCAGACAGTCGTGTACCAGCAAACGAGATTACAGGAACAAAGCCAGGCGAAGTTTTCGTACATCGTAACATTGCTAACATGTGTGTACATTCAGATATGAGTATGCTGTCGGTGCTTGACTATGCAATATCTGTTTTAAAGGTCAAACACGTTATCGTAGCTGGGCACTACGGTTGTGGTGGAGTGGCAGCAGCGTTGAGTCGCAACCAATTTGGAATTATCGACAACTGGTTATGTCACATCAAGGACGTTTACCGTTTATATGCTGATGAAATTGACGCAATTGAGAATCCCGAAGAAAAAACCAGTCGACTTGTCGAGCTAAACGTAAAAGAACAAGTATTCAACCTTTGTACCACCTCCATCGTACAAAACGCATGGAAATCCGGACAACCTTTGGCAGTTCACGGGATGGTCATTGATATTGGTTCTGGTGAACTAATTAATTTAAATAATACGTTTACCAACAATGATTCATTAGGAAAAGTATTTGCATTTAAATAGCTAAGAATTATAATACGATCCAACAGGTATTAATTGTAGACAAAATCTCCGACGACTGGTCGGAGATTTTTGCTTTTAGAATCCCGGCGAAAAACTACGATTGGCGATCCGGATAGTCATTTGTATTGGTGCATCTGATTTCCCTAAAATTTCCAATGAATGCGAAACGAATCAGTGGCAACATCTTGTAATTCCGTTGTTAATGGCTACGAGATCCGATTCATTGATTTAAAGTTGAATGTACTACACTGCAGATTTAAATAGCAACAATCCGCCTAGATTAATTTTAACTCACCAGCATCATAAATCACGCATAAATAAGTACCTTTGTAACATGTTAGATGAAGAAAAACCACTGAATTTTATCGAAGAGATTATTGAAGAAGATCTTCGTATAGGGAAACATGATGGCCGTGTGTTAACACGCTTTCCGCCAGAACCTAATGGTTATCTCCATATTGGTCATGCTAAGTCTATTTGCTTAAATTTTGGGTTAGGACAAAGGTACAACGGAAAGACTAATCTGCGCTTCGATGACACAAACCCAGTGACAGAGGAAACTGAGTACGTAGAAAGCATCAAGCAGGATATACAGTGGTTAGGCTTCGAATGGGCCGAAGAGCTTTATACTTCGGACTATTTTGAAACGCTCTATAATTTTGCAGAGGAACTTATCAAAAAAGGGCTTGCATATGTTGATGATAGTACCTCCGAAGAAATTGCCGCGTCAAAAGGAACCCCTACAACTCCTGGCACACCGACCCCATTCCGTAACAGGGACCGCGAGGAGAACCTAATACTTTTCAGAGATATGCGTGCCGGTAAATATCAGGACGGTGAAAAAGTATTACGGGCGAAGATCGATTTGTCGAGCCCGAATATGCATCTCCGTGATCCTTTATTATATAGAATCAAACATGCTCATCATCACCGTACAGGTGACAAATGGTGTATTTATCCGATGTATGATTTTGCACATGGACAGTCAGACTCAATAGAGAAAATCACACATTCTATCTGTACGCTTGAATTTATCCCTCACCGTCCATTATATGACTGGTGCATTGATAAATTAGAAATATTTCCATCCAAACAATATGAGTTTGCTCGCTTGAATCTCAGTTATACGGTAATGAGTAAGCGCAAACTGCTTCAGCTTGTAAACGAGGGTTTTGTTGAAGGTTGGGACGATCCGAGAATGCCAACGATTTCGGGATTGCGGCGACGTGGCTATACACCAACATCGATTCGCACATTTTGCGAAAAAATTGGCGTCCAGAAACGTGAAAACATGATCGACGTTAGTTTGTTGGAATTCTGTATTCGTGAAGATCTGAACAAGTCCGCTTTACGTCGAATGGCCGTATTAGATCCTATCAAGTTAATAATCACGAATTATCCGGAAGGCCAAGTTGAAGAACTAGAGGGAGAAAACAATCCCGAAGAAGAACATGGAGGAGGCACGCGTATTCTACCATTCACTAATGAACTATGGATAGAACGAGATGATTTCATGGAAGAACCACCTAAAAAGTTCTTCCGTTTAGGGCCTGGACTATCCGTTAGGTTGAAACATGCTTACATTGTAAAGTGCAATAATTTTGTAAAGGATGACAGTGGTAAAGTCTCTGAAATCCATTGTGAATATTTCCCGGATTCTAAGTCGGGAGAAGACACCTCAGGAATCAAGGTAAAAGGAACTATACACTGGGTTTCAAGCGCACATGCACAGGAAGCAACCATAAACGTTTATGATAGATTATTCAATGACGAGAATCCAGCCGCAACTGAAGACTTCAAATCATCTATAAATCCAGAAAGTTTAAAGACAATAAAAAAAGCATATATTGAACCAGACTTAGCTTCCGCACAGCCAGGAACGGGTTATCAATTTATTCGTCTAGGTTATTTCTGCTTAGACAACAAATCAAATAGTGACAATTTAATTTTCAACAGAACAGTTACCTTAAAAGACTCTTGGGCGAAAGAAGTCAAAAAAGGATAATATATCACTTCGTGTTAAACAAAGCCGGCTCTAAAATTTTCTTTAGAGCCGGCTTTGTTTTTGATAATTTACGCTAAACGCTCGACAATTTTCTTTGTTGGCCCAGGGTTACTCATTGTATAAAAATGCAATACTGGAGCTCCGAACTTAATTAGTTCTTTACATTGCTCAACTAACCAATCCTCACCTACTTTTCGCACATCAGCATTTGTCTTACATGCATCGACAGCATCACTTAATTCCTCTGGAATATCCAGATGGAATATTTTAGGCAGGCTAATTAGTTGCTTTTTCGTCGTTAATGGTTTTAAGCCAGGAATGATGGGCACATGAATATCATTATCACGGCATTTATTGACAAACTCCTTATACTTCTCAACGTTGAAAAACATTTGGGTAACAATAAATTCTGCACCCATCTCTACCTTCATTTTTAACCATTTAAAATCCGTATTAAAATTTGGAGCTTCAAAATGTTTTTCTGGGTATCCTGCAACGCCGATGCAAAAGTCCGTTTTCTCAGATATCGCGATATCTTCATGTAAATATTTACCTTGGTTCATATCGTGAACCTGATGTAGAAGATCAGTGGCATAGGCATGTCCTCCTGGGGTTGGAATAAAATCCCCATCCCCTTTACGAGCATCTCCACGAAGAACCAGCACGTTATCTATTCCTAGGAAATTCAGGTCTATCAATGCGTTTTCCGTTTCCTCTTTGGTAAATCCTCCACAGATCAAGTGCGGAACCGCATCCACCTTATACTTATTCATTATCGCTGCACAAATAGCGACCGTACCGGGCCGTTTGCGATAGGCAACACGCTCCAGCAACCCGTTATCATGTTGCTTGTACAAATAATCTTCCCGGTGATACGTAACATCAATAAACGGTGGCTTAAACTCCATAAGTTCATCCATCGTCTTAAAAATACTTTGTATTCCTTGGCCTTTTGCCGGCGGCAGCAATTCAAACGAAAACAAAGTCTTGCCCTGCGCATTTTTAATGTGATCTACTATCTTCATCTTTTCTTGGATATTTTAGGCTTAGAGAAAACGCACAATAGCTGTGTTCCTTCACTTATCATTCTCACCTAAATAGTGAGTAGAATGTAGCACCTTGGTATGAGCCAGGTTGCTAAGGTTTCACCGGGTCTATTCCCTCTACCTTTCTCTATAAGCGGTTGCTAATATCGGTAATAGAAGTAACATGTCAAAATTAAAAAGCAAACCCAACACCTTCGTGAGGGATATTCTAAATCCTTAAATTACCTATTCCAAATGAGGGAGGGGTTAATCCTCCCGATATAACGTCACTAAGCCCTCTGGGAGTTCAACTTCCAATACTTTTTCTTCGGCATCAATAGCAAGAATTAAATCATCAGAAAGAGGGAACATCAGCTCCTTACCAACCATATCCACAGTTGCAATAAACTGCTGAGGCATCTCTTGTACATTGATTATCGGCCCCAACTCCCCCTCGTTCTCATCTATAACCAAATAACCGACTAAATCTGAGTAACGAAAGTCATCAGGGTCCCGCTCTGGCATTTTGTCTAATGGAAGATACACTTTCTTTCTTAATAATGGTTGGGCCTTATCAATATGATCGACATCTTCAAGAGATAAATAAGCTGTACTATTCTTATGTAGTTTTATTGCCTCTAAAAAATAGGGAACAAGCTTCTTGTTCATTTCCAAAAACAACACGTCGAACTCGAGATCCAAATAATCTTCAAATTCAAAAAACAATTGCATCTCCCCCTTTAGTCCACGCGTCCTGGTGATGTATCCGATATAAAATGCTTCTTCTAATTTCATCGATAGTTAAAAATTAAAAAAGCCGAATCCAATAGGTTCGGCTTTCTTGAATCTGTATGAATAGTGATTATCCTTCAGTTTCTTCAGATGCAGGAGCATCAGCTTCAGGAGCTTCAGAAGCCTCCTCTTCAGCTGGAGTTTCCTCTGCAACTGGTGCATTTTTAGCAGCAATTGCAGCAGCTCTGTCTGCCTTCTTCTTAGCTTCAGCAGCAAGGGCAGTTTTCTTCGCTTCTTCCTTAGACTGTGCTAAACCGGTTTTTGCTCCTTCAACTTTAGCAGTTTTGGATTCGGTCCATTCAGCGAATAACGCTTCAGCTTTAGCCTCATCGAAAGCACCTTTTTTCACACCACCCTGTAAGTGTTTTTTGTAAAGAACGCCTTTATCCGAAAGGATAGTACGAGCTGTGTCAGTAGGTTGTGCACCATTGTTCAACCATCCCAATGCTTTCTCGAAATCAAGAACGATTGTTGCTGGATTCGTGTTTGGGTTATAAGAACCTAAACGCTCAATGAATTTACCATCACGTGGAGCACGTGCATCTGCTACTACTACGTGGTAAAAAGGTTTACCTTTTTTACCATGTCTTTGCAATCTGATTTTAGTTGCCATGTTTTATTTTTTTATGTATTCAACATATCCCCCGAGCTTCATGCAAGAGGGGACGCAAAGATACAAATAAAAAACAAAACGAACCAACAAAATAACAATTGACTACTTTGCAACCACATTATTCTCAACGCTCTACCATTGTTGCAAAAATATTCCTGTCCGTCAAAAGCACTATTTAATCCGATTTTTTTATTTTTTCAAGTCCATCTTTTGCAATTATCCCACTGGAACAATTAATCACTTATTTTATTAAGACGGCAACGGGGCGATCGTTTTATGCTTATATAATTCCGTATATTTGAGAATCTAGGTAAATCGGTTTTAAACAAACTATTCTATATATTTAGTCAACAATCGAGACCACATTATCAGAGTTTGGCTCGGCGCATATCTTTATCACTTTGATTAAGATCGCACAAACCATTAACTTAAGTAGTTTATCTAGATCTACGAAAGTAACAACTTTTAATTTATATCACATGGATTTGGTTGCTCCTCTAAAAATATTAAAAGCTTCTGCAGGCTCAGGAAAAACCTTCAGTCTCACTCTCCATTATATCACCTTACTACTATATAATGACAACAGCTATCGCGAAATCCTAGCTGTCACTTTCACCAATAAGGCAACCGCCGAGATGAAAGAGCGTGTACTCACAACAATGCAAGGACTCGCTACTGCAAATCCTTCAAGAAGTATCGAGAACTTCCGAACACTTCTTTTACGGGAAAACCCAACTTGGAACGCTCAATCGTTACAACAAAAAGCACATCGAATCTATCGAAAGATTATACATGATTATAGTCGATTTACAATAAGCACAATCGACGGATTTTCACAAAAAGTTATTCGCAGCTTCACATACGAATTAAACCTCGATGCTGCTTATAAAATTGAGATGAACACCAACAAAGTGAAGCAAGACCTTACGGTTATGCTCAATCAACTTCTGGATGAAAAGCCTGATCTGTTACATTGGATCATCGACTATGCCGAGCAAAAAATAGCGAACAATGAAAATTGGAACTATCGGCAGCAGCTCGTCAATTTGGCTGGACTAATCTTCACGGAAAATTTTCAAGAATTTGATATGCATCTTACAACTGCCGATGCACATCAAGTCTTTATGCTATTAAACAAGGAGACACAGGAAAAAACAAAAAATTTTCTTACTACACTGTCCGAACTGATTGTACTCTTCCAGAGCACCTGTAAAGAGTATAGCCTGGATCAGGATGAGATGAAAGGGAAATCGAGGAATAAAATTGCTGCGGCGAGTAAAATCAACTCTCGAGTAAATAAATCTTCTTTTTCAGAGTTAGAGAAAATTTTTGAACGTTTTACAACTATCCTCGACGATGAGACTGCTTTTTGTCAAATTAAAGGCCCTGAAAGAAATGATTTGAAAGATGCCCTGACTCCTATTCTCGCAAAGCTAAAGGATCTTTACGAACTCTATCCGAATTACATTGCCTATCGCGCGGTACAAACAAACCTTTATTACTTACGCCTCCTAAAAGAGATGAGTGGTTTGTTACGCCTATGGCGCAAGGAAAATGGGGCGCAACTGATATCTGATTCACAGCTCCTGTTAAATAAACTAGGGCTCGATGAAAATAACGACCCTACTTTTATTTGGGAAAAAATTGGGAACCGGTATAACTATTTTTTATTCGATGAATTCCAAGATACGTCACGAATTCAATGGAAAAACTATAGCCCATTACTAATCAATGCTCTTGGTAACGCAAAACAACAAATAAACGAACATCTTATAGTAGGAGATGTTAAACAAAGCATCTATCGTTGGCGAAATGGTGATTGGAGGATTTTATTACAACAAATCGAGGAACAAGTAGCAGAAGCGTTTCATCTACAAACTGCCGAACGTTCTAAATTTATTGAAAATGGAACACTCGATATCAACTATCGTAGTGCTCCGGAAATTATAGCATTAAACAATTATATTTTTAAAACTATACCTAGAGCGCTGCAAAACATCCTTGAAAACAAAGTTCACGGCAACCTTGATGAACAGGGCATACAATGGTGGAAATCTACAGGAAATTCGCAGCTTTTAATTAAGGCCTACCAGAACAGCGAACAGCAAGTCCCAACCTATAAAATAAACAATCCACAAGAAAAAGGATCCATCGAAATTCAATATCTCTCAGTCGAATCTAACGCTCATCGACGTACCAAGGTGCAGGAAGAATCATTGAATATACTTAGTGAAAAAGTTGCAAACTGGATACTTTCTGGGCGATACACGTCAAACCAAATAGGCATTTTGGTGCGCAGCAACAGGGAAGCTCGAACTGTCATTGAAAAATTGATGGCTTACAAGAGTGAATATAACAAAACTCATGGTGAAAGCCTAACTTTTGAAGTTATCTCCGGCGATGCATTAACTTTAGCCAGCAACGATGGTGTCTCTCTTTTGATCGAAACGCTAAAGGCTTTGGTATACAATACACAAAAGCATGTATTATTTCGTGCAAAGATGGCTTATCTCTACCAGCTTTGCAAAACGGGAAAAACCTTTCGTCATGAACAATGGCTTAATTTTGCAAGCAACGATATCCCAAGCCTAAATCGTCTGTTACCTGAACGTTTGGTAAAGGAATGGTTGGAATTGCAACAACTTCCCTTAGTGCATCTGGTTGAGAAACTTATTGAAATCTATGAGCTTGGTGTTGAAAACTCAATACATCTACCCTACCTACTCGCTTTCAAAGATATCGTCACTGGATTTTCAGCAGCAGGAGACCGAGGAGTCACTCAATTTCTAGAATATTGGGAGGAAGATGCCGAACGATCAAGTCTACCCGCAAATGGAAAAGTAAATGCCATTGAGGTGACTACAATACACAAATCCAAAGGTCTTGCATATGATGTTGTAGTGATTCCGTTCTGTTCCTGGAGTCTCGATGGTATGGCTAATGGCGATTTCTGGATTAACACAGAAAATACACCTTTTTCTGTACTTGGAAAGATCCCCATTAAATATACATCGAGCATTGCAAATTCTACGTTCTACAAGCAATACCACGAGGAGATGCTATTTAACTATATGGACGCACTGAACACCTTCTATGTGGCAACTACGCGGGCCAAAAAGCACTTGTTTATCCTTGCTCCTGCATCTAAAGATTCAGGCAGCAAATCGCGCGAGTCTGACGCAAAATCAGAATACATTAGCGACATCCTTCACCAGGTACTGCAAGCACCCGAATCCCCATTTCTCCTAGAGCAGAATGCGCTCATAATAGATAATCCCGTAAACGAAATGGTACTCTCGTCATCTAAACCCGTAGACGTTGAAAAAGATAAAAACGGAGTGAACGATAAAAGTATGGATCGTTGGGAAACAGTTTACTTAACGGAATATCCTCAATCTGCAGCTTTGCAACAGGAATTTGAAAAAGGAATTCGTGGAAACATCAATAGTATCCTGCTACTCGACCAAGCTGCTCAACATGGCCTATTTGCACACGAGATCATGTCACAAATTACAGACCGTGACCAGATCGACGAACACATAGACAACTACATCGAACTTGGTGTTTTAAACCCTGCAGATCGACCTTTCCTACAACGGGAGATACATCAAATCTGGGAGCAACCTGAAATTAACAAATGGCTTACTGGCTCCTACAAAATTTGGAACGAGGCAGACATCATCCTTAAAGACGGAAAAACGATTCGGCCAGATAAAGTTTTTTCTAGTGACAAGGAAACCATTGTACTTGACTTCAAGTTCACCAAAGGCGACTACAGTGACCACCAATATCAAATTGACAAATATAAAGGAGCATTAAAAAAACTAGGCTATCAAAATGTTAAAGGTTATCTATATTATGCCAAGACGAATCAGCTAGTAGAAGTAAAATAATTAATAAGACAGTACATGGACACACCTTTCTTGAAGCTCGTAGCAGAGGATGTTAAAAACCGTTTCGGGAACGACCTTTCCGAAATAGCAATCATCTTCAACAACAAACGCCCAATTACTTATCTGAAAAAACATTTAGCTGACGTCTATCAACAGGCGATATGGTCTCCTCAATTTTACACCATTCAGGAGTTTTTTAAACAATCTACGAATGCTTTAGAAGCATCACCACTAACGCAATTCTTTTATCTTTACGATCTACACAATCAGATGCTTGCCAATGAAGGTTTAGAACAAGAAACGTTAGAAGAGTTCTATCCGGTTGCAGAAATTATTCTCGCCGATTTCGGACAACTTGATTATGAACTTGTACAAATAGAAGATATCTATGCGGAACTATACGACAGCACGCAAATAGATATTGCTTTCCAACACCTCACAAGTGAGCAAAAAGGATTCATACGCCAATTCTGGCAGTCTTTCAGCGCTTCCGGACATAGCGCGGTCCAGGAAAGGTTCCTTCGTTTGTGGAAGCGACTACCGGCACTCTATCACGCTTTTAAAGCACAACTTGCCGACCAAAAACAATTAACTTATCCAAGTTTATATCGTGATTTAGTTGAGAATCGAGTTGCGAAAAAAAATTTTATTGAAAAATATAAAAAGGTATTGTTTGTAGGGTTTAACGCCTTGAATAAAGCAGAAACTCTCCTTTTTCAGCGCTGGCAATCACAAGGGTCCGCACTATTTTATTTTGATGTTGACGCATATTATCTGGAAGACAATCAGCAGGAGGCGGGATTATTTATCAGGCAAAATATTAAACAGCATGGACTCCTAAATGCACTTGGCGAAACTGTAAACGTCATAGGGAACCGTAACATTCCTGTTCATCTTTATGCTGCGTCGGGAAAAAATAGCCAGACCAAACTACTATATGAAAAACTAAAACATTTAACCGATGAAACCACTATAGAGACTAAGAGTACAATTATCTCACCGCCCACGTATCCACAGAAAACGGCTGCTATACTACTCGCGGATGAAAGCTTATTGGTACCATTACTCCAGAGCCTTCCTGAGCTAAGAGCTAACATTACCACGGGGTATCCATTGACTCAGTCCCCAATCTATGGTCTATTAGATTTATGGCTAGACGTGCAGGAAGATATTTCACACTTACGAAGAAAAAAAGTTACATTTCAGCAGTTAGAAAGGTTTTTGAACCACCCAATGACACAAATTGCTTCCCTTGACCGTATTACGCTCATGGACAATATTGCTGAAAAGCAACTTTTTGAAATACCTTTGATAGATATTGACATAAAACACAGTGCGGTTCCACGTTTTTTTAACGTTATTGAAAATGCAGGAGAACTAATCGCCGAAATGATTTTGTTAATAAACTACCTACTCGACGCTATGGCGCTGAAAGACCATGCTAGCCAGATAGACAGTAATCTACTTGTTGAAACCAAGAAGATACTCAATCAACTGCAATTAGGCTTAGGTCGGATTACGACAACCTCTATCCCCTTTCAAATCGGCCTTATACGTAAAGCCATCGCCCCAATAAACTCGGCCATCGAGGGAGATCCATTAAATGGGCTACAGATTATGGGGCTATTAGAAAGCCGATGTTTAAACTTCGACCAGGTATTTATCTTAGGTGCTAACGAAGGAATTCTCCCCAAAACCAGTAACACACCTACCTTCCTCCCTTCAAGTTTGCGCCAAGCATACGGGCTACCTATTTTGGAAAACCAAGATGCCCTCTCGGCTTACCTGTTTTACCGACACTTTCAGTATAGTGACGATATCCATATATATTACAACAGCCTAATCGACGAAAGTAGTTCTGGTGAGGAAAGTCGTTTTGTTAAACAGCTACAGTTTGAAAGTAATTTCCAATTTATTACCCATCAACAGCAACAACCGATTCAATTTCCACCGAAACAGGAAGAGTTAATAATCCCAAAAGAAGGGGCTATTTGGGAACATCTACAACAGATATACTTGCAACAAGACAACCGAATTTCTGCGTCGGCCCTAACGACCTACTTGCATTCCCCTTTACAGTTTTTTCTAAAATATGTTGCAGGTATTAAAGAACCACCAACAATAAGTCAAGAATTCGAAATGAACAAATTGGGGACAGTCATCCACAATGTTATGGAGAAAATTTTATGGCCTTTTAAAGAAATTGACGGATTTATCGACACTAAAAATTTAATCTCTTGTCTAAAAAAAATCGATTCTCTTGTCGTTCAAGAAATAAATGACCTTTATCAAAATGATAGGAAAATCGAAGAGTTAAATAGTATGCATCGGATTATGCATAAAATTGCTTCGGAATATATAAGCATGTTTGTTCAGTACGATATAGATAATTATAAAAAAATTAAAATTATAGAACTAGAAACTAATTATACTATACAATTTCCAATTACCGTGCTTGGAAAACCGAAAACGGTAAATCTTTTAGGAATCATCGACAGGGTGGATGTAGTGATCGATCGCTCGGGAGAACAGAAGACACGTATTGTTGATTATAAAACAGGCGGGGACAGTGTGATTTTTGGCAGTCTTGAAAAAGTATTTTCCGCCAACACATCAAATAAAGCACTAGTTCAAACACTGTTTTATGCCCATGTATTCGAGAAAAGTACAGGCAGACAAAATTTAGAACCGCATCTTTACGTCTCACGTAAAATGCGTGAAGATGGTACATTATTTCACAGCAAAAAGGAAACGCTCGAGACAGAAATTTTGCAACTTACGAAGGTGCGTTTCTTGGAATTTCTCCGAGCAACGTTGGAAGAACTCTTCAACCCCGCAATACCGTTCAAACATAATGCACAAAGCACCATCTATCCATCAGATCCATATACTCTATTCTATCGTAATGCACTTGTAGAAGAAGATGTTGATTAGTTTTTCACGGAGCACGTCGTAGGCTGTCCTGATATTATTCTTCTAACATCTAAAAATGTATTGACGTTAGACAGACATTTATTTTTCATTTTGAGGTAAACTAACATTTTTATAAATGTCGGGCAGGTTTCGACATTGTCCATTATAATCTAAGCCATATCCGACAACGAACTCTTTCTCGATCTCAAATCCTACGTACATAATATTATCAAACGTATGCTTTAAACACGAGGGTTTCATCAAAAGTGTACAGACAGAAATACTACTTACATTAAGTCGTTCAAGAGCATCAATAGTATGTCGTAAGGAATTTCCAGAGTCAATAATATCTTCCACGATAATTACCTCGCGGCCTGAGATATCCATCCCGACACCGAACAACTCATTTATGTGCTCTTGTTGTGTCCCTTGGTAGGATGCCAGTTTTACAAAAGAAAGTTCGCAGGGAATATGAACCTGTTTCAACAGGTCAGCCATGAACATAAAACATCCGTTAAGGACACCAATAAACACGGGATTTCGATTCGAATATT
This sequence comes from Sphingobacterium shayense, assembly GCF_013179575.1. Classification (GTDB taxonomy): domain Bacteria; phylum Bacteroidota; class Bacteroidia; order Sphingobacteriales; family Sphingobacteriaceae; genus Sphingobacterium; species Sphingobacterium shayense. The sequence goes on along the minus strand of NZ_JABMCQ010000041.1, from coordinate 13,539 downwards.
TGACACTGATGTCTATCCCCATTAGTCGAATACGTTTCTTTATTTGACTATATTCTATAAAAACCTCAAAGTCAAGATTATCTATTGTGATTCTATTCATTATTGCATCTCATTATTCGTACTATCCTTCCCAAATAGTCGCTCTAGCAAGTTCCTCCTTCTTACCTCATCCTGTTCCATTTCCCGCATCATTGCTTCATGCTGTGGATCGCGTTCCACGAAGCCAGTATCCACAATGCCTTTGGGACGTGGAGGCCTTAGGTTAGACTCTAAAGTCACCTGATAAAATCCATAGTTCGCGGGCACAACTTCGTCTGTCAATTGTCCCCTTCGCCGTAAAATACTCCCGTAGGTATTAAAATGTCGCATCACCCAAGGTTTAAGATGCCCTGTATATTCAAATGAAGCTAAACCTGTTTTAGGTCGAGGGACTATACTGGAAAGATATAAGCTTTCACCTAAAGTCAATTCGGATGGAAGTTTGCCGAAATAATATTTCGAGGCTTCTTTAATACCGTACACATTTTTACCCCATTCGATCACGTTTAAATAAATCTCAAACAATCTATCTTTCGAAACTTGATTCGATGCTTCCATCAACCAAACCAAAAGGATCTCCTCAAACTTACGCATCATTGTCTTATTCCGATTTAAAAATACATTCTTGACAAATTGCATGGATATCGTGCTTGCTCCTCTTTTGAATGCCTCCTCTTTGATATTCGTTATTATCGATAATTTAAACGCTTCCTCTTCAAATCCCGAATGTTCGTAAAAATAGGGATCTTCTGTGTTAAGTAGCGTTTTTCGAAGTATCGGCGCTATCGACGACAAAGGCGTGAAATTTGGGTTCTCAGTACCAAGAACTATCTCTCGCATCAAGACGGTATCTTCGTAGGCATGATAGGTAAATGCTGTGTTTAGAGAATTTATATTAGCTCGACCCCAATTGACAATTTTTAAATTCTTATCATCTATCCGAGAACTAAACAAAAGCGAATCCGGGTTCTTTAAATTCACTTTAAAATCTAAATCATAGGCGATCTCACCATCAACCTTAATTCCCTCAAGCGATTCGAACAACCCCGCTGGAATAGCATCAAAAAAATCCTGCGCTTTAAAGCGCTGAGTATGGATCGAAAGTTCAATTTCCTTATCAGGTTTCGGAATAAACTTGACATAGGGTTGAAAGGCAAAGTCCTTCGCCCGAATCGTGCTTTTAGGATCAATCTCAAGTGCTCGGCTTCCAATGTTGATCTGTCCTTCAGCTGTAGCTTCCGGCAAAATGATATCCTCTTGAGAAAGACGGGGGTGATTAACCTTTAAATCCTCAAAACCCCAGCTCCCGGAAAGCGTTAATGAATCGTGAGAAATTCTATTTACACGGCTCAGATCAAAGACAATTTTATTGAAACTTATCCCTAAGCCCAGCTTCCTACGTAATAAGGGTAATTCAGCATTTTCATTTTCCGAAGAAATTTCAACATGAAGTTGTTGTTTATCAGGGTTAACAGAACCCGCAAAATTCCATTGCGCATCATGATCGTTTAAGAATAGTGCAACCTGAAAATCTCCGCCATCGACCGCTGCAGTAGGCAAGCGTATTTTTTGAAATAAGCTATCATCTTGATAAGAGGCTTCGAAATTGCTAAGTTCCATATCAGATGGTATCTTGAAAAAAACCTGCTTTATGACACCATCTATTAGCGCCGCGTAATTAGTTGAACTATCCCTTTGTACCGTAGGTACTTTTTGCTCTTTTTTAAAGAGGAAGTCATAATTACTGACACTGTCCTTCTTGACTAAGGTTACCTTTGAATTCACTAATCCTAAACGCCCCAATTTAACATCACCAAATAGCAGGGGCCAAATCCGTACAGACACCGACATTTTTTCAATCCTAGCGAGGGTATCGCGATCTTTCGGTAGTAATACGATATCATTAAAAGTGACTGTCTTTAATCCACTAAATTTGTATTGGCTTGTTTGAAAATCTATATCATATCGGTCCAGTAATGTCGATTTTACTTTCAAGACAGCAGAATCCAACAGTTTCCCCCTTACAGAAAGTGTCACAATTATTCCAAGAATAATAATCGCAAGAATTCCCCCTACGGCCCAGATCACGATTTTACGTTGATTTGGCGTTAGAGCTGGTATTTTATCAATTATGTTCATTAACCAAACTTTGGATTAAAAATAGAGTATTTTTTTCATAATGGGGGCTATAATTTGCTTCGATCATGACGCATTCCCAAAACATATCACAAAATTTGAATCATAAATACCTATGCCATAAGCATGTTGCTCTCATCTAATCATCCTAAGAGAAGATACTCTTTTCTCTTTCTTGAGATTACTTATCAACATCAATATGACATGTTTTTTTAACGCATTGTTTACCTTTGCGCTATATAATACTAGCATGATTACTAAGGATCAAATACTACACGCACTAGGACATGTTGAAGAACCAGACCTTAAGAAAGATTTGGTAACGCTAAACATGATCCAAAATATAGAAATTCTTCCAGGAAAGGTTAAATTCGATGTTGTTCTAACAACTCCAGCCTGCCCATTAAAAGGACATATAGAACATGCTTGTCGTAATGCAATAGCATTGTTTGTAAGTAAAGAGATTGAAGTTGAAATAAACATGACTTCTCGTGTTGTAGCGAACGAATCTGCCCAATTAGGCGGCATAAAAAATATCATTCTGGTCTCTTCTGGTAAAGGCGGTGTAGGTAAATCGACTGTTGCATCAAATTTAGCATTAGCGTTATCAGAGACTGGCGCCAAAACAGGATTGCTCGATGCGGATATTTATGGCCCTTCATTGCCTATCATGTTTGGATTAGAGGGAACACGTCCAGAGTCGATGCAAACCGCAGATGGAAAAACGAAAATATTGCCGATTGAAAAATTCGGATTAAAACTTCTTTCTATCGGTTTCTTTACAGATCCAAATCAGCCTATTCCTTGGCGGGGACCAATGGCTACTTCAGCAATTAAGCAACTATTCGGTGACGCTCATTGGGGAGAGCTTGATTATTTAATTGTTGACATGCCTCCAGGCACAGGCGACATTCATATAACTGTAGCTCAGTCCTACCCTATCGCGGGTGCAGTTATTGTCACAACTCCCCAACAAGTTGCACTAGCTGACGCCATCAAAGGTATCGGCATGTATCAAATGGAAGGAATCAACATCCCGATCTTAGGCATCGTTGAAAACATGTCTTATTTTACGCCAATCGAGCTTCCAGGTAATAAATATTATATCTTCGGAAAAGATGGAGGAAAGAGACTCGCGGAGAGCAATAAGGTCCCATTCCTAGGAGAGATACCTTTGGTAAAATCTGTAGCCGATGCCGGCGATAACGGTTTCCCAATATTATTGGATGGCGACGAGCCGGTATCGGTGACCTATAAAGAAATTGCTGGAAGGGTCGCGCAAGAGTTAAGTATCGTTAATAGTAAACAATAAATATTGGGTTCATTTATAGAAATATCCTTTATAGGATTATCGGATCGCCTCCCATGAACTGATTTAAAAAGCATTTAGTATTTCACAATTATAGCGCAGTGAAAATATTACATCGGCACAATAACCTTCTGCTTGAGCGATATATACGGTGTATAAAAGATGTCATACGATTAACAAAAAACCAAGCTTACATTTTTAGTCAAAAACTAACAGAGACTTTCCAAAAAAAATCGTCTCTGTTAGTTTACAAGGAAATTTCGTGGAACTCGCAGACCCAATATTGACAAATGAGGCCCACACTTATTTTTTTTACGTATCGATTCAAGACCTCCTGTTATCGACGCATGTCGATCTGAATACGTTTTAAATTTAAATCGGCTCAACTATCGGCTGAGCCGGAATAATTTTCAACTTCATAGTTTTCGTCATCATTCCGCATTCGCCTTCAGCTTTCACAGTAAGATCTACCTCATCACCTTTATAGCCATCGATTAGAGAATAATTCCTCGGAACGCTTATCGAAACGCTATTACCATTTTGTACTAATGGCAGATCAGCACCTATAGTCCAACTGTACTTACTATAAGTCTTACCAGCAACGGGGATAAAACTAATTTCCTTATCCCGCCATCCTTGCTTAATATGTACAAATCCATCAAAGCTTCCTTGAAGTTGCATGCCTGTACACCTATCAAATGATTTTTCTGCAAATAGTCCACAACCGAGTATACTGGCCTTCACTGATCCTAAATAGGATGCTGCATTTGACGATCTAACCGAAACAGAATTACCTGTCGCATTTCCTTGAATAACAAGATTCCCTGTCGTTGTCCACTCAAAAGGATAATCGATCACATAACCATTATACTTTACTACAAATTGTGCCATATTTCCATTCTCAAGAGTTCCTGATTGTACAAGGGAAAAGCTACCCGGTATTTCGGAGATAGCAAGATTCCTTATGCTAAAAGTATGATTATAGGTTCCTGAAACAGGAGTAACGTTGAACCAAAGGTACTCATAACACGCATCAGCCACCAATGTAATCGTACGTTGGTAAATGCGTCCTGATCCGCCGTTTGCATTTCCTGTATAGATATTTTTTCCTGGAATTTTTTCGACGGTTGTCGATGGTATAGACAGTGTGTTAAGATTAACCGAATTTAGACATGTCGTTGGGAAATTAGACTCGTTAGCCATTCCTAATTGTAGCCCCGGAAATTGGTCTATTATAGTACTACTATGCGAGTAATGATTTTCGCTAGAAACCGAAAAACTTATTTGATAAGAATTTCCTTTTTTAAATTTATAAGGCATTGCCCTTCCACCACCAGTAAACAGGTTTTTACCATCTGTTGTCAGTTTTGTTACAGGACTCCAAATAGTCATTATTGGATCTGCGGCACAGTCCGCGCTAGAAGTTACTTCTAGAACTTCAGGCGCAGGGTCAGGTTGTATTTGGGACGTTTCAAAAAGATGGATGGATTGTTTCGTAGAGAGGTTTTTCTCTTGTTCCATCCTAATTGCTTCTTCAAGAGTGATAAATTTTATCGATTCATTTTGGATCTCTACAGATTGAGGTAGATCTTTCTGACAACTGAATAATGTAATAATTATTAGCATCAATACTGGGGAACTAAATTTCATAACAAATATTTATTAGTAAATAAAATATTTTAAATCTATGAATTAAGAATCAATATTCGCGATAACAATTCTGATACATATTTCTTGAGAACATAAATATATTAATAACATTTGATGACTATAAGTGTTCGAATAAAATGATCCTTTACAGAATGATATTTTTCTACAGAATAGACTTATCTAACATCCCTGACCAATTTCTGAAGACAAACTATAGCAAAAAAAGGCGGTCAGAAATCACTCGACCGCCTTTAAAACTATTATTGATTCAACTTCTACTTTAGAATTTTTTCATTGAATCTAAAAATATACTTATGCTCGCTTATTTTGCAAACCATAATTTTTTGTCAATTTCGTCTCCACCCAATGCTTGGGCAGCACCACTCCAATTCACCGGATTTAGCGTTTGCTGGGTAACCGGATAACGTACGCGTGATGGAATATCAGTTGCAATTACATTTCCAGATTGTAAAGGAGTAAACGTATAAGCTGATCCGTCATGTGGACGTTTCGATGCTTCACCAGGCATTAACAAAATATCAGTAGTTGGGTATCCTGTCCGTCTATATTCGTTCCACGATTCGTCAGGATTATACATTAACGTTACGTACTTTTGGGTCAAGACAGATTCCTCATTCGCCACAGGAAGTCCAGAAATAAAATTCGCTATATCTGCGTCTGCTATCCCTAATCGTTCCATATTCGCACGAACACCGTTTTCGTAATGATCCTGATCCCATCCGTTTACTTCGCTTAATAAAAATTCAACCTCCGAATACTCAATTAATACCTCACCACGATCAATCTTTAAGAACTCTTTTGAAAAAATATTAATATTTGCAGTAACTTGATAGTAAGGTTCTACATCCGGTAACCCGTATGGCATACCTGGATAATCATCCATATCGTCTGAATTGGTGTATCCGTTTGATGTATATGCATTAAATGTAATTCCTTTAGGAGCTGCAACTTTGTATAAGCGAGGATCAAATCCAAATTCGCCGGCCTCACCTTTTAAAAGTTGAATAAACGAACGGTTTACCCAAAAGTCCGTCCTGTTGCCAACATAGAATAACTTCCAAAACGGATTCGCGTCGTTATTGGTGGTTCCAAATGCATGGATAGCATTATCAGCATTTGAAGTAAAGACCCCGCTACTTATTGCATCTTGAATTTCAGCAGCCGCGGCTGGATATACGTGTTTTATACGATTAGCAATACGCAGTCTAAGGGAATTCGCCAGCTTCTTCCACTTCATCGCGTCTCCTCCGTAAATATTATCTCCTGTATTAAATACAGCTTCAGTCTCAACGATTTGCTCGGACGCTTCTTTAAGTTCTTTTAATAAATCTGCATAAATCTCTTCTTCAGAAGCATATACGGGAGTTACAAACTCATCCACCTTTAGAGCTTGAAAATTAGGATTTTCCCTTTGTCCATACGACCAATAAGGGACATTTCCAAAGTGTGTAACTAAATTATCGAAAACGTATGCTAACATGATACGCGATGCAGCAATCTGATTATTTAAATTACCATAAGCGGACATCTCAACACTTAGTTCAGGATCCTCACATTTTTCAATAATGTCCTTGTAGTTATTAGCCGTACGATATAAGTAAACCCAACCGTTGCTAGTCTGGACGTCTCGGTATTGGTACTTATCCTCCTCAACATAGTTGTTTTGTGCAGCATATTGCATCCATGGCATCGACATACGCATCATCCACCAGCCGTCACGGGTATAATTAAAAAGATATCTATTCGCACCGTTAAATATCGAATTTGTAGGCACAATTTCCGGAAAGTTCGGGTTTGCATTTATCTCCTCCAGATCCTTTGTACACGAGGTTGTCGACAGCAAAGATAATCCTATGACAGAAGATAATAATATTGATTTTATATTTTTCATGATGTTACCAAGTCAGTTTTAAAATTGTAGTTTTAAGTTCAAACCAAATGTTCTAGAAGCTGGTAAATTACCACCCTCGAAACCTTGAATGTTGCCACTACCTGTGGTTGCCATTTCTGGATCGAAATTTTCATTATCTAATCCCCAAGCGGCTATGTTTCTCGCGAAACCAGAGATGGTCGCTCCTTGCAAACGCAGTTTACTTACAAACTCCTTTGGCAGATTATAACCTAACGTAATTTCACGAAGCTTCACATAATCAGCGTCGAACACGTTTTGCGCCGTCGGACCTCCATAGTATTGACCGAAATAAGCAGCAGCACTAACATTCTGTGTGTTTTTTTCCGTATTAGTAACAGTATAAGTTCCATCTGAATTCCGAGTAACCGTTCCAGTAACGCCTTCGGAAACTGCGCCGGTTTCACGAACGCCGTTTGCTGCCGTTTGTTCTAAAACACCGGTGTAATTCCCAAACATGTTAGAGACTGAAAAGAATTTTCCTCCTTTTTGCATATCAATTAGCGCAGACAGTGTAAAGGCTTTGTAGGTAAACGTATTACGCCATCCCGCGTTAAAATCCGGTAAAATCGAACCTAAATTTTTAACATCAGAAGAAAGGTAAAGACCATTTGCTCCTACAACTTTATTACCTTGGTCGTCATATATGAAATCTGACCCATAAATCTGTCCGTACGGCTGATCAACCATAGCTATTAAAGTTGCTTTGAAGGGAGCCGTAGCAATCGTTAATGTCTGCAAGTCGCCATATAGCTCTGCTACCTTGTTACGATTTCTTGAAAAATTAATATTAGAGCTCCATTCAAAATTTTCATTACGCACAGGAACTAATGTTAACATTGCTTCGATACCCTTGTTCACAGCGCGACCTGCATTCATAAATTTGGAGGTATAACCAGTTTCAGCACCAGTAGTAACACCCATAATTAGATCAGTAGTTTCTTCATTGTAATAAGTAACATCTATTCCCACGCGGTTTTGAAATAATTGGGCCTCGATTCCGAATTCATACGTAAGTTTTGATTCGGGACGTAATTCACTGTTTAACTTGCCTAATCCTTTCAAAAAATATGGATTGTCTAAGTATGTTGTATTATCAAATACAGTGTTCGAGTACACGTCAACCAAATTATAAGGATCGGTATCGTTTCCGACCTTAGATAGACCTGCTCTAAATTTAGCAAAGTTTAACCATGGAGCATCGATCAGTTTCGAAAAAATAAAAGATCCAGTTGCAGACGGGTAAAAATAAGAGTTATTACCCGCTGGCAAAGTAGACGACCAGTCATTCCGAGCTGTTACGTCTAGATATACCAATTCATTATAACCAATAGATGCGCTCCCAAATAATGAGTTTACGCGTTTACGTGTAATAGACGTCGAAACAGAAGCCTGCTCTGCACTATTGCCAATCGTATATAAATTCGGTACAATTAGGCCACCCGACGTTCCATGGTTCGCAGAATAACTATTATAATTACGGCGATTTGCCCCAGCGAATGTGTTAAGAGATATCTTACCCCAAGTTTTATCAAAATGTACTCTTCCTTCGTAGTTCATTTCAGTTACTTCACGTAGACTTTCACTATAACTTGATACCCCCTGTGACCCTACGGCAACACGAGAATTTATATTCAATGTAGAATTGTCTCCATATATGTTACCCGTGGCGTATAAACCAGGCATAAAATCATAACGAAGTTCTACATTTCCATAAAAACGATCTCTTTGATCGGCTGAAGTGTTTTCATTAACAATCCAGTAATAGTTATCCGAGAATTTCGGTGTTGCATCATCCCACGAAGAACGATTCCAAGTTCTTTGTTCTCCTGTTGCGGTTCTATAATTTTTTAAGCGGGAATAGTCCAATTGGGTTTGTCCCCATTGGAACATCTTTTGAGCGACCGAAGCATCTCCATATCCTTGTTCAGGCCGATTAAATCCATTTGTACGCACATAATTAATAACCCCCCTAGCCGTAAGCTTATCGGAGAACTTGTTGTCGATGCTCAGATTAACTGATGTCCTTTTCAACTCAGAGTTGGGTACAATTCCAGATTGATCAACGTTTGAAAGCGATAATCTCGCGGAGGTATTTTCATAAGATTTCGCTAACGAAATAGAATTAGTCCATGTAACGCCTGTTTCGAAAAATGAGCGGTAATCATCATTCGGATATGACCATGGACGTGTCTTTAAATAATTCTCGGTATCATTTGGATCAAAAGCATCCCAATGTAGTACTTCCTGCCCATCTAATTTAGGACCCCAAGACTCATCGGCAGCGTAATCAACTAGCTTGTACTCTTTTCCATCGATTGTTGCAGTCGCAAATTCGCCTGAAAACCCGCCTCCATATAATTTCTGAAGTTTAGGTGTGACTCCAAGATTCTCGAAAGATACCCCGGTATTTAAAACGATCTCATCGCGGCCTTTTTTAGCTTTTTTTGTTGTAATTAAAAGCACACCATTAGCAGCGCGAGAACCGTAGAGCGCCGAAGCTGGACCTCCCTTTAGCACATTGATCGACTCAATGTCGTCTGGATTAATGTCAAACGCTCCATCTCCATAATCTCGACCGCCACCACCACGCTGTGTGTCGCTCGAATTGTAATTTGCATTATTCAATGGAATTCCATCAATTACGATCAAAGGTCTATTCTCACCGGTTAACGATCCAATTCCGCGAAGAACCACCCTTGTGGACCCCCCTAAAGATGACGATGGTGAAGAAATAACAGCTCCGGCAACATTCCCGGAAAGAGATTGTAATGCGTTTCCGCCCCGCGCAGCCGTCAAGACCTCTCCTTTTACCTCTTGAGCAGCATAGCCTAACGATTTCTTTTCTCTGGAAATACCTAGCGCTGTAACTACTACCTCTTCAAGCATCGCATCGTCAACGAGTAATTGGACATCCACAGTTGATCGACTTCCTATTGAAACACGTTGCGTTTCATATCCAATGTAAGAAAAAGATAATTCTACATTTGCGCCGTCCACCGAAAAGGAATAATTTCCCGCGCCGTCAGTCTGCGTCGCGTTTGTGGTTCCAACAGCGGTAACGGACGCACCAATAATAGGTGTCCCATCGGCGGCCGAGGTGACTTTACCACTCACCTGCCGACTTTGTGCAAACGAATGCCCAACTAGGCACGTCAGCAGAAAAAGAATACTGAGTAATTTTTGTTTCATTTGTATTATTGTTTAGTTAAAAGCTAATAAAATAAAATTTTGATATCACCATCTTGGAGTTGATTTTCACTGCTAAATTCTGTAAATAATTTATTGTACATTACCTACTGTCAATCAGATCTAAAATTTCTGTGTGATTTTTCGAAAACCTACAAACCGACACGCTTGATAAAAAAACCTATTATAAGATTAATAACGAGCAACGCATTGCTCTTGGTAATTTAATTTAGTTAATGCTTTCGTGGGCCTATAACATGTACTTTACTATGCGCACATATAATTGCTTAGGCAATTTTAACACTTTTTCACATTAGCTCCAAATAAATATCCATTTTTTTTGTTTAAGTATCCCTGACGTTCAACATCTTTCTTCTGCTTGCGGCTTAAGAAGGCTAATATTACTATTTGTAATTTGTTGATTACAGTTAACTGTAACGTAAAATTCTACTTCCAAATTCATTTCATCCAATTTGATCAACTATTTCAACTAAGTTTGGGTATATGAAAAGACAATAGAATCTTCGATTTTTGATCTTGAGATTATTAGTGTCCGTTTACTACGCTATAGCACCAAACATTCTTTTGATAATGTAGAGGATATAATTTGGTAGTAGTATTTTGTTCCTTGCATAAATAAGGAATGCAAAGGTAGCGGGATAAAGTTGTTATTGCAAGTTTTACAAGATAATATTGATTCACATCGAAATTTAACAGAAAACACACCAATACATTAACAAAAGTAAAATGTTAAAAAAATTAACATTATTTTCACGCAAAGATAGATTTACCGAATATTATTTGGTATAGCCTATTGATCCTAGACAATTCGATTCCAAAGTAACATTCTGAATACCGAAAAAATTAACATTTCAGATCGAAAAAATATTATTCGACGCCACAACAACTAACCATGAGTTAACTTATCGAACAAGTTCCTATCTTTGCCTCATGCGTTTCGACATTATCACCGTACTACCGCAGCTATTAGAGAGTCCGTTTGCGCACTCTATTTTGCAGCGGGCTCAAAAAAAAGAACTAGTAGAAATTCATGTCCATAATCTCAGGGACTACTCTGCTAATAAACATAAATCCGTTGATGACTACCCCTACGGTGGTGGATCAGGCATGGTTATGCAAATCGAACCATTTGCGGCCTGTATAGAAAAGCTCCAGGCAGAGCGACAATACGATGAAGTTATCTATATGACGCCCGATGGAGCGACCCTCAACCAAGAAATAGCGAACGAACTGTCCTCTTTCAAGAATATCATCATACTCTGCGGACATTATAAAGGTATAGATCAGAGGATCAGAGATGTCTTTGTTACAAAAGAATTATCCATTGGTGATTATGTTCTTTCCGGAGGTGAACTTCCTGCAGCAATTTTAGTTGATGCTATTGCCAGACTTATCCCGGGAGTTCTGTCAGACGAAACTTCAGCTCTATCTGATTCCTTCCAAGACGGGCTGTTAGATGCGCCGATATATACACGACCTGCAGTTTGGAGAGGACATGAAGTCCCTGAAGTTTTATTAAGCGGACATAAGGCGAGGATAAACGCATGGCGCGATGAACAACAATTAAAACGGACGGAGGACCGACGTCCGGATTTATTGAATGACTAACATTTTCGCTTATATTTTGTTTTTTTTTCAAAAATAATTTGATAAACAAAAAATAATTATAATTTTGTAGTGTACAAATGACAATAAGAAACTTACATACAAACTGGTGGTGGCTCGAAGCATATAGCGTCGGGAACTAGTTTTGTGTATTATAAGATATTCATAATCAACCAAAACCCTTGTGAATGCAGGCCCGACGTTTTATCGCCGGGCCTTTCGTATTTTTAAGACTTTTTGGCAAGATTTTTTAAGATTTTTAAACATAGAAATTACACGATATGCAATACAAAATTCATACAAACTACAAGAAGATTCTCGCCGACACAACAACACCTGTCAGCATTTATCTTCGCTTGAGAGATTCTTTTCCCAATAGCCTGTTGCTTGAAAGTTCAGAATATCAAAATCGCGACAATAACATTAGTTATATCTGTTGCGATCCGATCGCAGGAGTATCCTTGACCAAGGATCAATTTCGTATTACATATCCAAACGCAGAGACCATACATAAAGATGCAAATGCGATCAATCTTCGTGAGGAGGTTTCAAAGTTTCGAAAAAGCTTTTCCCAAGATACCTTGGCTGATATCAATGTTATATCCTCCGGTCTATTTGGTTATTTTACCTTTGATGCAATTGAACACTTTGAAGACATAAAACTCATAACACCTCCGAGCACGGAACGAGATATACCACAAATGCAGTACCATGTGTATCGCTTTGTGATAGCAATTGACCATTTTCGAAACCAACTCTACATTTTCGAAAATTTATTTGAAGGTCAAGAGTCCGATTTAGATCGGATGGAATACTTGATTCAAAACAAAAATTTTCCCGAATACAAATTCACTGTCCGGGGAGAAGAGTCTTCTAATATGAGCGATGACGCATTTAAAGCGTTAGTTAACAAAATGAAAGCGCATATCCAACGTGGTGATGTATTTCAGATTGTACCATCTAGAGCTTTCAAAATAGCATTCTCCGGAGATGAATTTAACGTATATCGTGCCTTACGCTCTATAAATCCGTCTCCGTATTTATTTTATTTTGATTATGGTGATTTTAAGTTGTTCGGTTCCTCGCCCGAAGCGCAACTCACAATTAAGAACGAGACTGCGACCATCTATCCTATCGCCGGCACCTTCAAACGCACAGGCGATATGACTAAAGATGAAAAGATAGCTGAAGCCCTGAAGAATGACCCTAAAGAGTCCGCGGAACACGTAATGCTCGTAGATTTGGCTCGTAACGACCTGAGTCGTCATTGCACGAACGTAGAAGTCAAATCTTACAAACAAGCACAATACTATTCACATATCATACATCTAGTCTCTAAGGTAGCGGGTACTTTAAATCAAAACACAAATCCTTTTGACGTTGTTGGCGACACCTATCCCGCGGGCACTTTATCAGGAGCTCCCAAGCACATGGCATTAACATTAATAGATCGCTATGAGGGGCTACAACGATCATTTTATTCGGGAGCATTAGGTTACATGGGATTTAATGGGGACTTTAATCATGCAATTATGATACGTTCATTCTTAAGTAAACAAAACATGCTTCATTATCAAGCCGGTGCAGGAATCGTTCTTGATTCGGATCCAGAAAATGAACTCCAAGAGGTGAATAATAAAATAGCGGCTTTACGACGTGC
>NZ_JABMCQ010000040.1 GCF_013179575.1 Sphingobacterium shayense | reverse complement strand
CTGTATCTATTACCGTCCATCGCCTACGCCTGACATGAAGTGTAACTTTCTGACCACGAATAGGAAAATCACTAATCTCGGCTGAAGGCATAAAGCCTTTAGATTCTAATTTAATGTTTTCATATCCGGAGGGAACTATGTTTTTTTCATCAAGATGAATATGGAGTTGTTTATCTCTTTGAATAACTTCTATGATATCAAAATATTCTAACAGCCCTTCGGGCATCAATAGGGATAGTAATTTACGTTCAGCGTCTTGCAAGGGATATCTGTATTAAAGATACTAAACTAAGAATTATTTAATATTCCCCCCAACTTTTCGGTATGATCCATTTAAAATAATGAGATATTTGTGCTTTGATATGAAAAAAGCCCCTAAACGTGATATTTAGAGGCTTTTTGAAGGCTTTTGTTGCCTAAGCTGTCGGGGTGGCAGGATTCGAACCTACGACCTCCACATCCCAAATGTGGCGCGATACCGGGCTACGCTACACCCCGATTAAGTATCACCTTTTTTGTGTGGCACAAATATACAGCGATATTTTTCATTTGCAAACACATTCGCAAAAATAAATTATAATCTACTGATTATTTGACCCATAATTTTAAAAAACAGTATTTGATCCACTATTCGTTCGTTACAATAAAAAAAAGATAGCATGTAATCAAATTGTTATGATCCAGCCTAGCCTAATTAATTATTGCTTACGAAGACTTCATAATTTCCGATTTTAATATATTTATTTCGGATCATGACGCTCAAGTATTCTATATTGGCTTATATTTGAATATTATTTTTATTCAATCTAAATAAAAAGAAAATATCTCTTCTCAATATAGTTGTCGTGGGCTCTCTACTCGCGGCAACTTTTTTGATATCATAAAACAAAAAGCTAAATTCGTCGTTGATAATATGGTTATGTTTGATAGGTTTAAATTTAACGTTGGTTAGATTCTTGCAGGAAGAAATAGAAAATAGAAGGTTGACGGAAATAAATATAGGTAATACACCTCTTCGAAAGTGTGTGAATCTCTCTACACGCTTTAACACCAACATTTACATCAAGGAAGAATTTTATAATCAGGGAAAATCTTCAAAGGATCGACCTGCATTGTTTATGATTCAAGATGCAATCGCTAAAAATAAATTGACAAAAGGTGGAATATTTGTTGAAGCGAGCAGTGGAAACACGGGACTAGGCATTACTTTAATCGCAAAGCAGCTGGGTTATCAAGCCAAGATATTTGTCTCCAAAAGTTGTTCGTCAGAAAAAATAGATGCTTTAAAATCAGCGGGGGCGTCGATTGAAATATGCGAAAATTCAAATGGGTTACACGATTTTGACTCGACCCAATTTAGAGCTCAATCCTTTGCTGCAACCCATGCGAATGCATATTTCACAAACCAATATTACAATTCCCAAAATATTCGGGCACATTATAAAACCACTGGTCCGGAATTGTGGGAACAAACAAACGAAACAATAACGCACTTCGTTGCGGGAATTGGCACTGGTGGTACGATTTCTGGAGTAGGACGGTATTTGAAAGAGAAAAACAAGAAGGTGAAAATATGGGGTATCGAACCCAATGGATCCATTTTACAATATTTTTTAAAATACCGCGGAGTACCCGAAAACTCCACCCCCTTTGATAGTATTGAAGGAATTGGAAGAAATTTTGTTCCGGGAGCGTTCGACGCCGACTCTGTTGATAAAATATTTCAAGTAGGTAGCGAAAAAACAAAAAAGGTTGCTCGCGACTACTATGATCAGACCGGCATATTAGTTGGATATTCTAGCGCCGCAGTTATTGCAGCGATTGAACAGCACCTTTCAATAATGAATTTCAAAACAACGGACCATGTTGTATTATTATTCCCAGACCATGGCTCACGTTACAAAAGTAAACTATACAAAAATGCCCTCAATACAATTAAAAATCTACAAAACACGTTCTAATTCCTATCATGCAAACATATAATGACATCGCTATACCTCTTTCTTGGCCAGATCAGACTGCGCGCGGGGATGAAGGGTGGATGGCTTTTTTTAAACGAATTGGAATAGTCAAAAATTTGAATTTCAAAGTGGGGCATGCAGCGATTTTACTGGTACAACGCTCCACCGGTTTAATAAAATACTACGATTTCGGCCGATACATCGTCCCACGAGGTTTCGGACGTGCCCGTTCGCAATCGTTCGACCCTCGTTTAGTCATCCGTACACAAGCAGAGTTTTCGGATACCGGGGAAATTAGCAATATCCGAGAAATTCTTAAGGAACTAAAAGACAAAGAAAGTGCTACGCATGGCGGAGGCCGCTTGTTGTACAGCATATGCCCGTCGGTATCGTTTACTAAAGGAAATGTTTTCGCCGAAAAAATTGTCGCTGACGGACCTATACTTTATGGTGCTATCGCACCAAATAACAATAGTTGTTCCCGTTATGTTGCCCAGGTATTAACAGAGGCAATGGAAAGTGGTGATCCGCGAATCCGAAAAATTTTATATCCCGAAAGCCTAAAGGCTAGTCCAACGAGTAATGTTGTAAATGCAGCAGATAAGAATGGTGTGATGTGTTACCATGAGGGTGTACTACAACAAATGAAAATGACACGTCGACAATCGCTTCTTTTCCAAATACGATTGCTAAAGGAGAACTTTACCAAGGTGGGAGCTCAGAATTTAAGCTCAGATTCCAATACAGGCTGGGTCGAAATGCCCGATCGTCCAAAACAAATTCCGAGCGATGCGCAATGGTTAGGAGGAATTGGTGAAGGCGCTTGGTTCCATCTCCAACATGTAGAGAAAATTAACTATCTTCTGCGAAAGTATAGTGTAAGTGGGAATATTGAATATACAACCATGGTTCACTGTATACAACCCATTGATTTAAGCCGTGCACATCAGTTCACCTACCACTTCACACACAATAACTGCAGTATTGAACAAGACGGCAATCTTTTTATTTTCAAAAACGAGCAGCAACGACAAGAAAAAGACTTAGAAACAGAACTAGAATTAAAAATAAAAGCAATATCATAAAACTATGGAAGTAACACTTTTAAAAGCAAAAATTCATACCGTAAAAGTAACTGAAGCAAACGTGGCGTACAATGGTTCTATTACCATCGATGCCGATTTATTAGATGCTGCGGGCATCAAAAAATATGAACAGGTCTACATAAACAATGCAGTGAACGGAAGCAGAATTATGACTTACGTACTTCCTGGACAGCGTGGAAGCGGTGAAGTTTGTATGAACGGAGGCGCAGCCTTACACGCTAAGCTAGGAGATACCGTACATATCTTATCGTTCGTGACAATGTCACCAGAAGAAGCAGAAAGCTATCAACCAACCCTTGTTTTCACTGAAGGTGAAAACAAAATCAAATCGGTCGAAAAATACAACTATTAATAGTTAATCCCACATTCAATGCCTTAGGAAATCTATTGAATGTGGGCTCTTATTCCTCCCGAATTAACGCGCAGTTCGTTTCCTTAACAAGATGACTCGCGATTCCCTTTCATTTAAAAGTCTCCCTCTTTTAATTTTTGGTAGTTCTATCTCATCTTAACGTGCCTGTATTTTTCTTAATCCTTACGTTTAAAAGACAAAAATTGACCGCTTTGCGACATACATCATCGTTTTTGCAAAAGAGGATAACTAACTTTACCATTCTGAGGCGCTCAAAATGAAAAAAAGAGATATACAAACAATAGATGATATTAAAGTATTGGTCGATACTTTTTATGGAACAGTTCAAAAAGACGATTTGATCGGTCCCATCTTTAATGAGAAACTCGATGGTCGCTGGTCAGAACATCTAGCAAAGATGTATACCTTTTGGCAAACAATTCTGCTTGACGAATATACCTATAGTGGGCGTCCCTTCCCCCCTCACGCGCAACTTCCGATCGAAAAAGAACACTTTGAGCGTTGGTTAACGTTGTTTAACCAAACCGTAGACTCCCTTTATGAGGGTACTGTAGCAGAGGAAGCAAAAAGTAGAGGAAATAAAATGGCCGCATTATTTCAAATTAAATTGGATCATATCCGAAAATCACCTTTCCCCCCTCTTTTATAGTTTTAAATAGAATGCAAGGTCAGGACGACGAAAACATCCCAGAAAAGACAGACTAAAAGTTCAAAAAGAAAAACTTTCGCCTTATTTTTGCGTATGAGCAGAGAATTACCACGTCCGGCTAGAGAAATCGATTTACATGCAGAAGCTTTTCTAGATCATCCCGAGGACTATTCCGCCGATGAACTTCTTGGGGAAGCTACAGCATATTTTAGGGAAATGCTTGACGCCGCAATTTATTGGGGATACAGCGAAATAAGATTCGTACATGGCAAGGGAAAAGGCACCCTACGGCAGGTGATATATGAAGAATTGAATGATTACAAAACTAGCGGGGCGATCGCTCGTTTTCATCCTTCCTACGGTAACGAAGACATCGTAGTAGTGATCATCGGACTGTGAACATCTGTTATAAATCCCCTATTTTTTCATGTACTATGTTTAAGAGAAACTGCATTCCCTGATGCCATTTATTTTTATTCCAGGCTAGTGATAATGTTGTCCGCTGATCTAACATATCAAGATCAATAAAATTAACATCTATATTATAGCCTCGTTTTAAAGAGGCAGGAACAAGAGCAACCCCTAATCCTTGCTGAACAAGGTTGAAAATAGTTAATGCGTTAACGGTCCGTAAGGAAACCCTAGGAACGAAATCAGCATCACGAAAAATACTCATCACCAGATCATAATAGGACTGGCTATATTCCTTAGAGAACAAAATAAACTCCTCTTGTTTAAAGTCATCGAGCGATTTAAAATTATGTTGTTGAATAGTATGGTTCTTGGATACAACTAAACAGAAATGCTCTGTAAGAATAGGTATCGTCAATATACCATTGGGAACCGCATCGATACGTACAAACCCAAAATCGAGTTCTTCACGAAGCAACATCTCCAGCTGTAAAATATTCGACAATTCCTGTATCTCTACCTCGATTCTAGGATGATCACGCTTTAGCGTCATCAATAATTCAGCTAATAGTGTTTGCACAGCGGAACCGATGAAGCCTAATCGAAGTTGGCTTACAGGGTTCTCTCCTAAATAACGAACATCCCTTTCGATTTTCGAAATTTGGATAAACAATTGTTCAATCTCCCTGTTTAAATATGAGCCTGCTGCGGTTAATTTTACAGAGCGTTTTCCTCTTTCTAGCAATGACACACCATATATTTCCTCCATTTGCTTGATTTGTCTACTTAGCCCTGGTTGGGAAATAAACAGTCTCTGGGCAGCTTTTCGGAAATGAAGCTCACCTGCTAAGACATGAAAATAATGTAAATGACGAAGCTCTATTTGATAACTCATGGTTATTAATTAGTGACAAAAATGGTATTTATAATTATCAAAACTAACCATTAATTTTGATAAATAACGTTTGGCTCTGCAGAAAAGAGCCGTTAAGAAATCAGCAAAATTGAATGAGTTATGAAAGACTTCCAATACGGAATAGATCAGCTAACGAGTAGTATTGCGATCGAGATAATGCTAGGACAACGAAGGGGAGTTCTGAGCGACAAAACTAAAATAGATATCGAGCGTAGTGCAAATCATGTGCAACATATCGTCGATACCAAACAAACCGTATATGGGGTAACGACCGGATTTGGACCATTATGTACAAGTATTATTAACGCCAATGAAACCCGTACTTTACAGGAGAATTTACTCAAAAGTCATGCTGTCGGCGTTGGAGAGCCTATCGCTATCAACTTATCCAAACTAATGCTTATTCTCAAAGTACACGCGCTTGCTAAAGGCTTCTCTGGGATACAATGGAATACAATTGAACGTATCGTATGGCATATTGACAACAATGTTATCCCTGTAGTTCCCAAACAGGGGTCTGTAGGTGCATCAGGTGATTTAGCACCTCTATCCCATCTGTTCCTCCCCTTAATAGGCTACGGTAAAATATGGGTGGGTAAAGAACAACAAGAAACGGCTCATGTACTTTCTTCCCACGGTTTGGCGCCACTCATGCTAGGCGCTAAAGAGGGACTGGCACTCATAAACGGAACGCAATTCATGGCAGCGCACGCGGTGACAGCAGTCGTAGAAATGCAGAATTTACTTCAGAATGCTGACCTTATAGCAACAATGATGTTAGAAGGACTCAATGGTTCTATCAAACCGTTCTTTCACCAACTACATGACTTACGTCCACACCAAGGTAACCAGTATGTTGCTGCTACAATTTATAATTTACTAAAAGACTCCCAAATCGTGCAGTCGCACAAGAACTGCTCGCGGGTGCAAGACCCCTATTCATTACGATGTATCCCACAGATTCATGGAGCGTCACGCAGCGCATGGCTCCATTTAAAACAAACTGTCGAGATTGAAATAAATGCAGTAACCGATAATCCTGTAATTATCGATCGGGATCTAATTATTAGTGGTGGCAGTTTCCACGGTCAGCCCATCGCATTGCCAATGGATTACGCGACACTAGCAATTTCGGAACTTGGCAACGTATCCGACAGACGCGTATATCTCTCCCTAGAGGGTGACACTGCGGGAGTTCCCAAATTACTGCTCGCCTCCACTGGCCTTAACTCAGGGTTTATGATTTTGCAGTATACCACAGCTGCACTCGCTAGCGAAAACAAGAGCCTTTGCTTTCCTGCAAGCGCCGACAGTATACCGACTTCCCTCGGACAGGAAGACCATGTAAGTATGGGGTCTATCAGTGGACGTAAGTTATTGCAAGTCATCGAAAATGTAAATCATATTCTGAGTATTGAATTAATATGCGCAGCACAAGCGCTCGATTTTCACCGGCCACTTAAATCAACTCAAATTATTGAGGCGATTCATCAAAAGATACGCGATCGTATACCGCATATCGAACAAGACCAACCCATGACGGATATCTTAGGCTCCGCATATACGCTCATTAAATCCGGAGAACTAGTGGCCCATGCCGCCCAGCTCGCACACGAGTATACTATTCCATACTTGGGAAAACAGGAACATCTTTTTAACCAATTTTAAAATGAAAAAGAAACTCATCGGTCCTTTCACGCAATTGCTTCCCATGCGCGACTTACCGCTTAGGGGATCCTTGGCTGACGATCAACTGTTGATAATATCTACAGGGGGAATCGTAGTGGAAGGCGAAAAAATAACAGATATCGGTGCCTATCAGGAATTAGAAGAGCGTCACTCTGGGACCATAGAACATATAAAAATGGTGAACAGTAGTATATGTTTACCAGCGTATGTCGATTGTCACACCCACATTGCTTTTGCAGGCGAGAGATCTCACGATTTTGCCCTTCGTAATGCCGGAGCCTCCTATCTCGAAATTGCAGCCAGTGGTGGTGGGATTTGGAGCACCGTACAGCATACACGAAAGATCACTTTCACCGATCTTGTGGAACAGATCAAAATTAATGCCCTCCAGCTCCTTCGCCAGGGTGTCACAACGATTGAAGTGAAGAGCGGATATGGATTAGAATTAGACCAGGAAATAAAGATTTTACAAGCGATACAACAAGCCGGCGAACAATTACCTATAGAACTTATACCGACCTGCCTAGCAGCACATATGAAGCCTCGAGATTATAACGGATCCGCTAGTAGTTACCTCTCCTATGTAGGAGAGCATCTCTTCCCTGTTCTCATACGTGAGGGGCTGAGTAATCGTATCGACGCTTTTGTAGAGCAAAGCGCCTTTTCAGTTTCGGAGATCACCCCCTACCTTCAGCGCGCTAAAGATTTAGGATTCGACCTCACCGTACATGCAGATCAATTCTCGACTGGTGGTTCCCGCCTGGCATGTGAATTAGAGGCCGTCAGCGCTGACCATCTTGAAGCATCCAGTAAACAAGATATCGCTTTATTGGGGGTATCTAATACGGTGGCTGTTGCTCTCCCGGGCGCATCGCTCGGTCTGGGGATGAACTTCGCTCCGTGCCGCGGACTGCTAGACGCTGGTGCAAGCTTAGCAATCGCGACAGATTGGAATCCGGGATCGGCTCCGATGGGACAACTTATGACTCAAGCTGCCATACTTGCAAGTAGCCAAAAATTGAGCAACGCAGAACTGTTTGCAGCTATTACCTACAGAGCAGCAAAGGCACTAAACTTGACCGACCGAGGATCGTTAAAGCCAGGAAACCGAGCGGACTTTATCGTGTACCAAACAAACAGTTATCAAAATATTCCTTATCATCAAGGCACATTATTACCAAAACAAGTTTGGTCTAATGGGCAGCTTGTATACCAAGAAAACAGAGGAGAATAGACATGACATTTCAAGAAGAACTACAGCAAGGACTACCGAAACACTTACCCGAAAAACCAACCCTTGACCCTTTGGTAAGCCATGCTCCTGCCAGAAAAAGTATACTTAGCGTCGAGGAAAAAAAATTAGCTATCCGGAATGCTCTACGATATTTCCCTAGTGCTTGGCATCATGAGTTAGCACATGAATTTCTCATGGAGCTAAAATTGTACGGCCGCATCTATATGTATCGGTTCAAACCGAAATACGCAATGTACGCCCGCCCAATTGACGAGTATCCTGCACAATGCCGACAAGCAGCCGCAATTATGCTAATGATACAAAACAATCTCGATCCCGCAGTAGCGCAACACCCAGATGAACTTATTACTTATGGGGGGAATGGTGCTGTATTTCAAAACTGGGCTCAATATCTACTTACTATGCAACTTTTGACGCAGATGAGCGATGAACAAACGTTACACATGTACAGTGGGCATCCCATGGGACTTTTCCCTTCCTCGAAGGGGGCGCCGCGCGTGGTAGTCAGTAACGGTATGATGATTCCCAATCATAGCAAGCCGGAGGATTGGGAAAGGTTCAACGCGTTAGGTGTCACACAATATGGTCAGATGACTGCTGGATCTTATATGTATATTGGTCCCCAAGGTATTGTTCACGGTACTACACTCACCGTGATCAATGCTTTCCGTAAGCATTACCCACATTGGACCAACATCGCCGGCAAAGTATTCTTAACGTCTGGTCTGGGGGGAATGAGTGGAGCCCAACCTAAAGCCGGGAATATAGCCGGTTGCCTTACCGTCTGCGCGGAGGTCAATGCCCATGCAGCAAAAAAACGGCACAGCCAGGGTTGGGTCGATATAATAATAAATGAAATGGACGACCTTATTATTAGAGTGAAACACGCAATACAACAGGGGCAAGTACTTTCTATTGCATTTGTTGGAAATGTCGTCGAGGTTTGGGAAGCATTTTACCAAGAGAATATTTACGTTGCGATCGGTTCCGATCAAACGTCGCTACATAATCCCTTTTCCGGAGGCTATTATCCTGTCGGAATGAGTTTTGAAGAGGCGAACAAATTAATGATAGAAGATCCCCATGCACTTAAGGTGGCGGTTCAACGTTCACTCGTTCGCCACGCTGCAGCAATTGAAAAACATGTAACACGTGGAACTTATTTCTTTGACTACGGCAATGCGTTTCTTCTTGAGTGCGCCCGAGCTGGCGCGGCGGTGATGGCGGACGACAAAGAAAACTTTAAATATCCGTCTTATGTGCAAGATATAATGGGTCCGATGTGTTTCGATTATGGCTTCGGACCGTTCCGTTGGGTGTGTTGTTCAGGTGACCCCAGCGATCTTACTTATACGGATCAGCTTGCATTACAAGTCTTACATGAATTACATGAGCACGCATATCCGGAAATTAAACAGCAGCTTGCCGATAATATTCGATGGATTGAGGGAGCCGCTAGACACGAACTTGTCGTGGGATCTCAAGCACGAATTCTATACGCAGATGCGCTGGGCAGAACACGTATCGCAAAAGCTTTCAACCAAGCGGTGCGAGAGGGGACTCTTAAGGCGCCTGTAGTAATCGGGAGAGATCACCATGACGTTAGCGGAACAGACTCTCCTTACCGAGAAACAAGCAATGTTTATGATGGAAGTAAGTTCACAGCGGATATGGCGATACAGAATGTGATCGGAGACGGCTTTCGTGGTGCTACTTGGATTTCTATCCACAATGGTGGTGGTGTAGGCTGGGGAGAAGCCGTTAATGGCGGGTTCGGATTACTACTTGACGGGACGGAGGACACAGATCTAAAATTAGAGAATATGCTATTTTACGACGTTAACAACGGAATCGCTCGTCGAGCATGGTCAGGCAGTACACATGCCCAGCGTGCCTTAAGCGCTGAGCTTAAACGTACTCCTTCATTAATAGTTCCACAACCAGAAATCGCTGATAGCGCATTAATTGACAACCTTTTCGAACAAGCTGGCGATGAGAATCAATTCGATTAATTACAAAGTAACGACGCTCGAATCGTTCCAAGGGCGTATTGATAGCGACGATCCAGCCGAGAGTCGCTGGCACCAGATCATACGTGTTGCTGACCTACGAAACGATCCTGTGCTGAACGAATGTTTTGTTCTGCTCGGGTTTGCGGTAGACGAGGGGGTAAAAAGAAATCATGGCCGTATCGGAGCCAGCGGAGGGCCAGCATCTTTACGTCGTATTCTCGCTAACCTTCCAGCCGGAACACTGGCCAAGGGACAGTTAGTCGATGCAGGGACAATTCATTGTATCGAGGGAAACCTTGAGGAAGCCCAGCACCTAGTCGCGGAATGTGTAGCATATATTCTTGCCAGTGGCGGCTTCCCAATTGTGTTGGGTGGTGGCCATGAAATAACCTATGGCCATTATCGAGGACTGCGAAAAATTTCCAATGGAAAGATCGGCGTGATTAATTTCGACGCCCATCTGGATATTCGATCGCCCAAGCCTAATGGAACCTCTGGCACAGGATTTTTTCAGATCGCGATGGACGAGCAGCAACGAGAAGGCTTCTATCATTACTTAGCCATAGGGATACAAGATAGCAGCAACACGCCGCTATTGTTTCAACGAGCACAAACCCTTAATATACTATGTATCAATAGGGATAAGTTTCATTTTAAATATGAAAAATCAATTAATGAGACAATTTTGAACTTTTTGAAGGAAATTGAACATCTCTATATCACGGTAGATATGGATGTATTTGCGGCCGCATTCGCTCCAGGCGTTAGCGCTCCGGCCTACAACGGCATCGTTCCTGATACGTTTTTCTTAGAAGTTTTTGATTCCTTAATTAATTCGGATAAATTAATAAGTGTCGACTTTGCGGAGCTAAACCCGCTATTTGATAGAGACATGTGCACTGCCCGCCTTGCTGCCAATCTCATATTTCGAATCGTACAGCAGAAAAGATTAAGATAAAAAAAGCTAAAAAGTAATGATGTATTACTTTTTAGCTCTTTAAAAATTATTTTGCGGGTGTAATCACCAATTTTCTAAACTCAACCCCCGTATGGTCCCCTTGTAAATAGATTGGACCAGGTTCGCCTTCATTACTATCCAACGCACCTCCGGTGATTCCAGGAATCTCCTGTTCACTAATGATAGTCTTCCCGTTAGCCACAATCGTAACCAATCTTCCACGAAGAGTGATCTCATAGGTATTCCATTCACCAGGTCCATTTGTTGCTAATTGGTTTGGTGCCAAGAATCCATAAACGCCACCATAAAACAAAGATCCTGGATGTCTGTCCTTAGGAGAATCCTCGATCTGCACCTCGTACCGGCCTCTTAGATAAATACCAGAGTTGCCCCCTTGAGCGTAACGAAATTCAGCCGTTAACTTGAAGTCTTCAAACTTTTGCTCAGTTATTAAATTCGCACCTGCCTCTTGGTTGATTAATATACCGTCCTTAACGACCCACTTATTATTCTCTTCCGAGGAAACTTTCCAACCTGTCAAGTCTGTTCCGTTGAACAACACAATCGGTGTTCCCCAAGCTGCCTCGCCTGTACGATTTAAGTAGGGCGCGCTGACACCGGTGTAATTAAACGCCTCTCCTTTGTTCGAAGTGATCGTCCCCTTAAGCTCACTTCCTACAAGTTCACCCTCAACTTTGATATCTCCTTCACCGCCTTCCCATTGCGGTGGGATGACAAACGAAAATTTACCGTCTTTTAATACAATATGTGAAACGGGTCTGCTGCTTCCCGAATCACTTACAAAGTATCCAACAAGTGTGTTGTATCCCGAGATTTTCACTTCTAGCCAAGAAGGCACCTTCTTACCCGCTTTATCGACCGTTATATCCCAACGGCCAACAAGGCCCTCGGCTTCTTTCGGTACTTCCAGCGAAGCTGGGTTATGAAGCTCTTCTTCCTGTTTAACTTGTTCTTGCTTTGCTTCAGATTCCGTTGACGCGCCGCCGCAGGAAGCCATAGTACCTGCTAACAGGCACGCAATCGTACTATATCCGATATATTTTTTTAACATCTTTATATGGTTAAGGTTTTCCAAACCTCTAAACTACAAAAAAATAAAATTAAATGTATCACCCATCGGTAGGATACTACCAGATTCTCACTAAGAGCGGATCAATTATTTCCATGGATAAGTAGTGGTATCGTATTTCCGGTCACGCCCTTTGTTTTTATTACCTTTATACTTTTTACTATTTTTCCAGCGTTTCTTTTGCTGGCCGGGAGCATAGCGTTTCGCCGATTTATCGCCATAAATTTTCTTTGCTTTCCCCGGTGGTATTCTACCGTGTCTGTGATAGGAACCATATGACGAACATGCGGACATGCCTATCACCAAAATCGCCATCAACACAAAACCTATTAATTTTTTCATCTTTACTGATTTTCTTTATCGAAAATACAAAATCCAAGCCACAATTTGTCAGTCCCTTCTTATGAAGACAAAGCCTCAAAGCCTGAGATAAAAACATCGTCCTACAACAGACTATAAATGAATAGAATACGTTCACTAACCCAGTTTTTATATAGTCGAAATTTCATTTTATTTTCCAAATCTGTCAACCCAGATAAACATTCAGCTTTACCTAAGTATAAAAAGCTACTTTAGATTGCTCCGCAGAGGTCCCTAGACAAACCGTCCGTCCGATCTACGAAGCAGCCCACAGTTCTGTATGGAAAAGTTAAGATCTTTTATAAAAACCCTGTTAGTATCCGATGTATTTCCGCTAGAAATTTAATAGCTATTCCAAGCGGGCGGTTCAGTATTCAGAAGATGACGAACAAAGAAGTCTCGCCGTTTGCGTTCGCCATAACTACCACCTGAGGAGTGTCCCATACCTGGAACTACAATCAACTCATGCTCTTTGCCTGCTTGAATCAAAGCATTACTCAATTGGAATGTAGATGACGGATCAACGTTATCATCGAGTTCACCGACAATCAGCATCAACTCTCCTTGTAAATTAGAAGCGTTTTCTACATTGGAACACTCCTCATATTGTCGCCCTAAAGGCCAGCCCATCCACTGTTCGTTCCACCAGATCTTATCCATCCGATTATCATGACAGCCACAGGAGGACACTCCTACTTTGTAAAACTCTGGATGAAACAGCAACGCTCCCGTAGAGCTCTGCCCACCGGCAGAAGTCCCATAAATACCTACCCGTGAAGTATCCATATACGAATATTTTCGTGCTGCTGCTTTAATCCATAAAATACGATCCGGGAAACCGGCATCTTTGAGGTTTTTCCAACTCACATTTTGAAAAGCTTTTGATCGGTTCGAAGTTCCCATCCCGTCAATTTGAACGACGATAAACCCAAGTTCGGCAAGCTCCTGCATACCCGAAGGATTAACCGTAAACGATTTTGGGACAAATGAGCTGTGTGGTCCAGCGTAGATATATTCGATTATCGGATAATGTTTCGTTTCATCAAAATCACTTGGCCGAATAATAATTCCCCAAATATCCGTACTATCGTCCCTCCCTTTCGTTGAAAAAATTTCTGGCGCACGCCAGCCAGCTTTACGTAGTTCAAGATCTTGCGCTTCTTCCAATTTCATTACGATCTCCCCACTTCGGTTTCGCAATAGCGTTATCGGCGCACTATCCACTCGTGAATACACATCCATGAATAAGGAAAAATCAGAATTAAAAGACGCGTTATGATTCCCATTTTCGAAACTCAGAGCACGCAAATTATCCCCGTCAAAATCAATACTATAATACTGTACGAAATAAGGGTCTTGCCCCTTCACCATCCCGCCTGCTTCAAAGATAATCTGCCTTCGTTTTTCGTCAACATGTACCACATTACGGACTGTCCATTCACCTTTGGTTATCTGATTGATAACCCTAGATTTATTTGTATCATAAAGGTATAAATGATTCCATCCGTCCCGTTCGGACGCCCATATAACTTCTTTTTTATCAGCAATATCGTAGCGAAACCGCTTACCGCTATAATCAATAAACGTGTCGCTAGTTTCTTCGATTAAGGTGCGCATAGCCCCATTGGAGGCTAAAAACTCAAAAACCGTATACTGCTGATGCCCCCGTTTATTATATTCAAAAGTAATCGCCTGACTATTCTTACTCCAAGCAATTCGGCTTATCGAAAATTGGTTCTCTAATACCTCTTCATTGGAACGCAATAAAGTATCCAACTCTAAATTATAGATTACAGGATAGTATTGCGAAAGAGCATCGCCAGGCTTTGGATAATCTCGGGTATGCAACTTCGGTTGCAACTGATCAACAGGCGAGGATTCAACCAATGTTAGTTGACGTACAGCGGCTGGACGAACTTTACTGGTCGCGATTTTTTTATTATCTGGCGACCAGTGTAATTGAGCTGAATAATATTCTTCGAAAGAGCCATCGAAAGTTAACTGCCTATTACTTGTCGTGTCATCCGCGGGGCGAACGAAAAGATTATGGTCTTTAATAAACGCAACCCATTTTTCATCTGGCGAGATGATCTTTTTCCCTTCACTATCATCAGAAATTCTCCCCCAATAAGCCGGTCGATCTTTCTTTTCTAAAGCCTGTTTCTGCGTAAGACTTTTAGTCGCAAACGTCCATTTCCACAAATATCCCTGATGCTCGAATTCAAAAGCTCCACCGGAAAGTTTTATCTTCTCTCGATCCAATGCATCTACATCAACGCTATGGCCAATCTTATTTTGTAAAGACGTCAAAAGTTCCTCTAACGTAAAAATTTCTTTTTTAGTCCGGAGCTTGGCATTGATTAGCATAAATACACGCCCTTTCGGTGTTTGCTTTTCATACCATAATTCGTTCCCGTCGGCACTCCATCCTTTTGAAAGAGGGGCGTCATAGAGCTTTCCCTTAACGGCTGATTTGTAGTGCTTGGCACGCTTGTAGTCGGCGGTTGTACCTTGCCCAAAGCTACAGGATATGTAAGATACAGTTAGCAGTAAGCAGCATAAAGTTTTAAACATCTTTTATTTGGTTATTCTTATTCTTTACAAAATAATATATAGGGATTCCCAGCAGAGTAATTCCAATTCCTGGGACCGTGTAATCTGGTTTATAAATAAGGAGCAGAATAATGAACGCTGTGCCCATCAAAATATAAATTATTGGCAGCAAGGGATACCCAAACGCCCGATATGGCCGAGGAAAATCTGGACGTGTATACCGTAATTTTATAACACCTGCGACAGCTAGAACATAAAAAACCACTACGACACAGGTGATCATATCAAGTAAATCGCCGTATTTTCCGCTAAGGCACCATAGACTTGCTATTACCGCCTGCAACCAAAGTGCGTACCCGGGTACACCGCTAGCATTGAGCGTTCCAACTTTTTTAAAGAATAAGCCGTCCTGCGCCATTGAATAGTACACCCGTGCACCCGAAAGAATGAGACCATTATTACATCCAAACGTACTGATCATAATCATCACCGCGATCAAAGAAATCCCGAAAGGACCGAATATCTCTTGCGCCGAACTCATACCGACACGATCTTTGGGTGCAGCAGCCATCTGACTTATTTCTAGTATACTGGTATACATTAAATTAGTAAGCAGATAAACTATCGTAACAATCAATGTACCCAAAGCTAAACTAAGACCAATATTACGCTTTGGGTTTTTAATTTCTCCCGCTACAGAAGAAGAAGAATGCCAGGAATCACTGCTAAAGAGTGCGCCAACCATCGCCGCGGAAATTGCTCCGAAAGCCCCAAACGTACTATATCTCTCGAGGCCGCCGTCAACATTCAATTTTTGCAAGCTCCACGTGTTACTGTTCAACCAATTTAATTGCCATATTTCATATTTGAACGCTAGAAACCCAGCAAGTACTAAAAACAATAGACTAAAGATCTTGACGAGCGTAAGCGTCGTTTGCACGCGTTTGCCGGATTTTATTCCCCGAGAATTGATAAAAGTTAACAATAAAATCACACCAATAGAGAGTAACTGGGCGGCGGATAACCGGTAGTCACCTATGCTAAGAAGATACACATCCTCATCTAACCAAGGAAAAAGATAAGCCGTAAATTTTGCAAACGCCACGCCAACAGCAGCAATTGTTGCCGTTTGTATTACAGCGAAAAAAGTCCAACCGAATACAAAACTCAAAAGTGGGCCGTATGCTTCACGTAGGTACACGTACTGGCCTCCAGCTTTTGGAAACATAGCGCTCAACTCTCCGTAACTCAACGCAGCAACAAGGGTCATAAATCCACAAATAACCCAAACGATCATAAGCCACCCTGCGGATCCAGTATGTCGAGCAATATCCGCCGACACAATAAAGATACCCGATCCAATCATACTACCGGCAACGAGCATCGTTGCATCCAGCAGCCCCATGGATTTATGAAAAGTACCACCCTTGTCTGTCATGTTTACATGTTATTTAAAATCGTAAAATTTCCAAGCCGTTTCGTAATCAATAGGGAGATCCTGTTTCGTTAGAATTGCGCGTAGCATTTCCATCGGCATGTAGTTTTCTTTGATAACCCGATCGTGAAACTCTTTATAACTCATTTTTCCCGATTCAACGAGCTCATTCTTTATACTCATTAACTGTAATCCACCCACCAGATAAGCCAATTGATAAAGCGGGCTATATCCGCCTTCGAAGGATCGCTTAACCTCACCATGCGCATTTGCTACCTCAAACCCCACTTGATCGGTCAAATAATCGATACACTGTTGGGGGGTCCACTCACCCAGATGAAACTTAATACTGAACGTAATTCGCGCGCAACGATGCATACGCCAGAAAAGCATACCAATACGCTGTTGGGGAGTTTTTGCAAATCCCTTAGAATAAAGAAGTAGCTCCCAATAAAGTGTCCAGCCCTCGGTCCAAAATGGTGTATTGAAAGCCTCCTCTCGATAAGGCATAAACCTTCGATTCATAAAATACTGAAGATGATGCCCAGGGATTAATTCATGCTGAACCGTTGCTCTGGAAAAATGCGGGTTATTCCCGCGCATACTCATCAACTTTTCAGATTGACTCATCCCATTAGTAGGGTAAGAAATACTTATCTCGCGCCCGCCAGTAAAAAACGGGTTAATAAGTTGACGTTCGGGGGTCATCATAATCATCCCCCATGTCTCCTCGGCAAGTGGGGGCACATCCATCAAGTCATTCTCTTGGATGAATTGTTGAGCGTCGTTATACAACTCCATAATCAGCTCCGGTTGTCTACCTACGGGGACATACGAATTCTTTACTTCCTCTTGAGCGGCCTTCCAATTATCGCCGTGTCCCATTTCACGTGATGCTTTTAACAGCTCTTCTTTACACCAAGCGAACTCCTGATCAGCCAGGCGTAGTAACTCATCGGCATTATAAGAAATCATCTCATCGCGTAACTCCCGGTCTAACGCCTTTCTACCGATTGGCGTCCCACCGATATTACTACCATCATCAAAAACTTCCCAATCACTTTTGCCAGTTAATGTTTGTTCATAGCTTGTGAGCGCCAATACAAGCTCCTGGTAGGGCTGTTGTCCCCACCAAGAAAATGACGGTTCATAGCCATTATAAAACTCATAACAACTCGCTAGCCTTAATTTTAAAG
This sequence comes from Sphingobacterium shayense, assembly GCF_013179575.1. Taxonomy (GTDB): domain Bacteria; phylum Bacteroidota; class Bacteroidia; order Sphingobacteriales; family Sphingobacteriaceae; genus Sphingobacterium; species Sphingobacterium shayense. Next base: position 9,210 of record NZ_JABMCQ010000040.1, on the reverse strand, counting down.
AACCAATTACCTGTCTCAAAAAATTCACATCCGAATAAGGGATCGAAGGAGCGATTTTGATCTCTTTACTTTTTTCGATAACAGCATCTTTTGACACTTGAAACATGGCCGCAATTCGCTGTCCATCGATTACAGCACCACGCCTACGAATTTTCTCAAAATCAAAAATATCGTTCGCAAAAGGTAAATATGCTCTTAATCGATCGTAACACGCTATTTGCTCATCCAATTGTTGAATGTCGGATTGAATTTTTCGTTTGAGAAGGATATAGTCAACTTGTCCGGAGGTGTTTAACTTCTCATAAGGAAAGTCCTTTAATTTATTTAAATAAGTATTGTCTAGCTCACGCAAACGTAGTAATTGCTCAGGAGATGGCGCAGCTTGCTGCCGGTTGCCCTCTGCGGGCATGGGGCCATAAAAATAATTAATCGCTTGGACGTCGTGCCCGTATTGAACTACAAATGGTTCAATCGGTGTAGTATGAGAGTAAAGTTCTTGTGCCACGGTACAATGTAAACAGACAAGCAAAGAAAAACCTGTAATCGTCAGTTTCACCAAGTTCTTTTTAGCTCGCATCATAATTTTGTCATTACAGGTTCTTATCGATCAAACCGATCAGGTCTAAAATTCATTATTTCTACAGGTACCGAACGCTCGCTAAGGATATCTGCAACTGTCTTTCCAAAGGCAGGTCCTAAACTCAAGCCCATCATCCCACCACCAGCGGCGACAGTAAGATTACTGATTTTACGGCATCTTCCTAAATAGGGAAGTCCGTCCGGTGTGCATGGACGGTAACCGTACCATACTTTATCCTGGGGATAGTCTATCTTAAGTTCTGGATAATAGTCCGGAATTGATTCTACGATACCTTTGACTCGGTTGACATTTATCTTATCATTCGCAGTTCCGAGCTCCATCGTACCACTAAATCGTATCTTTTCATTCATTGGAGTTACAGCCACTCGTGCTTCCAACAGTAGAGCGGCATGATTTAGCCCTACTTGCCCTTCTGGCGTATACATAAAAGAATACCCTTTTCCAGGCATTAATGGCATTTTAATACCAAGTTTTGCACTAAGATTCGGTAAAAATGCCCCCGGAGCTAACACGAATTGGTCAGCTTTAAAATTACCTTTGCTCGTGACCACTTCCTGTACATTACCGGCTGATACCTTAAAATCTAAAACCTCCACATCATCGAAAAGACGAACACCACCTCGTTTTAGCGAGTCGATCAGTTGTCTCATCAATTTTTGCGGATATAATTTACCATCGCACTTATAGTAAGCAGCTCCCAATGCTTCGACCTTCATGTTAGGTTCCAAAGCTTGTAGCTGCCCCGCATCCAGTAATTCTACCTCTAAACCTAAGTCCCGTGCGCGAAAAGCCATCTCTTGCTCCTCGTGTTGAACTTCTTTAGTTTTGTACATCATAATAATGCCGTTCTGCTGAAGCTCGAAATCAAAACCTTCCATCGAAGAAAGTTCATCATAAAGACGTGAGCTGTATAAATTCAACGCACCTAAATCCTTCGAATTATTGTCCACATGCTGACGATTGGCGTGCTTTAAAAATTTAAGACCCCAATCCATCAATTTCCAGCTTAAGCTTGGACGAACATAAAAAGGACTTTTGCTGTCGAACATCCATTTTATTCCTTGAGCGACTATTCCTGGAGCAGCCATCGGCGTAAAATGACTTGGAACGAGCATACCCGCATTCCCATAAGAACAATTTTCAATTTCACTCTTTTTATCGATAATGGTAACATCCCATCCATCTTTCATCAAATAAAAAGCTGACGATAGCCCTGCTATCCCAGCTCCAATTACAACTGCCGTACCTTTATTATTCTCCACTGTTTTACTATTATTAGTCGTCTTTACATCACTTGGAACCCTTCTTTATAAGGGTCGTTGTCGTCAATTATTATGGTATTGTATCCGGTTATACGCGCCCATCCTTCGATCGAGGGAATGATAGCATCGCGGCCAGCAACTTTTAGCGTTCCTTCGATTTTTCCTGTAAACTGCGAACCAATATAGCTTTCGTGAATAAATGTATCGCCTAGTTTAAGCTTCCCTTTAGCATACCACTGAGCCATTCGTGCCGAGGTTCCTGTTCCACATGGAGACCTATCTAAGGCATTCTCGCCCACAAGTACCGCGTTGCGGCCTGAGGAGTTTGGTTTAGTTGGATTACCAGTCCACTGGATATGGCTTAAGCCGTGGATATTAGAATCTTCAGGATGTTGAAAATTATATTTTTCATTTAATAAACCCCGAATTAACTTTCCATAATGGATTAGGTTGCTCGCCGAAAAGGCAGTTATATCCGAAAAATTTTCCTGAGGATCAATGATTCCGTAAAAATTTCCGCCATAAGCTACGTCCACATGAATTTCTCCTAAATCGGGACAGTCTACCACAAGGTCTTCCGCGTAAAGAAATGAAGCAACATTGGTAAGCTTGACCGATTCTACCTTCTCACCCTGCTGCTTATAGTCAATAAGTACAATACCGGCTGGTGTTTCCAGACGTAACTTCCCAGGCACTTTAGGAATTACAAGTCCCTCTTCGATCGCAATCGTTACGGTACCAATTGTACCGTGTCCACACATAGGTAGACATCCGCTGGTTTCAATATAGAGAACACCAACATCATTTTGTGGGTCCGTTGGAGGATAAAGCATGCTACCACTCATCATATCGTGACCTCGAGGTTCAAACATCAATCCTTTACGAATCCAGTCATATTCTTGCATAAAATGTAAACGCCTCTCCATCATAGAATTACCAGACAAAAATGGCGCTCCACCAGCTACTAGGCGCACAGGGCACCCACAGGTATGCGAATCAATACAAAAAAAGGTCTTTTTCATCTATTACGATTAGGAATATGCTAATTCGCGTTTGTTGTCTACAATACGTTCTATTTTTAAAGGGTTACTCTCTTGAAGTTCCTGTGGCAGCAACTCATCTGGCCAATTTTGAAAACTTACAGGTCTCAAGAAACGTTTAATCGCATCAGGACCGACCGAGGTGAATCGGCTATCGGTACTCGATGGAAAAGGTCCCCCGTGCTGCATAGCCAACACTACATCCACGCCTGTTGGCATGCCGCCAAAGAGTAAACGTCCACATTTTTTTTGAGCAAGATTAAAAAGATCTACATATTGCTTCATATCGCCCTTAGTTGCAGAAAACGTAATAGTCAGCTGCCCCCCTAGCTGTGCTAGCACGGCTAGCATCTGCTGTTGATCCTCACACTCCACCAATAATCCTGCTGGTCCGAATACTTCATGGCTAAGGATTGGATTGTCGATAAAGTATTTCGCATCAACGCTATAAATGGCGCCCTGGCCTTGCCCATTTTCGGCGGCAGATCCTGCCCCGATTTGTTCCACACCCTGTTGTTCCAGCAGTTGCGAGCGGCCTTGGTTATAACTATTTGCAATTCCTTGATGAAGCATCCGTGCTGCCGGAATCTTTGCGATTTCCTCTTGTAACTGTTGCTTAAAGGACGCTAAAGAAGCATCTTTTTGAACAACCAACACACCGGGGTTCGTACAGAATTGCCCTACACCTAACGATAAAGATCCTACATACTGTTGGGCGAAAGTTGAGGTATTTTGTTGGAGGAACTCAGGGAGTGCAAAGACGGGATTTACACTCCCCATCTCTGCAAATACAGGAATTGGTTCTTCACGAGTGACGCCCAAATTAAATAGTGCTTTACCCCCCGCTAATGATCCAGTAAAGGCGACGGCTTTGATCGCTGGATGCAATACAAGTGCCTCTCCAACACTGTTTCCAGCTCCTTGAATATATCCAAAAGCACCTTCAGGAGCACCATGTTTTCTTAATCCTCGCTGAATTGCTTCGGCCATTATTTGAGACGTCGCTGGATGCCCCGGATGCTCTTTGTACACAACTGAACAGCCGGCAGCGATTGCACTTGCTGTATCTCCACCAGCTGTGGAAAAAGCAAAAGGAAAGTTACTAGCTCCGAATACCGCAACAGGACCTACTGCTTTATTATACTTTCGTATGTCCGCCTTTTGCACGCCATCCCCTTTGTCAATTCGTGCTTCGGCAAACAGGCCACTCTTTATCGCATTTGCATATGAACGCCATTGTCCAACAGTACGTCCCTTCTCTCCTTGCAAACGAGCATTTGGAAGTCCTGTTTCTTGTTCAGCAGTTTGAATTAAAGATTCCCCCAATTCAGTAATCTCATCGGCAATCGAATGCATTAAGGCTGCGCGTTCATGTAGACTTATTTTTTGCAAGTAATCCGAGGCAGCAACTGATTTAAGGACGATGGCATGAATTTGTTCGTTGGACATATATCTTTCTGTTTTTATAGTTTAGGTCTTGATGCAATAGCATCATCAATTATTTTAATTACAGCTTCTTTCTCTTCACCTACAAGTTCAAGACGCGGAGCACGAGTATATGGAGTACATAAACCTTCTTTATTTGCAGCTAGCTTAATATACTGCACCAATTTGGGTTTAATATCCAGCTCCAATAGTGGCATAAACCAGCGGTATATCTCTACAGCCTTATCAATTTCACCTTTTTTTACTAGGTCAAAAATAGCATAGGTTTCTCTCGGGAAAGCATCCACCAGCCCCCCAACAACTCCATCAGCACCAAGCGCAATTGACTCAAGAAAAATGGTATCTACACCCCCTAATATTTTTAAACGATCTCCAAAACGGTTACGTAGGCGGGTGATATTCGTTAGGTCTCTAGTCGATTCTTTTACAGCCTGCACGTTAGGTTCCTGAAGTAGCTCTTCAAACATGTCTAGAGTAATATATGTGGCGTAGTCCACTGGATTGTTGTAGATAAGTAAAGGTAGCTTTGTGCTCTGAGCAATACTCCGGAAGAACGCAACGACCTCTCTATCATCACCGCGATAACGCATTGGGGGAAGAACCATCAATCCGTCCGCTCCTAATTCTTCTGCCCGCTGTGCAAACTCAACAGCCGCTTTCGTCGTATTCTCCGTTAAGTTCAACAGTACAGGAACCCGTCCGTTAACAACCTTTAAGGTATGCGACAATAAGGTGAATTTTTCTTCTGTGTCTAATGTGCTTGCCTCGCCCAATGATCCTGCAAGAATCAAACCATGGATGCCTGCAGCAAGTTGTGCTTCGATATTGATGTCAAGCATCTCTAAATTTAAATCACCATTCTCGTGAAAAGGTGTTAACATTGCTGGAAAAATCCCACTCCAATTTATAGTAACCATAATTATTAAATGTTTTTTTTCAAAACTATGGTCTATTCCTAGTATATGCTAGTCAGGATTTAATCAAAACTTACCGCATTTTAACAGTATTGCTTACAGTACCTTATTCCTATATTGAGCAAAATATTCTTTGGGAGAGCACCCAGTGATCGATCGGAATACTCGATTGAAGTTCGTTATACTGTTGAAGCCGGAATTATACGCTACCAAACCAATACTTTCGTAACGCTGGGCAGTTATCAAAGTACATGCTTCTTGAATACGAAGTTCATTAACGTAACTGACGAACGTGAGACCTGTGTGTTTTTTAAAATAACGGCAGAACGCCTGGGGAGTAAGATTGGCATGATCTGCTGCTTCCTCCAAGGTAATACTACGACGAAAATTCTCTTTTATGTACCGGCAGACATCGTTAATCCTTAAAAACCCTTCTTCTTTGGCGAGTACTGTGGCCAAAGAAAGAGGTTTAAGTTCATTAGCTACCAAGCTAAGCTCCTTAAGAAGGTATACGAAGCTCAATAATTGATTCATACTTTCCGCTTTCCTTAAAAGGGAGATGCGCCGTTTAATTCGAGTAGTATATGCCTGTGGAACTTTAAACCCGTGGCTGTTGCTTAAAATAAAGGAAAAAATATCGCGCAATTCCGGCATATTCATTAAGCTTGAAAGCCCCCCATTTAAGTTGAAAAAGATTGAAACGGTTTCCACGCTTGCCGAGTCTACAGTATTATCGTTTTTTTTAAATACGTGAGGTTGATTAGGTCCTAGAAGGAATATATCATTTGTCTGAAAGGTGTGGAAATTATCCGAAAGAAACAGTGTTCCCTCGCCTTGAACGATCCACATTAATTGATATTCCTCGTGCTTATGAAAATAGGGGTAAAAATTTGATAATTTATCCTCTTGCACATATACGCTCTTATCCCTGGGTGAAGGAACACTAAATTGAATCAATTTCATAACAAGTTTTTGTTAGAGACCTTAAATATCTGTTTACACTACACGATATCGTATGACTAGTAGGATGAAAGTTACAAGATTAACTTAATATTAACAAGAAACCCGACACACAAAGGCGAAAATACAGTGAGAATTGGCTAATATTCAGTAAGTTTTATTTACCGGCGCCTGTATATTGTAACTACGTCGTTCATCAATATACTCCACAGTGCATATTTTAGCCGGTTCCAAACTTTCGAACATGATACTTCGGGTTTAATGTCTTATAAACGCTTCCCAACAAAAAGACATTATAGATAGACAACAGTGGGTTAATTTACGAACTATAAATACCAATATCCGGTAACAATATAAAGCTATGAAGTACTATTTTTGGGTTTGTAGCTTATTAACCGATAAAAGGTAAAACTACTTACTAGGGCGTGTTTCGATAAAAAACACCATTAATATCTATATGCGAAAACTTACTAAACTTCCCATAGCATTGCTCCTTTTGCAGACAATGATTAGCAACGATAGTTTTGCTCAAAATCCATTTTGGGAGAAAATAAAAGACCAACCTCACACTCTCGATCTTGGTTCGGGCAGCGAAAATTTCATACTTCCCGAGCTAAATTTAGCTATTCTTAAATCATCGCAAACCGTTAGCTCGTTAAAATTAAAAGGCGATTCTGCTTTCGATTATACACCGGACGAACTGCTAAAGAACAGAGCGCGTGATAATTTTTATCATCTTGGCGATATCAACCTAACTATACGTGCGGTGGGAGAATCTTCGTGGAAACGATTCTCCTCTGCACAAAAGCGCGAGGCCATAAAACCGCTGAGAACCTCCGGAAATATGTTAGCTGCAGCCGAGCTAACCGCGACATTAAACAGTATTCCGCTTCAAGTGACGCGAAGCTGGGAACAAGATAATGGTAATTTGGTCTTACGTTTTACAGTCAAAAACACAACAAAAAAAGCGTATGAAATTGGCGCGTTGGGCATCCCTATGATTTTCAATAACAACATGGACTGGAAAAATCTCGATAATGCGCATGCGGACAACGTATTCTTCGATCCTTACATTGGAAAAGATGCCGGTTATTTACAAGTCAACAGGCTCCATGGAAACGGCCCAAGTCTTCTTGTTCTCCCTTTAGAGAACGCTGGCTTTGAAGCCTATCGTCCCCTCAACGATGACCCAACTCCACGAAGCATTACGTTCGAAGGCTTTCACGAGTGGTTAATCCATAGTAAATGTTTTGCCCAAACAGAATGGAAAGGCGTCGAACAATGGAATGAACCTACTTCAGAGGTTCTTAAACCCGGTGATACGAAAAGTTATGCGCTTAAATTGGTGTTAGCTCCCAGTATTACGGAAATCGAGAACACGCTCCTAAAACAAAAAAGACCCGTTGCGATAGGCGCCCCAGGATATCTAATCCCGCAGGACGCCCCGGGGAAACTATTTATAAAATATAAAGAAAAGGTAAAGGACATCCAAATATATCCAGCTGGTTCTATAAGACTAGACAAACTTGAGGCTACCCCTGAAAAATGGATAAGCTACAAGGTAATCGGAAATAAATGGGGAAGATCCCGCGTAACGATCACATATGACGACGGGCTGGTACAGACAGTTCAATACAAAGTTATCAAGCCAGAACGGCAAGTCGTAGCAGATCTTGGTCATTTCCTCACAAATGATCAATGGTATGAAAGTCCTCATGACCCTTTTCACCGATCGCCCTCGGTCATCACTTATGATTATGAAACAAAATCACATGTAACAGAACATCAAAATGCATGGTTTGCAGGCCTTAGCGATGAAGCAGGCGCAGCAAGCTGGTTGGCTGCCATAATGAAACAACTTGTGCAACCCAATCCTCAGGAAATAGATAAACTAAAGAAGTTTACTGAACAAACTATGTTTGGGAGAATTCAGCATAAGGAGGGTAAAGATAAATATGGCGTGGTTAAAAGCTTATTCTTTTACGAACCAGATTCAATGGCAGCAGGAACGTACAGTGATTCTATAAATTATAAAACTTGGGCAGCATGGTCGAAAAAGGAAGCTGACGACATAGGTCGCTCGTATAATTATCCACATGTCGCTGCTGCACATTGGGTGTTATACCGGCTCGCAAGAAATTACAATCAACTGGTGACAGAACACACGTGGAAGACGTATCTAGATAGAGCATTTCAGACAAGTGTGGCTATGGTTGAAAAAGCGCCACATTACGCGCAGTTTGGACAAATGGAGGGAAGCGTCTTTCTATTCATCCTTATGGATCTAAAAAAGGAAGGTTTGCTTGAACAGGCCTCAAAATTAGAAGATCTGATGAAACAACGTGCATTACATTGGAAAACACTTAACTATCCGTTTGGCAGTGAAATGCCATGGGATTCCACAGGCCAAGAGGAAGTATATCTCTGGTCACGGTACTTTGGCTTTGATCAAAAAGCCGAGATAACCTTAAATGCTATCCTTGCCTATGTCCCCAACGTACCGCACTGGGGTTACAATGGCAGTGCTCGCCGATATTGGGACTTTGTTTACGGTGGAAAACTTGCTCGCGTGGAACGGCAGTTACACCATTATGGCTCTGCTCTTAACGCCATTCCAATCCTAAACGAGTACCGGGACAATCCAGAAAATTTCTACCTCCTACGTGTAGGGCATGCGGGCATGATGGGTGCACTGGCAAACGTTACTCAAGACGGTTTCGCGCCGGGAGCTTTCCACTCATACCCATCGACGCTTGCGAATGACGGGATTACAGGAGACTATGGGTCCGGATTTTACGGTTATGCCGTGAACTCAGGAACTTACATTATAAACCATCCTAAATTCGGATGGCTAGCATTCAGTGGAAATCTCACTGAATCTAAGGGGAAAATTAAAGTGGATTTAACTACTGCCTCCAGAGCTCGTGTGTTCCTCGCTGAACAGAGGCTATGGATCACTCTTGATGCGGGCCAGCTGCAATCCTTAG
>NZ_JABMCQ010000004.1 GCF_013179575.1 Sphingobacterium shayense | reverse complement strand
GTTCTTGCATTGTCCAAAAATTATCATTCGAAGTCGTTACCCGGACGGACAAGTTTATTGCGCTATCACCAAGCTCGGTCACGACCACTTGGGGAGCCGGGTCGTTAAAAGCGAACTCATTACTTGCAATCACTCCCATTAATGTACCTTTAGCTTTAAGTAGATCCGCATCATAGGATACCCCGATATCGAACCAAGTCCGCCTTGTTCCGAGTTGCGTATAGTTTGTGATACTGCTATTAGAAAGCTCCCCATTTGGTACAACTACAAGCTGATTCTGCGGGGTTTTGAGCCTTGTATTAAAAATATCAATCTGGTCAACCGTACCGGATTCACCAGCACTCGAACTGATATAATCCCCCACCTTAAACGGCTTTAACACCAAAATTAGAATACCTCCCGCAAAATTCGATAAAGAGCCCTGTAATGCAAGACCTATAGCCAGACCAGCAGCACCGATTATGGCAACGAAAGCAGAAGTCTGAACACCTAGTTGAGTAACCACCACAATAAATAAAAGGATATTCAATGCCCAATTTATCAGAGTAGTCAAAAATCGACGAAGTGAGACATCCATATCGCGTTTTTCAAATGCCTTCGAGGTCATCTTGTTAATCAATCTAATCAACCAAAGTCCCACCAGGTAGATCAGTATAGCGGAAACAATGGCCGTGAGGACTCGAGGTGCCCATGCGATAGCTGATGTTAAAAAGTTGTCCCAGTGTTGTTGAACGTCGTTGAATTCTAAGTTGTTCATAAAAGAAATGTTTGTAATGTTATATAAAAAGGAGAATGGTTAAATCCCCGTATTCCTAATCTCAACAAGGAAGTAGCGTGATTGTTTAGATAAAAATTACATCCAGCAAAACAAACTGTTTTGGAGCGATCGAAAAAACACCATAACACTCGCTCTGATATCAAAGGTTTTCGTAAATGTTATTCGACATTTTTCTTTTTAATTTTCCGTTTATTGTTTACCCCTCGTATTTGTTATCTATATTCGTGAACACGCGATACTTCCATATGAATAGATTTTTACATTTTTTTAACCTGCACGAAGGCGAAGACAAAAAAGAGACGGTCTTAGAAGACGTTGTCAAAAACATATCATTTCGAGGAGCTAACGCCTGGATTCTTGCCTGCGCTATAGTTATCGCATCGGTTGGCCTCAACGTGAATTCCACCGCGGTAATTATTGGTGCCATGCTTATTTCCCCGTTGATGGGGCCGATTGTTGGTGCAGGTTTTGCCTTAGGAACATTTGATTTCCCGCTATTAAAAAAATCAATAAAAAACTTATTGATTGCAACAGTGATCAGTCTTGTCGTCTCCTTTGTTTATTTCTTACTCAGCCCTTTCAAGGAGGCACAGTCCGAATTGCTCGCGCGTACTTCCCCCAATATTTATGATGTCCTTATCGCGATCTTCGGTGGTCTGGTGGGCGTAATTGCGATAACTCGCGTCAACAAAGGGAACCCGATTCCCGGGGTCGCTATTGCAACGGCGCTAATGCCCCCCCTATGCACGGCGGGTTATGGCTTAGCCATTGGTAACATCAGCTACTTCGCCGGAGCGCTCTATCTTTATATTATTAACTGTGTATTCATCTGTATTGCAACCTTTGCAATCGTCAAATACCTCCGTTATCCTAAAACGCATTACGTTGATCAGCGTCGCGAGAAGAAAATCACACAAAGTATTACCGTCATTACACTAATACTAGTTGTTCCAAGCCTTTACTTTGCCTACAACTTACTTCAAGAAAAGAAATATAGTAACAAGGTTAAACAGTTCGTTCAGCAGGAGTTAACCGACAATGGCTATACGGTCATCTATGAACGGCTGCTTCCTAATCGTAGCCCAAAACGACTGGAACTCGCCTTTCTGGATAAAAAATTCAGCGACCAAGAGATCCATGCCTTGGAGCGGAATATGGCCTCTTTTGGTGTGGAAAACACAGAACTAATCATCCGGCAGGATAGCTTTGACCTCAAATCGACCATTATGAATGAGATCGATAAACGCAGCATTGCCGTAAATGAGAAAGACTTAACCATACGCGCGCTGAACAACAAACTTGCCGCATATAGTTTAGCGAACCCGGAGCTAGACCGTGATATCAAGATTATCTTCCCTGAACTATCGTTTTATAGTATCGGCCGCCAACAACAATACGCAAAGAGCGACAGTCTTGCCAATCATATTGCATTCATATATTCTTCTGAAGAACAACTAATTACAAATCAAGAACTGAAGCTACGCAAGTGGTTAAAAAATCATTTTCCGAACGACAGTGTCTCTGTCATTAGACATACGGTGCAGGAAAATACAAACTAAAATTCGGAGTGTGTTATACACTCCGAATCATCTATTTTCCCAGTCAATATTTCCTTAACAGCAAAATAACAACAGACAAGATGGACTAAAGCTTTAGATTCGTATTGGGCTTGTTTCCCATATCTATTTTTAAAGATCCTCCGTTTACAATGTTTTCAAATGGCAGGAGTATCGATTGTTGGCTCTTGCCATTTTTATGGATAGACTGTACATACAGATTTTCAGGTGAATTCCCCGTTGTCTCAATTAAAAATTTGTCCCCCTTATAGTATGCTTTATTCAATTTAATCTCCACCCGATCAAACAAGGGACTTCCAATCTGAAAAGCAGGATCAATCTGCGTTAATCCTTTAACGTCAAATAATCCCATTGCCGACATCACATACCAAGCTCCTAATTGTCCCTGGTCTTCGTCTTGTCCATAGCCGTAACCGTGCACTCCATCAACGCCATAAAATTCATTACATATCGTACGCACCCATTTCTGGCTTAGATAAGGTTTACCAGCGAAATTAAATAACCAAGATACATGCAGATTGGGTTGGTTTCCGTGATTATACAGCGCGTTAACGCCTGCGAAAGCATCGACAGTTTTCCCTCCGCCGAACGTATTCTTTTGAGACAGCAGGAATATACTATCTAAACGGTTGTTGAACACATCTTGCCCGACCTTAGCGATCAGTTTGATAGGTTCGTGTGGCACATAAAAAGTATACTGTATCGCATTCCCCTCTTGAAAACCTGCCCAGGCAGCAGATGGGTTGAAATCTTTTAAAAAGCTTCCATCTAGCATTCGAGGACGAATGAGCTCCGTTTTTGGATCGAAAAGATTTTCCCAATTGGACGCCATTTTGGAAAGCTTATTATAATCAGCCTCTTTTCCCAGGTGTTTAGCAAACTGCGCAACCGCGTAACTGCTAAAAGAGTATTCGAGGGTACGGGAGGCTCCGAAAACTGAACCTGCGTCGTCTCTGCTGGTCTGCTGATCCTGGTTCGGAATATAAGGGCTATATCCTCTTGTTACAAAGGTTTCAACATCCAGTTTACCCGCACCTGCGGGACGTTGATATCCATTGATCTCATTTTTTAATGCGGCTTCATAGCCTAGCTCGTAATCAAAATCCCGTATCCCACAATTATAGGCTGCCGCAATAGCAAGGCTAGTGAAATTTGTCCCCACCCCCGAAACATATTTACTGTTAGCAATCCCGTCACCTAACCACCCGGTTTCTTTGTAAACGAGCAACTGGCTTTTCACCCATTCCGAATAATACTCTGGATACGCCAGTGCCCAAAGCTGCGTAAGGTTCCAGAATGCTCCCCATATCGCATCGGTATTATAATAGTTGTGCTCTGACCGGCCTTCATCATTTAGCGGAATATGGCCAACGGTACCGTCATTTTTCGGATACGCGCCATTAATATCGTTTGCAAGCCCGCGGCCCAGCAGCGCATGATATAGACCGGTATAAAACTTCACTTTATTCTCTTGAGGACCGCCTTCCACCCGTATCCTTCCAAGCATCTCGTTCCATCTCGCTGATGCTTTTTGCTTCGCAGCATCGAAGTCCAGATCCGCTCCTTCGGCTAGATAATTTAATTTGGCGTTCGCAATCGAAGTGTAGGATTGTCCAATCTTCACCGTTATCTGTTCCTTGTCGGAAGTCTTATATTTCACTGCAAGACAGGATCCTACTCCTTTTATTTCATCTTGTTCATTAACAGACCCCGCCCGCAGGAATGCCTTTTGCCCGGAAGACGGCTTGCTTAGCTTTGCATAGAAGAACATTTTCACCGTTGCCTCGGGTTGAAATTTCTTGACATATTCTGGTTTCGTTTCCACATATCCTTCAACCGTGGTTTCATCCACCATTTTGATATAGGCGTCAACCACCGAACCACTCTCGCCCAGCTTGTTTCCAATATCAAATAGTATATAGGATTCGTTGGATTCAGGGAAAGTATACCGCTGGTAACCCACTCGGTCCGTTGCGGTAAGCTCCACTTTGGTATTGTATTTATCCAACAATACAGAGTAGAAACCTGAAGTTGCGTACTCATTTTCTTTTTTGAAGGTAGAACGATAGCCCTCCTCCGGCTTGTCAAGCGTACCGGGCGCCGTCTTAAGCGTGCCAACGGTTGGCATGAGCATTACCCCGCCGATCTGAAATTCGTGAAAACATGCGAAGCCCTCAATTGAACTATGTCCATCTTCATATCCGACTGCTTCCCACCCACTAGCATTCCCGTAAGACCCGTTTGTCGAAGGTCCCAATTTAGCCATCCCAAAGGGAACCGCACCCGGGGTGTAAAAAAACCAACGGCTATGGACTGACCCGATGTTCGGATCAACATATCTCGAGAACATTTGCGCCGTTGTGTCCTTCTGCGCCATACACGGTGAAAAGATGAACGGAATAATAAAGAGTAATAAAAGTAATTTCGTGTTTTTCATTTTTTAAGTATTACCTAGTATTTCTTGTTGCCTCACTCGGCTTTAATAATTTTATTTGCTGTTCCCACGTCAAACTTGATAAAACTCCTCGGATATAGCTACAGCGATGGGTTTTATGAAAATCCAAAAACCTATTTATTAACATCAAGATCCAAGTGGTCGTCTCGGATCAAGCAATAGCCAAATATGTGACAAGCGCAGATCGCTGCTCGGCTTTACATTTTTTCAGGCGATTTTTTTCAGGATGGCCACAGCAGCTACCTAAAGCCTGTATTTTCTTGGTTGAGCCAGCCGGTACGTTATTTCTTTTAAAGCCGCTCACTAATCAACTTTTACAACATCTGTGAGCTCAGATATCCCGTTTTCGTTAAACGCTTCTAATGCAAAGTAGTATTCCTGATCAGCAGACAGCGCTTTTAATAAAAGTTCATTGGAACCGTACACCATCCACGAGCTATACAGTTTATCTGGCGCTATACCCCACCTCACATTATAACCCTGGACACCTGGCTGCTCGTTCCAATGAATACGCACATCTCTCCGATCGGTATATCTTCGTATATCTAAACCCTTCACCTTAACAGGTTTTTTTCCAGAGCCTTTGCCAAATACACGGATTTCCGACATAGCCAAATGTGGAGTTGGCACCTCAATATTGTTATATCTTATGTAGCGAACTGTTACCGGACGTTCCAGTTCTACATAATCGTTTGGGGTATCTTTAAAACTATTTCGCTTATCAATTACCGTAAACCACTCCTGGCCATCGAGCGATCCCTGTAGGGTGTAGCGGTGCTTCAAACCAGGCATTCGTCCGTATATTCCAGACTTATAGTCCGCGTAGTTAATCTGAATAGCATACATCTCAGAGTTACGCTGCAAATCTATCATTACCCATTGCTTATTGCCGTTATTTTCTGCCAGCCAGGCGGTCTTAGCGATTTCATCTGTAAGATTTTCCTTGCTAAAACCAGGTTGCGCCGATGAAACTGTTACCGGTTTGTTGTACGACAGCAACATCCATCCCCTAAACCGTCCATTCTTCTCAGGAACCGATGGAGCATACCGCGGATAGTCTCCAAAATAAGTATCCGTATACATGATACCATCGCGATCGAAGAAGGTCGGGAACATGCACAACCGTCGCTCCCAATTCATGTTTACCGAATAGTCCATCGTCGCAAAATGCCAATAGCTACCCCCGGGCCCTCGAGTAGTACTTCCATGGCCTGCCCCATTCATATATCCGCCTGGCTTATACGAAATAGGATTATGCTGTTGATAACTATACGGTCCAAGAGGGTGATCGGCCGTATATACACCATCTCCATACACATTGAATTCTGTGCCAGGAGCGGCGTATTGCATATAATACTTACCATTATGTTTAGTCAGCCATGGGCCCTCGATATATCCGGTGAGCACCGTATCCGAATGGTTCTCTCCAAAGCGTTCCCATCCGTGTTTCTGCGCATCAAGATTGAACAGCTCTACAATCTCCTCGGAAGCGATGAAACGTTTATTTTTATTTAGCTTCCTTCCCCGAACGGGAAATTTGTTTGATGATCCCCAAAACATATAAGCCTGTCCGTCGTCATCGATAAACAAATCCGGGTCTTGCAAATCATTGAGAATTGACGGTGTCGATTTCCAGTCGCCCTTCTTTGGATTGTCTGTATAAAGAATGCTCATGCTTCCTGACGGATTGCCAGCAACATAAAGCACTGAATCTTTGTAATTATGGGCAGCGGGTGCATTGGAACCTTCAAAATACCAAATTTCGGGTTTTATAAAATTCCAATTTTGCAAGTCCGCAGAGTGCCAGTATCCATGACTACGGGTAACAAACATATAATATTCGCCTCTAAATTCAACAACCGCAGGATCGGCACCCGAGCGGTAAGAAATATCTTTGTGAGCATTATAGATCATGTAGGTATAATCCAAATTCAGCGGATTACAATAAGTGTCCATCCGCATAGTCTGCCCGGACAAAGACAGCGTACTCAACACCATAAACAGAAAAGTCGCAGCGCTTCTCATGTTATTTTCTATATTCTTCATCTACATCATATTCATCCTGTAAACGTGCTAATTCATTTTTCAGTTTCCGCGTAATTTTGTCGGTACCGGGTTTAGCATATATATTGTGCATTTCAGAGGGATCCTTTTTTAGATCATAAAGCTCCCACTGGTCGTCTTTATAAAAGTACATCAACTTGTACCGTTCCATCTTTACCCCATAATGTGCTCGCACACTATGGATGCCCGGAAACTCATAATAATGATAGTAAAGTGACTCCCGCCACTTCGTAGGCTTTTCACGCTCCTCCACTAACGGCTTAAAGGACAAACCTTGCATATCCGTGGGAATATCGATCCCACACATGTCTAAAAACGTGGGAGCAAAGTCTATGTTCTGCGTTAGCTCTGTTACCTTGGTTCCCGGTTCGATATGTCCCGGGTACGACATCATTAACGGCATTGCGAATGACTCTTCATACATAAAACGCTTATCAAACCATCCATGTTCTCCCAAATAAAACCCTTGATCTGTCGTATATATGACAATCGTGTTCTCCTCCAATCCATTAGCTTTAAGATAATCTAGTATCTCCCCTACACTTTCATCGACGGACTTCACGGTAGCCATATAGTCCTGTAAATAACGCTGATATTTCCACTCTGCGACCTCTTTCTCCGAACGTGATGTGCGATAAAAATCATCGTTCCGCTCCCTGTAAGCTTCAAAAAAACGGTTTCTTTCCTGCTGAGTCATAGTTCCCATAAATGCCTGAGGCCACGGATCATACAATAAACTATCTGAACCTATACCGGTCACCATTTTCAGATCGTGGCCTTCATACATATCTCTATAGACGTTCATCTCCTGCTTGCTGGCCGCAATTCTTCCCTGATAATCATCCCAATAATTGTCCGGGACAGGAAATTTGACATGCTCATACAATCTATAATGGCGCTCTGCGGGCACCCAATTGCGATGGGGTGCCTTATGATGCATCATCAAAAAGAATGGTTTGGACTCATCCCTATCTTCCAGCCATTGTTTTGTGAAATCAGTAATGAGGTCCGTAACGTAACCACTATACCGGGTTGTGTCTTTTGATGTTATGAAATAAGGATTATAATAATCACCTTGATCATTTAGAATGGTCCAATGATCAAAACCTGTTGGCCGGGAAAGCAGATGCCACTTTCCAATCACCGCAGTTTGATAGCCGTTAGCTTTAAGAATTTTGGGGAGAGTTTGTTGCGTGCCGTCAAAAGCTTTATTTTCATTTTTCATAAAGCCATTCTTATGGCTATGTTTACCCGTCAATATTGCTGCACGGCTAGGACCGCATAATGAATTGCTGCAATAGTTATTCGTAAACAATGCTCCCCCCTTTGCTATTCTATCAATATGGGGCGTGGGCGCTATTTTTGAAATCGGATGACCGTACGCGCTAATTGCCTGCTCGGCGTGATCATCACTCATTATAAAGATGATGTTGGGCTTTTTCTGTTCAGTTTGGCCAAATGCGCAAACCGTTATTGTCATCAGCAAAACGGCAACAAATGTTGCTTTCATTTCTTTCAACTTATTCAAAGACATACCTACTACTTTTCATATTTAAAATAATCAATCTCCGGCTACCGATAAATGTACAAAAATATTTTTTCCGATGGTATTTTGCGAGTCCGCAATATGTCACACTAGCCTATAAAATAATGTCTCAAGATATAGGAAATTTCATACACAATCAACAGAGTTACCAGAACATAATGAAAACGAATATTAGCGAACTTGATCGCTAATACACATAACACGATATGGCTGACATTTCGCACCGGATACTCCCAGTGTAGTGCGTCCATATAAGCAGGCCCTTTTAAGAGTGTATCACCAAAATCAGCAACAAAAAGCACAATTAAAAACGTAAAGAACCATCGCTTCTTTGAAAAAAAATAATCTTTAAACCCCTTATAGTCGCTTATATTATCTGGAAAAATTAGGACACACAGCGCAAAATACATCATCGTATACAGTATCAGAAAAAAATATTCGATAAAATTCCAGTGGATAATATTTTTCAGATGTGCTTCCCACCACCAGAAATGAATCATCAGAAGGAAGACATAAAACACCCACAGCAAATGCAGAAGATACGGCTTGACCAACTTGTTGTGATCAATCAGTTTTACGGCATTTTTTAGTAGCTGCGCGATACCTAATCCAAGGATCATGCTGATCATCGTACGTACGTGTGTAAAAGTTTCTTCCATATGATGGATAAAATTAGAAAAATTATTCTTTTACTATAGATCTAAATTCCTTTACTTTATACGTAAGCCAGGCCCAGACTGTTCGGTCAGTACGCCGGTTCGGCCTATACAAAGCCATTTTCCCTTTTTATGGCTAAAGGTATAAAAACCACTTTTAACAAATAATAAATACCTAATAAACTTAACTATAAACATTAGTATATAAACTAATTATTAAAGTAGAATAGAATGCGCAATGCAAGTCTGATCCGTAATCTCAGGCATACTTTGCTGCCTCACCAAAGGTAAAATAATTAAAATTCTTCGACTAATCATCGACCTCCATATCACCGATTACCGTATCGCCCTTAAACGATCTTAAATAGCCTTCAAATGCGATTCTTAAGCCATGGAGTACCAACTCATAGTGTTCGTCACTGCTACCATAATAACCAATGATTTTCTTACTATCGAGGCTATCTCCGACTAAAGCCAATACACAGTGATCCGAGTTTGGAAGATATAAACCTACCCCAACTGTTCGTTCACCATAGTTTACGAAATAAGGTTCTTCAACTTGATCATCGACAATCTTGGGGATGTGATCGGCTTTTTTAAGATCTTCTAATTTAATAATGTCAAAATTCATATCGTATAAGCTATATAGATAAGGAACCGCTCTAATTTGTTTTTGTTTGAAAACTGGAGTTCTGCACTACGAACACCTAGCGGGTAAAGAACGAATGTCGAACACATTCGAAATGTCTTTCTCCCGATTCCTAAACGGACTAAAAACCTAAACACCTCTCCACTCACCGATCTATTACCATGCTTATCAACCCTCATCCTATAGAATGACGTTTTCATCCCTAAGTGGGCATACAGCGCGTGTTCGAGATTATAATAATATGAAAGGAGCAGCTTTCAGCCGTATGCTTCACCTGCTTTAAGGGGAGACATATAGAAGCCGAAGAATCGACAGTGGGTCGGCCATAGACAATATTGGTATTGCGCCAGATAAAAAACTAACACTTGAGCAAGACTGGATTGAAGAAGCAAAGCGCTGTGCTGAAAAATAGCTCAAATCTTGATTCCTCCGCTCCTGCACAGGATAAACTATAAAAACAAAAGGTTATGCTACCTCGTTTTCTGTTTATCATACTTTATGTTCAAAAAACATGAAGAAGCGAGGTAAAAACTATATTTTTGCTACATGGGTAATTATCAAATATTCTTATTAGCCGCTGCCATACTGGTACTTTCTTCTTGTGGGATGACGAACGATGGCGCTAAAAACAATCTTGACACAACGGCTACTTCAGCTGTCGATAATAACAAGGAGAAAGATTTCTATGCAATAATGTCTGTTGAAGACACTATCAAAGTTGGACAGGCTGTGGAATTAAAATTTACAGTGTACAACGATGGCGACACAGCACAAACATTTTGTAAATGGCATACCCCATTTGAGCCTTTCATTAGTAAATACCTGGATATAAAATCAGAAAGCGGTGACCAGGTCAACTATAAAGGCGCGATGGCAAAACGGATAATGCCACCACCCGCCGATAGTTATATTGCTGTCGATTCTAATGATAGTATATCGACAAGCGTCAACCTTTTAGAAGGCTACGATATCGCTGAACCCGAAAAATATACGATTACATATCTAGGCCGCAATATGAGCGGGCTTCTTGTTAAAGACAGCGTGTCCTTTGTTGTTATCAATTAATCGCAAGGGTATCGACCATGTGATTTTAGACCCGAACAAGAGCAAGCTAAAAATAAACGAGATCGCAACGACCTATCCCTTATAAGAACTAGTATATAAAACCTATCGGAGTATGACAAAAAAGACAGGTATAGTTATATTGGCCGTAGAAGAATATACGGGGAGAGATAGACCGAAGTACGCAGTGGCTTCCGATAAAAAAAGCTTGGTTAAACATCTAACAGTGGAACCTTCTGTTCATTCAGGACATTGTGTCGTAGTTGTCCTGAACCCCTTGCAGAAAACACTCCAAGCGAAATTAGCCGGTAACTCGACCGAAACAATTATTAATACAAATTGGAAAAACGGCATCTCGAGTTCGATCAAAATGGGACTTCAATCTTTACTTAACGCAACTCCGGATCTGGAACAGTGTATCATATGTGCTAGTGATCGACATTTTATAAATATCAATTTGTTTAACGAGCTTAAGTCCCTAGCCGATAAGACTGGCAAAGGAATAATCGCGACAAAGATTGCAGAAATATGGGATCTTCCGGTCCTTTTCTCAAAAAGGTTTTTCGATGAGCTTCTTTCCGATGATGGTCATCAAAGAATAAACGACATCATTGCGAAACAACCAGACGATATTGCTATACTCCCTCTGGGAGAAACGGAATCTGAACACAATCTACGTCATCAGCATGCACCACGGACAATGGTAAGCGTGGATACAGCAAAAGAAATCATAGATTCCCTGTTACCAAAACCGCAAAAAGCTAGGGGTGTACGAATACAGGACGCGCTTGGTTCCACGCTAGCATCAGATGTCTACGCTCAATTTTCGATTCCTAATTTTGAACAATCATCCATGGACGGCTACGCAATCCATTACGAAGATCGAGAACTAGAGTTACAAGTTGTCGGCACCATACCGGCTGGGATGACCATGCAAAAAACTTTATCACGCGGTAACGCCATGAGAATCTTTACCGGCGCTCCTTTACCCATCGGAGCTGACACCGTGGTCATGCAAGAAAAGGTGCAGGTAACTAAAAATAGATCTGTTTGGGTAAAAGATCAAAACCTGCGGCAAGGCGATAACATTCGTGCTAGAGGTTCTGAGGTCAAAAAGGGTGCGTTGGCTTTACAAGACGGCACCTTCCTAACTCCTGCTGCGATTGGCTATCTAGCGGGGATCGGATGCACTCATGTAGATACATACAGCACGCCCCGAGTCGCTATTATCCTTACCGGTGACGAACTCATACCGCCAGGCGAACAATTGGGATTTGGAGAAGTCTACGAGTCAAATTCATATCAGTTAAGTGCCGCTTTAACCCAATTGGGCATTAATGACGTTGAGGTTTTGCATATTCCCGATAATTTAGAGCACTTAGAAACTGCAATAGAAAGATCTCTAGCACGCGTTGATATGCTGCTATTGGTAGGCGGCGTGAGTGTCGGAGATTATGATTTCGTGGCCACAGCGACAAAAAAATGTGGTATTGAGCAACAGTTTCATAAGATCCGTCAAAAGCCGGGTAAGCCTTTGTTTTTTGGTAATAAGGGGGAAAAACTGGTTATCGGGCTTCCGGGAAATCCATCGTCAACTTTAACCTGTTTTTACCTATATGCAGCGCCAGCGCTGGAAAAGTTAATGCGGGTGCCACCCCGTATA
Organism: Sphingobacterium shayense; assembly: GCF_013179575.1. Classification (GTDB taxonomy): domain Bacteria; phylum Bacteroidota; class Bacteroidia; order Sphingobacteriales; family Sphingobacteriaceae; genus Sphingobacterium; species Sphingobacterium shayense. The sequence goes on along the minus strand of NZ_JABMCQ010000004.1, from coordinate 56,859 downwards.
AAAAAAATTATAGCGCCCATTAGGGGCAATTACCATAAAAAAGAGGGACTCACTCACTTTTTGAAAGGCAGCTATAACGGCGAGGAGTTAATACAATTACATGCTCAAGACTCTTACCGCTTACAATCCTACGCACAGGCAAACTGTCTTATTATTATCCCTGAGCAAGCGGTAACAGTTCTATCCGGCACCAACGTCGAAGCTTATTTGTTATAACGTAACTCCTGTCTTGGATGACTAAATCTATTAATCAGCTCACCCCATCAGTAAAATTTTATTTCAGTTTAACTACCACTTTTCCCTTAGATCTTCCACGCTCGATGTACTGAAGTGCCTCGTTTGTCTGCTCAAAAGGAAACACCCTGTCTATTACCGGACGAATCGCTTCCGATTCTATGAGCTTTGCAATTTCGCCCAGTTGGGTTCCATTCGATTTCATAAATAAAAATTCATACTCAACACCCAATTTTTTGGTCTTCGCCCTGACCTTACCGCTTAGAAGCTTTGTCGCCAATCTAACGTACCAAGGAAGATCAAATTCTTTAGCAAATAACGGAGTCGGCGGTCCCGATATGGAAATTAATTTCCCTCCGGATTTCAATATATTCAATGACTTTTCGAGGGTTTTGCTATCCTGACTGTTCAGTACGAAGTCGTAATCTTTCAAAATCAGCTCAAAATCCTCGTTCCGATAATCTATCACAACATCGGCTCCAAGTGTCTTTACCAGATCCGAGTTTTTTGCACTCGTTGTCGTTGCTACGATTGCTCCCAAATGTTTCGCTAACTGAATTGCAATTGTTCCGGCACCTCCCGATCCGGCCTGTATAAATACCTTCTGCCCCTTTTTGAGAAAACCTCTTTCTACAAATGCCTGCCACGCAGTCAGTCCTACTAATGGAATAGATGCAGCCTCTTCAAAGGTGATGTTCTTGGGCTTTAAGGCAACATCGCTTTCATCAATTGCGATATACTCAGCAAATGTACCGATACGAAAATCAGCCGGACGTGCATATATTTCATCACCTGCTTTGAATTTAGAAACCTTCGCTCCTACCTCGATCACTATCCCTGTCACATCATGCCCCAAGATAAGGGGAAACTTATACGGCAGGATGAGTTTAAACTCGCCTACCTTAATTTTTAAATCCAGCTGATTAATGCTTGCAGCGTAGACTTCTACTAACACGTCGTTATTACCAAGTTTGGGAATCGGGATATCTACAAATTGGAGATCGCCTGTCCCATACTTATTCATGACAAATGCTTTCATTTACTGATTTTTTAGTTGTTAGCTCGATTTCCGTTTCATTATTTGCATGTCGATTATTTTCTTCGTGCCGATTACACTTTAATAGTGTAAAGTTGATTATTCTTTTTGATGCTTACTAATTTAAAACCAACTTTTAATCAAAGGCTTTTTATCTCAAACGCGACTCACCATATAGCTATTGATAAATCTTTGGCAAGTTGCATAGTTAATTACGGACGGGGCAGCATTTTTATAAACTAACGGGCGGTTCAATGTTCGGTTTCGTACGAAATTTGTTCGATTATGAACACCTCATCGACACCTGCACCAAGTAAAAAATTACAAATCAGCTATTTACGCATCTGGCAATGTAATTGGAACGCCGAAATAGCGAGAGCCGAATAGTTCAGAATACTACAAGTGTATAACGAACTCTAATGCTTTTATCAGCAAAATTAACTGTGAGACCATGATTCGAAATAACTTTAAAATCGCTTGGCGAAACCTAGCAAAAAACAAAGGATATACGCTAGTAAATATCGTAGGGTTAGCTATAGGCTTAGCATGTAGTTTCATTATCAGTCTCTATATCATTGATGAGTTATCTTTTGATCAATATCATTCGAGTAAGGAGAGAATATACAGAGTGGTTCATACTTGGAAAGATCAGGCAGGAAGAGCTGGTCCTGATCAAGTTTGGGGGAACGCTCCTGTAGGCAACGCCCTTAAAACTGAGTTTCCAGAAATCGAAAAAATAGTCCAGTTCTCTGGCCAATCCTCTGTTTTATTAAAACATGGTGAAAAGTCTTTTCAAGAAGACAAAATCTTTTTCATCGACTCAACCGCTTTCGATGTCTTTAGCTGGGAAATGATTAAGGGTGATCCTAAAACAGCTTTGATAGCTCCCTTTTCTGTCGTGTTGACAGAAACAACTGCGAGAAGGTATTTTGGTGAGAAAGATCCGATGGGAAAAGCTATCGAGGGAGGTGAAACCGGAGGTCGTGCTGCAAAGGGGATATATAAAGTTACGGGGATAATAAAGGATGTCCCTGCAAACTCACACTTTACCTTTGATGCCCTAATGTCGATGAGTTCCTTCAGACAATCTTGGCAAGACCCTTTTTATCAATGGGGTTATGTAGACTTTTATACGTACTTCGTATTAGCAAAAAACGCTAATATTGCTGATTTAGAGATTAAAATACCAGCTTTTCTAGAGCGGCATAAAGCATCAACAAATGGCCAGTATTCATTTCGATTTGAACCTTTACAGGACATATACTTATATTCCAAAGCTGAAAGACAACCCGGCACGACGGGAAATTTACAAAACCTATATATTTTCGCTATCATTGGCCTATTTATTCTTTGCATAGCTTGTGCCAATTTTATGAATTTAGCAACGTCTAGGTCTATGGAACGTGCGAAGGAAGTCGGGGTCAGGAAAGTCGTGGGAGCAAATAAAAAAAGTTTGATATTTCAATTTATCCAGGAATCCCTCCTGCTGGTCCTTTTAGCAACCATGGTAGCCCTGCTCATGTTACTTTTATTACTCCCAATCACAGAAAACTTTACAGGTAAAACGTTCTCTCTGTCTGCTATCCTTAACTGGAAAACTTTTATTTTATTTTTGTCGATCATCTCAACTACTGCACTGCTCGCAAGCATCTATCCAGCATTTGTCTTATCTAGTTTCAAACCTACAGCTGTATTGAAAGGTTCGTTTAAGGGAGCCCCTTCAGGAATTACCATTCGAAGAGTAATGGTAGTATTCCAATTTTTTCTATCTATTACCCTTATTGCCGGGACATTGATTGTGTTTAAACAATTAAAGCATTTACAGCACCAAAACTTAGGATTTACCAAAGAAGAAATGCTAGTTCTTGATTTTAATTATGATAATAACATCAATAGTAAAACCGAAACCATTAAGCAGCTTTTCCTAAGTAATCCCAATGTGACCTCGATCTCAGCTTCTCGGAGTGTGCCTGGTGCCTACTACCCCGATGCAGGAACAGATATCGAAACCTCGGAAGGTGCTTTTCTTAATTTAACACAATCCATATTCCAGGTGGATATTGATTTTATAAACCATTTTGGTATTGAATTAGCAGCCGGAAGGGCTTTCTCAAGGGATTTCCCCGTCGACACAATAAGTTCATTAATTGTTAATGAAGCAGCAGCAAAAGCATATGGATTTGTGGACCCGAAAAATATTATAGGTAAACGATATAGACAATGGGGACGTGAAGGACAAGTTATTGGGGTAGTCAAAGACTTCAACTATCGCTCCCTACACCAACAGGTTGAGCCTTTAACTTTAATGGTAGATCCGTATAGTAGCAGATATTTCACCTTAAAGGTAAAAACGGAAAATATCGGGGAGACTGTATCTAATATCAAGAAGTCGTGGAGTCAAATTGCACCCAATAGGCCATTTACTTACAGTTTTTTAAATGATAGTTTTAATCGCCAATATGAAGAGGATTTCCGTTTCCAACGATTATTCACAGCGTTTTCTGGATTAGCTCTTTTCATCGCCTGTTTAGGGCTTTTAGGACTAGCAACCTACACGGCCCAACAGCGAACCAAAGAAATTGGAGTAAGAAAAGTTCTAGGAGCAACAACTTTGAGTATCGTACATTTACTGACGTTGGATTTTATCAAATTAGTTATTCTCGCCATAGTAATAGCAACACCGGTTGCATGGTTAGCAATGAATAAATGGTTAGCAGATTTTGCTTATCATATCAGTATCCAATGGTGGATATTTGCCATCGCAGGATCGTCCGCTTTATTAATAGCGATAGTTACGGTTGGTTGGCAAGCTATCCGGACCGCGGGAGTTAATCCTGTCAAATCATTACGAGAAACTTAGGCTAGCTAGACAGCGCGGTTAGTAGAATAAAAAACGAAACTCGCGTAACAATTAATGAACAATTTGCGAAGTCAAACTTCGGCAATAGGATCAAATGCTTACCCCGACGATTATAATCTTTAGGGCATACAAAACAACCGTTCATTAATGAACGAGAACTGTTCAATAATGAACATACTTTGGCTTGATATAAACTAAAACAGACTCATACACAAGTGTTTATAAAAATGGCAGACGGATTGCATTTTTTGTTTAAATTAGTTAATATTTATGCTCAAAAATTACATAAAACTAGCGTGGCGCAACCTCAAGGGACAAAAACTCTTTTCGACCATTAAAATTGGAGGATTTGCTTTTAGTATTGCTGTCTGTATTATGATCGTTTTATTTGTTCAGCATGAATTAAGCTATGACAAATTTTACCCAGAAGAAGAACAGATCTTTAGGATGCTGGGGAATTTCAAAAAAGAGTCTGGTATTGAGCGTGGCACTTCCTTTCCGGCTCCTGCAGGCCCGACTATGAAGGAGACCTACCCCACGATTTTGGAGTCGGGAAGAATTTTGCCGAGTTCGCTTTTCGGAGCTGGGAATAATCAAGTAACAACTGACGAAAATCCTGTAAACCAATCATTGTCAGGTTTCGTGTATGCGGATCAATCTATTTTGGATATGTTTCCAATACCTGCTGTTTACGGTTCTTTAAAAAACGCATTAGATAAGCCTAACACAGTGGTCCTTAGCAAAAGTAAAGCTGCATTGCTATTTAAAGGAAACCCTGTTGGTAAAGTAGTTTATTTAAATAACGATAAACAGAATCCATATGAGATCACAGCGGTCTTAGCCGATATACCGCATAACTCCCATTTATTTGGGTACGATATATTCTTAACCCTATCCGGAATAAACTTCTATGATGGCGAACAGCAAAATTGGATTTCCAGTAATTATACCACATATTTTAAAATAAAATCGGGCACCGATATACATCAACTAGAAGGCCAGTTAACGAAAACATATATTGAAGACCATTACATTCCTTCGATAAAGATGGCAGGAAGGACCGTCAATCCAATGGTTAAAGAATCATTTATTTCCCTCCAGCCTGTAAATCAAATTCATCTACATTCGAAGGACGTTCACGATGATAAAGTCTCAGTACAAAATCGTGGAGATATTCGAATAGTATGGATTTTTGCTGGAATAGCAATATTCATTTTACTCATTGCTAGCATCAACTTTATTAACTTAACAACGGCTAATGTTGCAGTTAGAGCGAAAGAAGTTGGTATAAGGAAAACAATCGGATCCAGCCGTAAGTCCTTAATTTATCAATTTTTCACAGAATCATTTCTCTATTGTGCCATTTCGGTCTTTTTAGGGCTTCTCATCACCATTATTTTACTGCCTTTGTTTAACCAAATAGCGGGTAAGTCGCTTTCTATCCCCTTATTCAATTTACAATTTATTGGCATTATGCTCCTAGGGGCTATTATCTTGGGTGCGTTATCCGGAATTTACCCTGCGCTTTTCCTATCAAGATTTAAACCTATATCAATCTTAAAAGGCAAGGTCTTACATTCGAAAAGTTCCGGCGGCTTCAGAAACAGCCTAGTCATTTTTCAATTTGTCACCTCGATTACGCTGATAATCGGAACAATAATCATTCATCAACAAATGAATTTTCTAATGAACAAAGACCTAGGATACAATAAAGATCAGGTTTTGATGCTTCATGGTACTCACACGCTCGGTAAACAGATTAAATCTTTCAAAGAACAATTAAAGACAATATCGAATGTCCACAGCGTGTCTATAGGAGATTATGTCCCGGTAGATATGGTAGGAAGCCGTAGGAACGGCAATCCCTTCTGGCAAGATGGAAAACAATCTGAAGACGATGGTAAACCTGGCCAATTTTGGATAATTGATCAAGACTACATTTCAACCTATGGATTGAATTTAGTCGCAGGACGGAATTTGAGTTTTGATATGCCAACGGATTCTAGTGGAACCATTATCAACCAGAAAATGGTTAAAGAACTTGGTCTCAAAAATCCGATTGGATCGAAGATATTCAATGGCGAAACAAGAACGGTTGTTGGAGTTGTTGAAGACTTTATTTTTGATAATATGCGAAGCGAAGCAGAAGCAGTACGTCCAGTTAGTCTCGTATTAGGTAATAGTCCCTCTTTAATATCTATTAAAGTTAGCTCACTGGATATGGCAGGAACCATTTCGCAAGTAACGGATATCTGGGATGAATTCTCTCCCAATCAAAAAATTCAGTTTAGCTTCCTAGATGATAATTTTTCCGCCTTGTACTCCGATGTAAAACAGACGCAAACTATTTTTACTTCGTTTGCCTTTGTAGCCATTTTTATCGCATGTTTAGGTTTGTTCGGACTCGCTGCATTTATCACAGCACAAAGGACAAAAGAAATTGGCGTTCGAAAAGTCTTAGGGGCTACTGTCACTAAAATAATCAAATTACTTTCTATCGATTTTCTAAAACTCGTTTTAGTGGCTATTCTTATTGCCGTGCCATTTGCTTGGTGGGTAATGCACGCTTGGCTTGAAGACTTTAACAATAGGATTGAAATAAAATATTGGGTGTTTATTCTGGCAGGTGCCATAAGCCTTTTTATTGCCGCAGGCACTATTTGCTATCATGCCTTTAAAACAGCTAGAATGAACCCGGTAACCAGCTTAAGAGATGAATAGTGCTAGATTAGGATAAAGGTTAAACTATCTCTAGGGTATATTTAAGAAGACTGAATCGTCCGGCCAGTTCTATCAATCGATAGCGTAATCCAAGTATTATGCGTTTCATCCGATGGTTATCTGCTAGAAAATACAGGATGTGCATTGTCAACGTTTACTCTTTGACCGTAATTCTAATTTTACTATCTGTCCTGTTCGATGAATTGTCAGTAGCGGTTAAAATCAATTCAAATTCTCCTTCGACCGTAGGTATCCCCGATAGTTTCATCTGCTCGGCATCAAAATTCAACCAATCTGGTTGGTTTTGGTTAATCGTGTACGTCAATTTTTCGTCATCTATGTCTCTAAAATAATCTTGCGGTAGCGATATTTCGAATGCTGTTCCAACATGAGCAGTGTTGTTAGAAATTGGATGGAAAATAAAGGGTTTGAACAATTTCGACGTATTGACCCAAAAAATATCCGATTCGATAACTTGATTTTCACCTATTTGCAACCTTGTAAAAAACAGGAAGTTATTATCGAGAGTTACGAACGGTCTTCTTTCCCAATCTTTAGAGTTTATGGGTGAATTAACGCGCTGAGGTTCGAGCCAATTATTATGGGTATCGCGATAACTAATGTATAAATCGACCGTTGCTTGTTCGTCTGTATATCTACAAAAAATTAGATATTCTTCCTTTGGAGATATAAAAACGCTCTCTTCGTCATTCGATGAGGCCAATTCGGGGATAATATTCACGGCTTGATATCGATTATTTTTTAATTCGGAATAGAATAAATCAGCGGTGTGGCAATTTTCCCTCCCATCACAATTTCTATTGGAAGAAAAATAGATAGTACCGTCATAGCTCATACTTGCGTTCGCTTCCCTACCTTCCGAAAGTATTGGACCGTGCAACAATTTTGGAAGACTCCAAGCATCATTAGTCTTTTCAATCATCCAGATATCGGTGTCGGCATGGTCTGTGTCGGTTTTACTTTGTGCGTAAAGTAAAAATCTGCCGTTTGGAGAAAAATAGGGCAGATATACAGATTTGTTCTTCAAAGGCTCAAAAACCAGCGGGTTGCTCCATTTTTCATTGGCCTTCTGGGAATAAAATATTTCTCCACGCAAATCACCTTTTCTTAATATCCCAAAAGCTAATTCTTGACCGTCAGGTGCAAATGAAACTCCGTGCTCTAGTCTTCCCTTCTGTGAAATGATATCTGGCGCAAAAACCACGGGAATAGTATCCGGATAGGCCTGCCCGAAATAATCGACTGATCCCGCTGACGAGACACAGCTAGATATAAAAATAACCGAAAGAAATAGCAGGAGTATTTTTTTCATTTTGATCCGAACTAGGTATCGCTGTTTGGTGTACTTACATCAAAGATAAATGATAGTATGCTATATCCCCAATTCCCAAACAGGAATTTCTTTCATATAATCCCCTTAATCACCAAGTAAACTTCCAAAAGGCTTTGCTTGTTGCAGAACATAGCAGTTTCAGATCAATTTCTACATAGTTCCTAACTTGAGCTAGTCAAGCGGACGAAGATATAACCCTTCTATGTTTTTTAAGTTATCAACCTAGGTTATTAAATAAATAGATATCTTCAATAATATCTATCAACTACCATCTTAAATTTTTAATAGCAAGAAGCCAAAAAATGTTCCACCTATCACAAGGAATTCACTATTAATGTTTTTGAACGCGAACAAGATAATCATACTGAGCACCATAATAACCACTGATCGCCAATTCACTAAAACCTCTTTCCCCATTGTAAAACGTACCGCTGCGATGATAGAAATAGATGCTACATTTGCCGCATCCAAAAAAACAGACAATCCTTTAGAGCGTCGTATCTCTTTTATCAAAGGATTAAGCAATGCCACAAAAATAAATGACGGAATGAAGATAGCAATCGTCGATACTACGGCCCCAACCCATCCTCCTATCTGATAGCCAATAAAAGTAACGGATGAAAATACGAGACCCGGCATGAGCTGCCCCGCTGCAATTACGTCCATGAGCTGCTGCCTTGTCAATACCCCGGTTATGGTATTTTTAACTGGAGCCCATCTACACTAGCGATTTCGACGTTCAAAATTTGACACCCAGAGCATGTTGAAGACTACACATGCGCAAAAAGAAAATTTCTACCCTCTGTTCCAAAACGCTGGAGGTTCTATACCTAGACTACGAAGATAGACTGTGCCTTGGGCGCGGTGGTGAATTTCGTTGTCAATAAAATAAAAAATGATCCCATAGGATTCTCCCTCGTACTGCCCAAATGCAAGTACAGTTTCCTGGAGCCGTTGCTCAGTAATTCGTTGCCAATCTGTGAAAATCATATCAGATACATTGTCCCAAGCAGCCAGTAGTTCTGCCTTAGAACTGGCATTCGATGTTCCCGAATGATAGTCTAGTTCCTTCATTGGTATCCAATTATTGGTCGCGATACCTCTCACTCCCGTGGCAGACATCCCCATAATTTCCTTAACCATGTCTGCAAAGGGACGCATTCCTCCAATGGAATAGCCAAACAATTGATCTTCAGGGAAGGAGTCGATAACACGTCTGGTTACGCGCCGATGGCCTTGCCAATGGTTAAAAAGCTCAATCGAGGAAATAAGTTTCTGTGCCGGAAGCGTTGTTGAATGCTGTAGATTTTTCATTAGATATCAATTTATGTTTACTTACAAAGAAAACACGATCACTGACAACAGTGTGTCAGCATTGATAATCATAACTAAAACTGCATATATGCAATTTCTCAACTAGCTGCGATTTTTTGGGTATAGTTTATACAAAGCTAAATACATTTTCTTCGTCAAGCCGGAAATAAAATCAACGATAAAACTATGCGTATGTAACGCAGAGGCAATTTCACGTCTATTCTTAGAAAATCCGACAAAAATTTGTCTAAAGAGAAATCCAAGCCTCAACATTTGCCGTATATCTAGATATAGATAAAGAATTTTAAACTAATAAAACTATCATGAAAAGAAAGACATTGGACAATGACTCGTTGGTAAACGGTCATCAAGACCTCAAAAGAAGAGAGTTTTTAAAATATGCCGGTGCTGGCCTCGGTTCTGTCGCTTTATTAAGCACCTTTGGGTGTGATAAAGATGATGACAGAGGACCAGATATGGGCGGCAACGAGTTTTATTTTGGGAGTGGTGACATTGCCATTCTAAATTATGCTTATGCATTAGAGCAGCTAGAAGCGGCTTTCTATATCGAAGTAGTTAATAACCCATATTCGGGAATTACTGCTCTGGAGAAGTCTTATTTCACAGATATACGTGACCACGAAATTGCACACCGTGAGTTTTTCAAAAAAGCACTTGGTAACAACGCAATAGCTAGCCTCGAGTTTAACCTCTCCGCTATTAAGTTTTCTGACCGCAGCAACGTACTGGCTACTGCCAAAACCTTTGAAGATCTCGGTGTTTCAGCCTATAACGGCGCCGGCTGGCTTATTAAAGAACCTAATTATCTACTATTAGCGGGCAAAATTGTTTCTGTAGAGGCACGCCATGCTGCGCTAATCAGGGATTTGATTGATAATGGAAGCTTCGCTAATGCAGAAGTGGTTGACGCGAACGGACTAGACGTAGCAAACAGTCCTACAGTCGTGATTCAAGCTGCAGCCCCATTTATTAAGTCAAAAATCGATGTGTCAGACCTTCCAACTTACTAACTTTTAAAAATTACTATCATGAATATATTAACGATATTTGAAGAAATTAATAAAGTCGATCCTGAATTTAACGATCGCATTAGTCCCCGCAGAGAGGCCATCCGAAATATGGCTTCATTTGGAAAGAAAGTTTCATTAGCAGCAGCGCCCTTTTTTATTAGTGCCCTTTTTAAAAAGGCGTATGGCGCAACGCCAACAGATGTCAATGGCGTTTTGAACTATGCGCTAACATTGGAGTACCTCGAGGCTGAGTACTATACAATGGGAGCTGCAAAATCGGGACTTGTGCCTTCAGGAAAACCTCAAGGCGCTATTCAGACGATCCGTGACCATGAAGTCGCTCACGTTGCATTCTTAAAAACTGTTTTGGGTTCTAAAGCGGTATCAAAACCGACTTTTGATTTCACTGCAGGAGGTACATTTGCCAATGTTTTCAGTGATTATGACACCTTCTTAGCACTAGCGCAGGCATTTGAGGATACCGGTGTGAGGGCGTATAAAGGACAAGCGGGTATCCTTGTAGGAAATAAGGTTGTTTTAACAGCGGCCCTGCAAATCCATTCCGTTGAAGCTCGGCATGCGGCACATATTCGTCAAATGCGCAGAGCGCGTGGCGGTGGTGCGGCAGACCAAAAGCCATGGATAACCGGTGCGAATGACAGTGGAATAGGTGCAGTTGTAGATCCGATTTATGCCGGTGAAGACAACAAATCCCAGGCTGGTGTCGATATTACCACACTAAGCGGACAGATGGGGAAAATTTCAGCAAATGCAGCAACAGAATCATTTGATGAACCATTAACAGCGGATGCAGTGTTAAATATTGCAAAACTATTTATAAAGGCTTAATATAAGTTTAATTTTCTATAGTTTAGGTGCCTCGGCTTTTAAGTCGAGGCATTTTTCGTACATCCAATAAATCAGATGTTCCCGATAACGTAGAGCTCGCTCAAAGTAGGAACTGCGCTTCCCCCCTCATCTTCGAGTGTTATAGCAAAGGCCTGCGCTTTGGAGATCTTAGCCATCGTACTCACATCGATATGGTCAGCGTTCAAAGGAAAAACGCCTGCATCAACAGGAGTTCCATCCTCCATTGCCCATAATTGATATTGCTTTCCGCGAGGTGCTTCTGGCATATTTTCAAGGCTCAAATATACTGCTGAGGTTTTCTGATTCCAAAAAACCATAGCTTTAAACTCACTTTTATCTTCCGCTCCCGCCAGTTTTACAGCCTTAATTTGAGGGTCGAGCAACAACCGCCATTTTTCTTCTAGACCAGCGAGCGATTCTTGGTGAATATTACTCTCGCTAACAACTTGGTTAAGCTCAGCTTTTTCTTTTTGGCTATTTTTATAGAGGATGACATTGGCAGCAACACTTGCGGTCAACAAAAGGCTTGCCGCAATTGCCCAATTTACATTGTTACGTTTGGCTATCGGACGAATAGGATCGACCTGTGGTTTATTTTCCACAGGCAAGCTTATCGATTCCTTCTCTTGCATATCTTCGATCGCAGCAAGTTTATCCCATATCGACTCTTTGAGTGACGGTGGAGCGGGAACGGCTTGAGCGTGGGCTAAAGTTTCCATCACTTCATAGGCCTCGGTAATTGCTTGCTCCACTTCCGTATTATTTTGGCGGATACAATTCAATATACTCACTTCCTCTTCGGAGGCGAGCCCCAAGACGTATGATTCGATAATCCCTGACGATATGTACGCTTTAATATCCAAAACTAACGATGATCCTTTAATTGACTTTTTAATTGTAAAAACGCAGTGCGAGTCCGTGTCTTAACAGTACCTAAGGGAATGTTAAGAATCTCCGAAATCTCTTGCTGCGTGTGACCTTCATAATAGGCCATATCGATCAAGATACGCAACTCAGGCTTCAAAATGTTTAGCACATTTTTTACACCAATAAGATCCATTCTTTCGACTTGATCGGACTGTGTATAATATTGTTCTTCTATAGTACTTACGGAATCTGGAAGTGGTTGGTTTTGTAATTCTGTTTTTACACTCTTCAATTTGCGGTAATCTAACGCTGCATTACGAGCTATGCTAAGCATCCATGTATAAATTCTCGCTTTTTCAGCGTCAAACGAAGAGAAATTAGTCCATATTTTAACAAAAACATCTTGGATAACTTCTTCAGCAAATTTCGGAGATATTACGATACGTAAGATAACACCATATAACGCTCCGGAATAATTGTCATAGAGATAATTGAACGCACGTTGGTCCTTTCCTTTCAGCAGGGCAATCAATGTTTCTTCTGGAAGATTGTATAGAGGACTCAAGGTCTATATATATAATTTTATCTGCTATAAATATGACAATAAAAATCTATATACACAATAGGCAAACTAAATTTTCAACCGAATCAATATACTATTCGAAAATAATTAACGCTACTCCTGTTATAGGTAGTAGCGCTGTTCGTTCATTAATAAAATTACGCCACCGGTGCTGTTTCGTCTTAAATAATAAGCGAACTGGGTTGCCGCCGTACCTGTCAGATATTATTCCGCAGATATCCCTGAAAGTTATCCTGAAATTGCGTACCCGCTCCCATGTCGTATTTACTCAGTTTATTATGTAAAGTTAGACCCCATAAAACAAATTCGCTTAGAAAATAAATATCTTCCTTTTTAGTTTCAGGCTGATGTTTCAGAACCAACTGTCGAATAGGGTCGACCCGGTCCAGTATTTGTTGATATTCTACATCTTTAATGTCATCGGGCAATTGAATTCCGTCAGAGTCCAAAAACCAATCTAGAATTCCATCGTAAGGCTGCTGCTCATTTTCCTTCTCCAGCTTCTCAATTTTAGGAAACAGAGTTGGAAACAACGTTTTTATAGCACCTTCTATTAACTGAAGCGCGACAATGGAAGCACCTTCCTGCTCTCCTTCATACACCAATTCTACTTTTCCCGTTATGGCAGGAACTATCCCCATAAAATCGCTAAGTCGCACTACGGTCGAGGTATCCCCGTTTTTTAGCATCCGCAATTCGGCCGTACTGAGTAGGTTTTGAAACGCCGTAATACCCATTCTTGCACTAACGCCACTTTTTGCGTCAATGTATTCACTTTCTCGAGCTTCAAAACTAATCTGTTCCAATATATCACGGGCGAGTTCTGGTACGTAAATCCCTTCTTTTTGTCCTGATTCCAAGCCAGCTTCCTGTTCAGTAATCGCTTTCGCTATCGCCACGTTTCTGGGATAATGTGTTAGAATCTGTGAGCCGATACGATCTTTCAAAGGGGTCACAATACTTCCCCGGTTAGTATAGTCTTCTGGATTTGCTGTGAAGATAAACTGTATATCTAAAGGCAACCGGAGCTTAAATCCACGAATCTGTATATCACCTTCCTGTAGTATATTAAAAAGAGCGACTTGTATTCTAGCTTGCAAATCGGGTAATTCGTTGATCACAAATATTGAACGATTGGCTCGCGGGATCATGCCAAAATGAATTACCCGATCATCCGCATAACTGAGTCTCAAATTCGCAGCTTTAATTGGATCCACATCGCCAATCAAATCTGCAACCGTCACGTCTGGTGTCGCCAGTTTTTCAGAAAAGCGCTCGTCCCTGTGAAGCCAGCTAATAGGTGTGCTGTCCCCTTTTTCCTTTATCAGCTCCACCGCAAAACGCGAAATTGGAGCGTACGGGTCGTCGTTAATTTCAGAACCCTCTACGACCGGTATATATTCATCCAGCAGCGTCACCATCAGCCTAGCCAATCGCGTTTTAGCCTGACCGCGAAGTCCCAATAAATTAATATTATGTTTGGAGAGAATGGCGCGTTCCAGTTCGGGGATAACGGTCTCTTCATAGCCATGTACTCCGTGAAATATCGTTTCGCCTTTTTTTATTTTCTCAATGAGATTCTGACGTAATTCTTCCTTGATACCTTTCGGCGCATAGCCCGTCAGTTTGAGTTCTCCAAAAGTCTTGATTGTCCTATAATCCATCTAGTATTACTATTATTAAATTAAATATATTTTATCCTATCCTCTTCTTCCGGTTGTTCTCATAATCGGTAAAGATCATTTCGCCCAATTCACCTAGGCCAGTATAATATGCCTTACCCCGATTAGACGCAGTAAATTCATCTACAAACTCTTGAAGATAGGGATCCGAGGTGATCATAAAAGTCGTTATCGGGATACCCAGCTTTCTAGCCTGAGCAGCCATACTGTAGCATTTACCCGTAATCAAAGGGTCTAGCCCCATCGGATTCTTATAATATGTACCATCGGGCATATTCAGGCAGCTCGGTTTCCCATCGGTAATCATGAATATTTGCTTATTTGCGTGACGTTTGCGCCTTAGTATATCCAGAGCGAGCTGTACACCCGCGACCGTATTCGTATGAAACGGACCAACTTGGAGATACGGCAGATCCTTTACGGCTATCGGCCAGGCATCATTTCCAAATACGATTACGTCGAGTGAGTCTTTTGGATAACGCGTAAGTATTAGCTCTGATAATGCCATGGCCACTTTCTTGGCGGGAGTAATACGGTCTTCTCCGTACAAAATCATGCTGTGACTGATATCAATCATCAACACCGTGCTCATCTGCGATTTAAATTGGGTATCTTCAACAACCAAATCATCCTCTGATAAACTAAAATCCCCTATCCCATGATTAACTTGAGCATTTTTCAAGCTTTCGGTAACTGAAATTTTATCCAAAGCATCCCCATATTGATAACTTCGAAAATCGCCTGTATTCTCGTCACTTCTCCCGTTGTACTTCGTCGTATGGTTTCCGGTTTTACCTTTACGCATGCTCCCAAAGATCTGCTCTAGCGCGTTTTGTCTCAACGCCTTCTCCATCTTAGAACTGATCTCCACATTCCCAGTACCACTAAAATCCAAACGTTCGACGATATAACCTTTATTTTTTAGATCCTCTATAAAGTCTTCGATGGTATATTCCGGAGTAGTCAAATTATACTCTCTATCGATCTGCCTCAACCAATCAATCGCCTCATCGAAATCTCCAGAAGTATGAGTAATAAGCTCCATGAAAACTTCAAACAGTTTATCAAAAGGTGTCTGATAAGGCTTTTCATATCGTTTAAAAACAAACCCTTTATTTCGTTCCATATTTTTCATCTGTTTCGCTTTTGATGAATGCATGTCCTGCACTGCTTTGGAATAACCCTCTCCAGTGTTATAAAAAGGAAAACAAGGGATGATTCCTTTCGCTGAAAAATTAGGATAGCTTCATGTTTTAAATCTACGACATAATAAACTTTATTTGGCGCAGAAATATCATAATACTTTCATTTCTTTAAACGTGGCTTAAACACATTCATTTCTAGACCGAGAGAGCTGGGTATGCTTTTTCGAGCTGTACAGATTCTCCTGGCGTACGAACCTGTGCCCCTCAGCCCGGGTCAACAGTTCTCTAGAAGTATATTGAAGTCCCTTAAACGAACATTAATCGTAGGAGGTCTTTGGTGATTAAAGATTTTGAAATCACCAAAAAAGATATCTAATCAAAGAAACCAAGCTTCAGAAAGTAATGGTATAGGAGCATCAACTTGCAAGAACAAGAACGAACCAAGGCCTTTCATTTCCTCTAGTTCATTTTCTCAAACTTGGGATTAATGAATTCCCATTCTTTAATGTGTGAGGGTTGATGCTCTTTTTGTACAATTTCATCAAATCGACTAACCAAATCGGGATGCTGATTAGCGATATCTATTTTTTCACTGACATCGCTTTCCAGATCAAATACCATCCACGAAGAATGGGAATAACCTTTTTTACGAACTGCAGTTTTCACGCCTTTCCATTTCCCCATTCGAATCGCGATCTGTCCACCGTTTTCAGGATACTCCCAGTATAAATAGTTATGTACCTTTTGCTTGGAGTCAATTCCTAGCAGCGTAGGAAGAAAAGAGAGTCCATCTGTATTACCAGCATCCTGGTGTGTAAGCTCCGCCAACGTCGCCATTAGATCGAATTGCGCTGATACAAGATCAGTGGTGCTTCCTTGCTTTATTTTACCAGGCCATCTAACTAAAAATGGTTCACGAATGCCACCCTCGAAAAGATCCATTTTTAGTCCCCTTAACCCATCGACACTCTTAAAAAACTCTGCTTTCACCCCACCATTAAACGTAGTCCCATTATCACTTGAAAACATGATTATCGTATTTTCGTCCAAACCCAATTCCTTCACCTTGTCCATCACGTCCCCTATCTGTGAATCCAAATAGCTGATCATCGCTGCATATGTAGAAAGTGGATACTTTGATGACGCATAACCGTTTTGACCGTGATAAGGCCGTTCATCCTTAAATTTACCAATATATTGGTTTACATATTCCCCAGGAGCCTGCAAAGATACATGTGGCTGGGGAAGCGGAAGGTATAAAAAGAAAGACTGATCCTTGTTTTTATCAATAAATTCCAGAGCGAATTTAGTCATTACGTCGCCTGAATATTCATTCCCTATAAAATACTCGAAATCCGCATCCGTCGCAGTGGAAGGGTTCAGCGCCCGATGCACGTTGATTACCGGATTGTTTAGTGTCAAGGGTTTATCGTTTAACCACAGATGTGTTGGATAAAAGTTATGCGCTTGTTTTTGATCCAATATACCCATGTAAAAATCAAATCCCTGCTTTAAAGGAGACCCAGTGGTATTATGCATCCCCAAGCCCCATTTCCCTACCATTCCTGTAATATAACCGGCCTTCTGCAACATTTTTGGAACCGTATAAGTCCCTTCAGGAAGCGGCATCTGTCCACCCTCCAGGCTATCTGGGAAACCTCCGAGTTCATAGTTGCCCCGTATATAGCTATGTCCGCTATTTTTTCCAGTCAACAACATACACCGTGCCGGCGCACAGACAGGCGCACTTGTGTAATGGTTGGTGAACTTCATTCCCTCTTCACGCAGCTTATTGAGATTCGGCGTCTTAATTTTCGTTTGTCCGTATGCCTCTATTTCAGCGTATCCTAAGTCATCCGCATAGATATAAATAATATTCGGTTTAGAAACTTTTGTTTCACCCTGCGCGCGAGCTCCCAACGCCGCAATAAGCAATGTAATTAAGAAGATAGAATGTTTCATTTTTCGTTCTTTGGTAATTTCCCAATAGGTCGTCGATTTTCTCCAGACGACTCCGTGAGGTTATCTCCTAAATCACGTCTAGCTTCCCCAGCAAGTTTTTGTAAAACATTTGCGACCTCTGGATTTTGCTTAATAACATTATATCGTTCGCCTGGATCTCGTCGAAGGTCGTATAAAGCAATAGAATCCTGTACGCCTTTTCCATAAGGGCCGGGATAACCGTCATTACCCGGTAGTACGCCTTCGTATGTTCTGTAATTATGTGGAAAAACTAGCTTCCAATTCCCGCTCCTGACAGCTTCAAGATCGTTCTTATTGTAATAATAGTAGAAGGTGGTTCGAGGGGTGGTATCCTTTCCCTCAAGCAAAGAAAGGATACTGGTTCCATCAATCCTATGAACAGGTAGCCTAGCGCCTGTGATTTCCGCTAAAGTGGGTAGAATATCAATCGTGCTACTCAATTTGTTAATTACTTTTCCTTTAGGAATCACATTAGGCCACGACATA
This sequence comes from Sphingobacterium shayense, assembly GCF_013179575.1. Lineage (GTDB taxonomy): Bacteria > Bacteroidota > Bacteroidia > Sphingobacteriales > Sphingobacteriaceae > Sphingobacterium > Sphingobacterium shayense. The sequence continues at coordinate 38,693 of NZ_JABMCQ010000004.1, read as the reverse complement.
ATACCGGGAACACGGGTACCGCCTTCCCAACTCGTACCCTTTCCTTCTCGTAATCCAGCAGTAGACCCATTGTGGTTTCCATAATTTAGCCATGGTCCGTTATCACTCGTAAAAACAATTAGCGTATTTTTATCTATTCCTTGCTCTTCAAGAGTCTGTAGAATTTGTTGAACACTCCAGTCAATCTCCATCATTACGTCACCAAATAGACCCTGCTCGCTCCTATTCTTAAATTTCGAAGATACAGCAATTGGAACGTGGGTCATGCTATGTGCTAAATAAAGAAAGAACGGATTTTTCTTATTTGATTTAATAAAAGAGATAGCTTTCTCCGTATAAAGTGTAGTAAGTCGGGCCTGATCATCCAGCGTTTTTAATTTCATTACGGTATCGGGCACACTTTGCCCTGTCTTGATCTGTAACAGGGGAAGAGTAGGATAGATTTTATATTTAAAATGACTTTCGGATACGGGCTTTCCGTCATAATCTATTGGCCACATATCGTTCGAATATGGGAGCCCTAAATATTCATCGAATCCCTGATTAGTCGGTAAAAACTCGGGTTCATTTCCTAGATGCCATTTTCCGACCATTGCTGTAGCGTAACCAACCGTTTTTAACATTTCAGCAATAGTAGTTTCCTCAAGATGCAACCCCACCCCCTCATTGGGACCAAGCGCCCCAGATATATTCATGCGATTTGGATAGGTGCCTGTCAACAATGCGGCACGCGATGCGGTACATACCGCCTGAGGAGTATAAAAGTTTGTAAATCGAATCCCATTCATCGCTAGCTGATTCAAGCTGGGCGTACTATACCCAGTTGCTCCGTAACTTCCTAAATCTCCGTAACCCAAGTCATCCATAAAAATAATGATTACGTTAGGCTTGTTTTGTTTCTTCTGTGCAGAGCTTGCAATACAGAAAAAACACAATATTGACACAATAAATAATTTGTTCATAATAATTTATCAGTTTGAAATCTTCAATTGTCGCAATTTAATATTATCGCATTTTTCGGAATTCATAAATAAACTTCCTAAAACAACGAGCCGCATATTAAATTTATTCAAAAAAATCTAATTCAGCAATCGCCAGCGATGTGCCCCCTCCCGCTATAACCTTGGATTCGACACGTATAAAACGTGTAGCTACCTTCTCTGCGAAACGATGTGTACGAGTCGTAGGATCATTGATTAGATTTCCAAATTCAAACATTTCCACTTCCTTCCAATTTTTCCCGTCATCGCTTACTTTTATTACACCCTTTTCCATCATTCCTTTCCCATCCTTCAGTTGAGGCGTATACGCAAAAGATTGTAGGTGATATGTTTGTCCAAGATCTACGGAGATATATTGTATGGGACCTGTCTCTTTTGATTTCCAATAACTTTTCTCATCCGCATCGATCGCTCCCTTTTCACGATAATTTTCCGTTTCGCTACTTGACTCTATGATGTTCCAATTTTTTTTCACAATACCAAAGGTTTGGTTTGCCTCTGATCCAACCGTATGGTCTGATCCAATCGCAACCGCATTGATGGAACCCGCTTCTAACAATATCGGCTTTTCGTATACCGAAGATTCTTCCGTTGGGCGGCTCCCATCCAGGGTATAATGAATTTGATAACCGATGTTAAGGTTTTTAATAATATCCTGTCCATGAGGTTTCCAACCAAATTCATTCTTCAACGGTTCAATGGAAATTAATCCATCGATATCTCGTTTAAACACCAATTGCGGCGGCCGGCTCGGTGCATAATGAGCACTCACGTTACTAATTACTGGTGTTGCTCTAGAACTCAAAATTCGCAGTCTAAAACGATCAGATATCACTTCCGGGAAACGAAGAATACGCTTATAGCCTATATTTGTTGCTCTTGCGACTTCTTGCCACTGCCCGTTTACCCACACATCAAATGCATGATTTTCGATACGCTCTCCGTGCGTCTTGATCGCTTCCTGGATTACAAATCGGTTGATTTTGATTGGTCGAGCCGTTGAAAATGATAGTTCATTTTGACCATCTTTTATTATGGAATATGAATCAGGATTATTATCCAATGTCTCTTTAGGACCTGTTGCTCCTTTTAATAGATTTTTCTCATAAGTTGCTTTTATACGTTCTCCAACTTCATGGAGGACCTTCACATCTTCAGGAGAGAATTTACCTTCTCTGTTGGGCGGAATATTCAATAGAAATGTCGAATTTCCCCCAACAGACCGTTCGTAAATGTCAAACACATCATCTGTACTTCTAACTCTCTGGTGCGTGTCGTCCCTGTAAAACCATCCTTCTCTAATCGATGTATTGGTTTCTGCTTGTTGATAATGGAGGTACTCCGCACCCCACAGTTTCTCACGACTTCCCAAATCTTCTCCCGTAAGGTCACCGAAATTGTTTAGTTTGGCAGGATCTTCATTAAATGGGATAATGTTCCATTCAGTATCACGAGTATCACCGGCTTCATTTCCACACCACCTAATATCACCTTTTCCAAATATCACAGCCTCTGGTGCAAGCGTCTGAATCAACTCTTTCCATGCGGCGTAATTGTATTTCTGCCCACCTTTCGTTTTGGGATGTGCACCGTCAAACCAAACCTCGTGAATTGGTCCGTATTCTGTAAGTAGCTCAAACAATTGATTCAGGAAATACGCATTGTAGTCATCTACTTTAAATCGAAATTTGGTTTTATTTCTAAATGGTCTTCCTTTTACCGGCGTCGGAATAGTACGTTCAGTGTATTCACTTAAATTTCCGTATAAACCTTCCGCGTTTTCTATTTGAAATAAATCCGCCGGAGAAAGATATACACCCAGCTTCAAGCCATATTTTTGGCAAGATGCTGACAACTCACCGAGTATATCACCCTTACCTTCGCTAAATCCTGTAGACATAATCCCATGTTTAGTATAGCGACTTTGCCAAAGGATAAAACCGTCATGATGTTTTACTGTCAAGATCACCATCTTCATTCCTGCGGCTTTCATAGCTTCACACCATTGATCAGTATCTAACGTTTTTAGATCGAAGATAGCTGGATCCTCCATGCCACTGCCCCACTCCATTTTTGTAAATGTATTCGGCCCAAAATGAATAAAGGCGATAAACTCATTTTTTAATGCTTGATATTGGTTAGCGGTAGGTACCACGTGTGCAGCCTTTAAGAGTATCTCTTCGTTACTGTCTGATTCCTGGATTGGATAAGTATTCTTTACTGGCAATTCCTGTCCTTCCTGGGAAAAACTATAACTAGCTGAAATCCCCAGTAAAAACATCAATAAAATTGGTTTACGCATATTACACTGTTACATAAGAAGTAAGGATCTGTTTAAACATCAATTCAGATCCATCATTGGTTTACAAATAATCATTCTTTGCGTGCCTTGGTCTATTAACAAATCAGTAAATGTCCCAGCCGTTCGCGCAGTATAAAATTAATATATAATTTTTAATATTTATACACTTTTATAGTATTTAGTTAATAAACATCCAAAATATCGATCAAAAATTTAGCTACACTAAACATAAAAAACAGCATAGCGTTTTGTTGAATTCTTCGCTTAAACCAATAAACGAGTGTCAACAGAAAGAAAGTTTAAGAATATTATGAAAAAACAACACACCGATCGAAAAATGCTTCTCAACCGGTGTATATATCTTACTCTTTTCTGTTACCAAAACGTTTGAGATGTTAATTACCGATTTTGAGGGAAAGTTCATTTAAAAGAGCTTTGGCTTCATTCAAGTACTGATTCCATGTAGAAGTTCGTTCTACTATTTTCAGCTTTTGTATCGCTTCCTCCAGTCTATTCAAATTCGTTTTATCTCCCTTATCTTTTAATACTTTTTTAACTACCTGTATTTTTGCATAATCTTGAAGCCCCTCTAACATTCTTTCATAGCGGATCGAGCTACGTGCATTTGGATATACAATGTATGTATCCCCAGCGGGCCAGGTCCGAAACCGGGAATCAAGTAAAGGGTTCTCTACCCAAGAATTGAAGGCCCAGCGTAACATTCCATCGAAATTGGCTGCTTCTGCATACCACGCTAAATAAGTAGACTCTGCGGGATCCGAAAATGTGAATTGGTTTGGAAAACTGTCACTACAGCAAATATAAAAACTAGTTGTCAGTCCTCTTGCCTGCCGATCCCGTAGATCGTCCGCAGAGAATCGATGCGACACCGCAATACTAATATCGTCGCTATTCGGATATCGTTGATATGTATTCTGGTTGTCGGCATAAGACACCCCTAGTTCAGGTGAAACTTTCTGCAATAGCTGCAATGCACCGTCAACCTCCTCTTTTGTACGCTCATCGATAGCGATATTGGTAATATCTAACCATCCTTTTGATTTCAGATGGAGCACAAAATCTTCTAAAAATGGAGTCCAGTGTTTTTCAAATTCGGGTGTACCGGGTTTGGCAACAACATTAACCACTTCATTTTTATCGACATCTAAATAATGGATCTCGTTATTCCATGGGATAATAGAATAACAATTGATCATCTTGGTTACGCCCAAATCCATCATGAATTGTACCCACTTGTCAAATACACTGTAATCATACTTCCATGTTCCATCCGAACCCTTCGACCATTTGATCATATCTGCATAGGGGTCGTAAGTCTGCACATTCCAAGGATCCTTATTAAGCGTAGCTGTAATTACTTTCTGTCCCGCATCCACGAGCATTTGCATTACCGGCTTCATAGCCTCAAAGTGAGCATCACTCCACATTTCAAGACCATGGACACGTGCTACCGCGGAGGGATGTTGCCACTGGTCTAAGTGATAGGTCCATTCTTTAGATCGTGGCAAAACGGTATTGATGACCGTAAGCCTCAAATCTAATTCATCAGATTTAACGCCGCCAGACTCAATCCGAATTTTGGCCAGATAGTCTCCCGCATCGGCATTAGCGGGTATATTTACAGTGACCCACACAGGTCTTACCTTCTTTGCTTCCAAGTCGAACGACTGAAGATTATCGAGCATATCCGGTGACAAGGACGATGCAAAATCCTCGGGCTTACGATGTCCGCAGCCGGGGCCAAACTCATCGGTCATGACGTAGCGTACAAATCGCGCAGTCGCTACCTCATGAGGAAGTGCACTCCCGTTACTGTTTTTAAAATCAGATACCTGGACGGTTACGTCCGGTCTATCTTCCGTAGTCCATAGTAAGATTTGGGCAGAAACACGCTCGCCTCTCCATCCGGTAACCGAGTGTTGTTTTTGGATCGCAATATCGGGAACAAGCGACTTTGCGTACCTTTTGTCTATAGTAACAAAAGAGCTATGGAGCCCTTTTTTAACGGGAGACCAATCGGCAAGGGTGTCGCTCGTAGGGTCAGCCATTTCTTTAAAGTTAACGAGTTCGAAGGCCGGTGTCTGTGCCTGAATAGAATCAAGGCGCAACATCACCCCCAAAGTAATGATATACGGAACTATTTTTTTATTGAATTTCATTCTAAAACGGTCTATAAATTTGTTCAACTTAATTATCTAAAGTACCGTATTCAATAAAATGCTGCAAATTTTTGAGAAAGACAATCGATTGTTTAAAAACTTAAGTCATTATAAACAAAGCCTTCTGGCTTCCAAGTTCGTTCAATTAAACAGTTTAAGAAACTAACCGGTAGAATATAGCACGCATTTTTGTCTAGTATTTATTACTGGTTGCAATGATGTTTAAAATCGCAACATCTAATAGCCGCCCAGCGGAAAAAGACAGGCAAAAGCTACTCGCGCTAGACGTATAAAGGTAACTCCGTTTTTCGCACGAAAAAAATGGAAACTTAAACGCGAGATTTAGCGACGGTATTAAGGTGCAATCTTATTTTCAACTAACAGAGGCGACGGATATTCTATTTGGCCTCAAAAAAATATACGATCAGCATGATGGCAGGTTCCGACCCAATGTTTCTTGGCGTATGAGAAATCCGGCCATCGAAAAAAATTGAATCTCCAGCTTCCAAATCGATTGTTTTATCCGAAAAAACATATTGGACCTTTCCCGAAACGATATACTTGTATTCATAAGCCTCTGTCTCCACCATGGGTCTAACAGCGTCTACAGCAAGCTCTAGCAGTACGATATCCAATGTCGAACTATCCATAGAACTAGCAAGAATCCGTTTATATAAAAAGCCTATAGCCTTCTCTTTTTCGAACGCCTCGTAATCACTTTTCCTTCGTACAATAATAGGCCCCGCCTCCTCGTTCGACTTAAAATCCTGAAAGAATTCATTCAGGTCAACCTCTAACGCGCTGACAATGTTTATCAGCACGAGCAGCGAGGGTACCGTCCGATTATTCTCGATTTGAGAAATAAGTCCTTTACTAACCCCGGCTTTATCGGCTAATTCTTGAATAGTTATTCCCTTTTCTTTACGAATCTCTTTGATCTTCGCACTTATTTTGAATATCGTGTTATTTTCCATAGTTTTTGGTGCCTTAAAAGTACTAAAAATAATCTTAGTTTTAATTCATTAAGCACCCATTCGCGCTCAATGTTGTGTTCATCGTTAAAAACGAAAAAAATAACAATTAATTAACCTCAAGCTGTGTTTTGTTACTAAACTTTTGTTTAGTATTGCAAAACATTCGTATATTTATAATCATGGAAAAACGCAAAGGGACCTATTATATCTTCGACAAACCGAATAGTCCACTGACAAAACATGCAGCAACGATACCGGTGTTACAACGCGGTGAACTACTCGTTAGAATTACCTACGCAACACTGTGTGGCAGCGATCTACACACATTTACGGGGTTAAGGCAAGAACCTTGTCCCACAATATTAGGGCACGAGATAGTCGGGATTGTCGAAGAGATCGAGGCAGCACACCCTCACCTAGATGCTGCTGGAGCACCTATCGTCCCTGGCGATATCATTACGTGGACCGTATTTGCTAGCGATCCCACAACTGCGAGCTATTCAGCGGATACACCGCAAAAAAACATCAACTTGTATAAATATGGCCACCGCCAGCTAACTGGCACCGATAAATTTCACGGAGGGTTGGCCACACACATTATCTTACGCGAACACACTTGTATCCGCGTTCTTCCCAGTCACGTCTCGATGGCTGTGGCAGCCACGATCAATTGCGCTATCGCAACAGCAGCGGGGGCGATCCGTCTGGCCGGAGAAATAACAGGAAAAACAGTGCTCGTGTCTGGGATGGGGCTTTTGGGGTTGGCGACCGTTGCGATGTGTAAAGAGTTAGGTGCATCGCATATTGTGGTGATGGATATAAACGAGCAAAGATTAGCCTTAGCCAAAGATTTTGGAGCTTCTACCGTAATAAACAGCACGACCAGCATACTGACAGACAGCAATATCAACCCGGACCGTTTTATCGACATGAGCGGATCGCCGGATGCCATGGAGCAAGGTGTCGAACAACTGAATGTCAATGGATGTGCAGTTTTTGTAGGAGCTGTGTTTAAACAGCGAAAAACGCAAATTGATGCCGAGCAGATTATTCGAAAGCTACTCACGATAAAAGGCCTGCACAATTATAATTATACAGATTTTTCGTTTGCAGTCGATTTTATTATTGCCCATGGGAACAAATATCCTTTTGCCAAACTCATTGAGAACGAATTTACACTAGATCGTATCAACGAAGCCTTTTCATTCGCATTAACGAATAAGCCCATTCGAGCCGGCATTAAAATTAATAACGATTAACCCTATGATGTCGACTACTAAAAAGTTTAGGCGCGACCAATGGCGCATGCTCTTGGTTACAATGTTTTGCTACTTATTTTTTTATACTGGTCGTCATAATTTTGGTTGGGCCGCCCATGGTATGGCTAACGAATTACAAATCAGCTTTACACAAATTGGCTGGATCAGTTTTGCGATGCTCATGGGATACGCTATTGGACAGCTAGTCAACGGAAACCTTGCCGACCGTTGGAGCCCCAAAATGATGATCCTAACGGGAGGTTTTCTTTCCGTCATATGCAATCTTTCTATAAGTTTCTCTCAATCGTACGCCGCCATTTTGATTTTATGGACGTTGAATGGTTATTTTCAATCAATGGCTTGGGGGTCAGGAAGCAAACTAATTTCCAATTGGTGGAGTAGCAACGAACGCGGTAAAGCTTTTGGTTTCTACACTATGGCAGCAGGAAGTTCATCGGTACTCACTTTTTTAATGGCGCTCATCTTGGTACAACAGGATCAGAGCTGGCGGACACTATTTCGATATCCAATTCTTTTCTTAATTGTTGCTCTAATTTTATTTCTATCGTTCGCGTATAGTCATCCCGCTTTAAAAGGTTATCAAACATCATCACAGCACCCAGCAGTGGAAGCAGACAAATCCGAGAAAAAACTAAACTGGAAGCAAGCTTATGTACAGGTTTTCAGCAACAAAAACTTCATGATTGCCTCATTAGCAATTGGTTTTCAGAGTATGGCACGTTATGGTTTAATTTTTTGGGTCCCCATTCACTTTTTAGGAGATAATTATAAAGATTCCAGTGGAAATATCTGGCTTACACTTCTTATTCCCGTTGGCATGGCTATCGGCGCGGTATCGTTCGGTTATATTTCTGACGGGTTGTTCAAGAAGAATCGAAGCCAGTCTATACGGGCGGGTATGTTATGTAGTTCTGCAGTCGCACTTCTTATCTACTTTATGCCCGTTCCAAATCATTTTATTGCTGCCCCACTAATGTTCGCGGCAGGCTTCTTTGTTTACGGACCCCAAGCAAATTTCTGGACACTTAGCCCTGACATCCTCGGCACCAAGCTCGTTGGAACAGGCATCGGTATCATGAACATGTTTGCATATGTGTTCGCCGCCTTAGGGGAACCCATATTTGGAAAAATTATCGATTTCACACATAATACTGCTAACATTTTTATTCTAGTTGCTATTATTTGCGGACTGTGTGCCGTCGTCATTTCATTTGTCAAGCAACCGAAAATTGTAGATCATTCTTAGTTCATTTTTACAAATTTTTATTCAATGGTAGACAGAAAAAAATTCATAAAATTAGCGGCTTGGGGCGCTTCCGGCCTTTTCATTAATACAGGCCTAAGCCACCCGATAACACCCAAAGGCGCTTCCCAAAGAAGAAATAAAATACGGTTTGGCATTATTAGCGATCTTCATTATGACCTGATGCATGATGGAGAGAGGCGCGCGCAGCAATTTATCGATACCATGAACGATGAGTCGCCGGATTTTATCATCCAACTCGGAGACTTTTGTGTACCTAAACCAGAAAATGATCGCTTATTAGAAATATGGGACCAATTTCGCGGGGAATCTTATCACGTTTTGGGAAATCACGATACGGATGGAGGGTACAACAAAGAACAAACTCTCTCCTATTGGCGAATGCCCGCCCGTTTCTATTCCTTCGAAAAAAATGGATTTCATTTCGTCGTCCTAGATGGAAATGAAAAATCCGAAACGAAAACCATAAATGGTTATCCCCGAACAATCGCGTCTGAACAACAGGAATGGTTGAAAACAGACTTACGAAAAACCAGTCTGCCTTGTGTTATATTCTGTCATCAAGGATTAGATAATTCGAATAACGGCCTAGATAACGGCATGGAAATCCGATATCTGTTAGAACAAATAAATCACGAAGCTGGATTCAAGAAAGTGTTATTAGTCTTTAGCGGTCATCATCATCTGAATTATCACAATGAAATAAATGGGATACACTATGTCCAGATCAATAGTGCTTCTTACTACTGGGTTGGCGAGGAATATAGAGCAGAAGATCTGCCCGACCCAATATATAACGCGCACCCAATTCTCAGGCACACCTTGGTGTACGAGGATCCAATCTGGGCCGTCGTGACCATTGATAGCGTAGAAAATATCATCATAAACGGATCCGAAAGTTCTTTAGAAAGTAATAACTTAAAAAATAGTGGAATAGATTTGCATAAAGACGTCTACCCTATTTCCACAAAAATAGATTCGAGAAAGCTACGCTATTAAAACAGCAAAGAACTTAAGGGAATCCTCGGTCGCGCATTTAAGGGTCAACCTCTTAAAAAGTCTAAATTATAAAAATTACCAGCGGAATTTTGCCGCAAAAACAAGTTCCCTATGTTGCTTTTCCGGCTAGAATGGAATCTCAATAAAACATTACAAATTCAGCATTAGCCTCCACTGGTAGTTTAATTTCGTAAGTTCCTCCTTGTTTTATCACTGCTCCCAACTGAACGAGCGGAAGGTGAGCCAACAGGTGACAAAATTTTATGTTCGTTTTAATATCGTTATTAAACGCTTTTCCCCATTACTCCAGTTTATCGAGTCGCTTTAAATCGAGCCAGCATTTATTCTCCGTCAAGCTCATATACCGCCCATTCAAAATAAATTCACAGTAACCAACGAGCATGAATTTTTAAGTTACTAATTTGAATCGTCTCCAGTTATCGCACCCCTTTAAATACGATATTAATCAATTCATCCCATGCTAAAACAAGCTATCTAAACACGTCCAGCATCGGCTTCCCTGTCCACGCATTTGGTTGCTTTACATCAAAGATTTTAAGAATTGTCGCAGCTGTATTGACAGAGTTATTGGGGTTAGAAATACGATATCCCTTTTTTATCCCCGGACCGGTAATTGCCCAGGGCACCACCATCTCATCAACGGTCACACCACCATGTCCATACTCAATACCACCATGGTCCGACAGGAACATAAATGTAGTTTCCTCATACAAGTGTGCATCTCTCAGCTTCTGTAAGAAAATTCCGATTTGCACGTCGGCCTCTTCAATCGACCGTATATATTCAGGAGACATCCATTTATGGCTGTGTCCAGCGTGGTCGGTATGAACGGAATATAAAAACACAAGTGTCGGATCATTTCGATATTGCTGTATAAATTGAAAAGCTTTGTCATAATTTTCTACATAAGCATCATTTTTCAGATAACTTACTTCGTCAAAGTATTTTTTATTATGAGGATAAAAAAGGTTTATCCAATTATAGTAAAAAGCGGTTTTGATATTAGAATCCGCCTCTTTCAGTACTGTAAACACGGACGGGTAATAGCCTTCGGAATCGGTCATAACAGCAGGCAATACAAACTTGTTTATTTCCCAGGCATTATTAACCACGCCATGTTGTTCGGGACCGCTGCCCGTTAGATGACTTGTCCAGTTGGGTAATGTAACAGATGGCATCACTACACGCGTAGTTTTAGACAATGCTCCCTCGGCAAACAAAGCGTCTAAATGCGGGGTATGGGCCTGTTCAAAACCTGCGACGGAAATACCGTCTAATGCAATCATAATTACTCTTTTAGAGTTCTTTGCCCAAACCGTCTGTATGCAAAAGAATAAAACACATAGGACGATACTTGATTTTTTCATTGTTGTCTTTATTTATTATTGATTAGAGTACCATTTATTAGCTACCAATTTTGGCACAGATAGCTTATAATTCCATGTAAATATACTATTAAAAATTTACTATATATAAACTTTAATATTCAAAAACGAATAATAAGGTTAAAATGTTTAGTTTAACTAATAAAATACATAAATTCGAAATGGTAAAAAGAGGGTCAAACTTATCGATGTAAAGACTGTTATATTAAAAACACGAAAAAATGCGTATCTCACTTATTAGAATTAGTTTATATGGCAGATTGATTTTTAGCTTACTTAGTTGCCAAACCCCCTAATCGTAATCAGCAGCAAAACGACAATGCAGACACGACGCAAACCATGGATAAGCAATTTAGCCGGTCGGTTGCGAGAGATTATGTGACAGCTGATTACGCGAATCGCGATCAAGGATACGATTGGATCACCGTACAGGTGAAGCAAGTGTCCATCGATACTATCGCCGTAACAATTCGGTCACGCGCGGATAAGAAGAGGTCGAGCTGCTCCCTTTCTATTTCGGCCGGACAAGAAAATGATAGTACTTATGTTAGTCGGAACGACCAAGGAGAAATTGCCTTCATTTTTCAGAACCAATACGTTCGTATCCAAGGCACTAATGCGAAAACGGAGCAAAGCCTCTCGTATTATTGCTCAGGCGGAGCCACAATAGCTGGCACCTACGATAAACTTACACAACCATTAAATTCAACGCAATTGGTAGGTTTGTAGAAATCAAGCCCTAGTATAAATTCTTGACACCGTCTTGATTTCGTATCGTAAGGTGAGGACATTAAAACCGATAGGCTCCCCCGACATTAATGTACATATGACGGAGCTTGTAGCCTACTCCACGGAAGTCACTCGGGAACAGCGGTTGCAATCCCAATTGCCCCAAAGCAGTGACTTTCCAATGCTTATCAACAATGCGGGATCCGCCCAGTAATACGCCCCAGTCCCACTTTCGAACCTGATCCGCGAAATCAAATGTCGCTCTATCGATAAATACTTTTTCACCTAAGGAGTTACCATTTCGTATATAGCCATCCGAAACGGAACCTTCAAATGTTGATGACAGCAGTCGAGACACATACGCGCCAGTTTTGATACTCCACTTGTCCAGGCGATATTCCGCGAATAACGGCATAGTAACGTAAGTCTGTTGCGATTTTGTTTCATTTGTCCCTGTGAAATCGCCTTCAAAGGAACCTCCATCCTCACCCTCACCATTGTTGACCGTTATTATCGTATGGAAATATTGGACACTATCCTTCACGCGCATTCCCTTACTTTCAAAACGCACCCCTGTCCCGACACGCCATTTCTCATTTAACGCATAGCTTACGCCGTAACCGATCGATGGCGTAAAAAGCGGAGAATAGCTATTGATTTCTCGGATAGTATTCGGAAGAGAGAAAGGGGCTGTAGCACCAATATTATAGCCTACTGAAACTTCATGCTGTATGTTTTGCCATCTAAAGCCGCTGTTTGATGACTGCCCAAACAAGGAGGTCGAATCAACTAAAACGCTGGCTAATATCAAAACTTGAATTAAAAAATCTCTCATAACTTCGGAACAATTTGTAAACTATCAACAATTAATTTTGATCCAATTGCTCCTTTATACAGATTGCCTTCTTTACTAGAAGACGCGACAATGGCCATCATCAAATTGTCACTTATAACCGCCTCTTGGTCATAAACAAAAGGGATGTCAAATTTCGTAAAATCTGCACGGTCGCTTCCGTCCGGTAGTTGGGCGCGAGCAATAACCTTATCGGATGTCAGTATGTTGGTCGCATTCAAGCGGTCGGGCCCATTAAATAAAACAGCATAAATATCACATTTATCCTTGACCCCTTCCTGCACCTGCCCTTCGCTATTGATAAATTTCGGACCCGCGGCGTATTTATAGTATCCTGTGAATCGGTCTGGCAACCCAACATACGGCTGTCCAAATTCAGTGGCAGCTAATGGATTCAAAAGAGCCTGCGAAGGATCGAAGACCCCGAGAAAAAACGAACCTGCAAAAAGGCGAATACCTATCAACTCTGACAAAAATGTGCCTTTTATAGTGACTAGCTCCGCTCCAACCGTACCTTCATAGCCTTCTCCAGCACGCGTAGGATAGGCGTCCCGACGCTTGGGCACACCGGATAATGCTACACCGGGATTTCCCGAAGACCATAGCTGCACATTGCCATCTTCGACGGGATATTCATACTTATCCGATGCATGAGCTAACCAGGTTTCAAAGTTAAAATCCCATTTACCCACATTGACTATTTTTACAGTATATTGCTTTTTATTTTCGCCGGATGCAGATATAACCTCATAGACAACGTCATCGCCATCGAAAGTAATTAAGGTACCTGACTCTGGCTTCACCGTAGCTCCTGTAGATAAGGACAACGTTGGCGTAACGCCATTATCGAACGCATCCGTTGTCAAATTAAGCGTAATGGTTCTGTTGATCTGGTCGATAAATACATTACCGGTCAAATCGCTCCGATCCACCACAAATGTTTCAATATCCGCTTCGGGATTTAATGGCGCTTCTTTGATGCATCCGGTTAACAGAAAGACCACCAGTATCCATAGGCTGATATTTCGCACAGTCCTTTTCATAATTTGTATCATGTTTTTATTTACTCGCTTGATGTGCTACCGGGTATATCCGGCTTTGTTTCACTATCCACGCAAACTTTTTGCATCGGTATAGAGAAAGGTATATTTTCTCGCTGAAAAACCTCATGAATTCCATAAACAACATCGCTCTTTACCTGTCCCGTGTCTTTCAACGTCCGTACCCAAAAATACAGGTCGACCGACACCGCTTGTGCTGTAACTTCTGCAAATTGTACCACTGGAATTGGCGAACCTAAAATCTGGTCGTTTTCCTCAACAATTTGCAATAGCAGCTCTTTCATTCTCTTTAAATCAGTGCCGTATTGAATATCCAATCGTAGATATAATCTTTTCCGGTATCCACCTAATGTCCAATTAATCACATGAGAATTTAACAGATCGCCATTTGGCATTATCAAATCCGCCCCGTCTGCTGTGGAAATTGTACTGCTACGAAACCCAATTGACTTTACATTTCCCGACTGCCCACCTATCTCAATCAAATATAATCTGAACAACTAAGTCAGTATCTTTCTTTCCGATAAAAATACACATTAGAACCACAAAATTCCACAACAAACGAAAAAAGCGCTACCAAGTATTGTTGAGAGCGAAAGTCTTTGTTTTACGCAGATCATACGGTTTCTGCGCAATGAGAGTCGCTAATAAAACGTAAGACTACGTTAAAAACACGATGGAGAAACGGATATTCTTCGTGATTAAAGTGCACCAAAAATTGGATCGATCAAATACATTTAATACATAATTGTGTCAGTGGCTAAAATTGGTAAAACATAATTACCGGTATCCACGAACGTTTTAAACTTTTCGCCGCCTCCGTTAGCTTCTCGCAACTCCGTTTTAAATGCGTAGACATGTTTTAACTGAGGAATTTTTTCCAGATGAGTCGAAGCGCTCGTGGTAACTTTTGTTCCCACAAGATTAATGTAGCTTAAGTGGGCTAAGCTATGTAAATAAGATAGTCCCTCATCCGTTACTGACGTATATTCGAGATGTAAACGGTGCAAAATAGGAAACTGCGCAGCTGTTTTCATTCCTTCGTCTGTTATAGCTGTATGCCCTATCTTAAGTTGAACGACGTTATCCTTTATTTGTAAGAGATCTTCTAAATCTTTATCATTGAACTGTGGATAATTTACAGCACTGATCACGACCATATTGTTATCCGCAGCTATTGGCATCACCTTAATACCCTTCGCTTGCCAAGCTTGGATCTTTTCTTCAGGTAATGTCGGCGCCGCTGGTAGACTTGCATATAAAGACGCTTCTTCTTGTTGCCCGCTTTCCAATTTCGTCAGAATGGCCAAAATTTCCTTTGGCTGTTTAATCTCCTTGGCTTTCTTTTCGAAATCGGCTCCCGATCCGATCCACCAGGAGATTAGTTTTATCTGATCCGACGTAATTGGGGTGCGTCCTTTTGGTGGCATTCGTTTTTCATGCCCTGGAGGTAATACCAAACGGCTGTACAACTCGCTTTTCGCAGTATCTCCATTTACCAAAACAAAGCCTCCCTCTCCTCCCTGAAGCAGACTTTCTGGATTATGTAGTGCTAGTCCACCCTCACGTTTCTTTTCTCCATGACAGCTCTGACAACGCTGCTTAAGAATGGGTTGTACGATTTCTTTGTAAACCACGGCCTCCTGCGCGTTTGTCAAAGTTAACAACTCTTCTTTTTCCGGAGCGATCCCCAACGTGCTTTTTATCGCAGTGGGCAGCGCATCTTTCATATACCCTTCGCCGTGGGTTAAGGTCCCACCAAAATGCCCTGTGAATGCTAAAAGTGCAACGGCTGTCAGTATGAACATAAATCGTTGTTGTCGGAGTATATGCACCCACTTGGAGGAGGTTGGTCGATCTAAATACAACAAAAAAGCACCAACACTTACTACAGCGACCCCAACCCCTAGCCATTGATGAAACTGAAGAACCTCGGTCTGATACCCACCGTTACGAGATAACAAGTAACCGGTAATTGCGGCTACTATCGCCGCAACAGCTCCTAACAGTAGCGAAAAACGAATCGCATTAGGATAGAGCTGCTTCCTACCAAACCGATCAACTATTGCCATTGCAAAAGCCAAAACCAACATCCCAATAGGTAAATGTACCAGCAACGGATGCCATCGCCCGATAAACGTTGATAACTCTTCTAAAAACATCATTGGTCGTTATAGCGGGATTTTAAAAGGTTTAACATGTAAACGTTAATCGTCCACTGGTCTGCTACAGGTTGTTGTGTATAAGGCAGCGTAGGCAAATAACCAGCAGGACCGAATTCTGTGGTGATAGTTAGTTGGCGGTCCTGCGACTTAAAACGGCGAACGACTTCATCCCACCAAACCAGATGTTGCTCAACGGTGTTCTTCCACTCCGGTGCTGCCGGGTCATTTACCTGAGGCCCCTCAGCATGTCCTATCCGCGCATGGATATGTCCGGTGCGGTTCAAAGCAAGTCCTACCGTCTCTTTTTGGTCTGCGAGCAGCGATTCATGGACGTTACACCAATGTGAGATATCCAGAGCCAATGTCAGGTACGGAATTTTTTCCAAGTAGCTTTTTGTGACGTGCGCGGCGAAGCTGAAACGCCCTCGATGTGTTTCATGATACACGGGAATACGATGAAGCTCGCTGACACGCTCACCGATGTCTATTAACTGTTTATTTTCTTCGAACGTATAATAATCTTTGCCCGTGTGACAGTTAATATAATCGGGCGAAAAACTTGCAGCGGCTTCCAGATTCGAGGAAAAACTCTGGAGGTACTGCTTAAAATCAGCACCATTTCCCCCGGCGAGGAGTCCCAAGGACAATCCATACTTTTTTAATGCCGCTGTCATATCATTCTGTTCATTAGTGGTCGCCGGCAGCCAAGTTTCTACTCCATCATATCCCACTTTTTTCACTTTTGAACAAAAGTCATCCCAAGATCCCTGCATGCCCCAATTGGTACAATAATATTTGATTGGCTCTGTTTTGGTCGTTTGTGCATTTAAAAGTGTTGTATGGGCCAAAACACAACACAGTAACAAATAGATATATTTCATTAAATAATCATTAAACAATTGCTTGGATAAGACTACCTTCTACATCGGTTAAACGAAAAGGACGTCCTTGGAATTCATAGGTAAATTTTTCATGGTCAAAACCAAGAAGGTGGAGCATGGTGGCATGGACATCATGCACTGATGTACGTCCACTGATGCCACTAAAGCCTATTTCATCAGTCTCTCCATAGCTAATGCCATTTCGAATTCCGCCTCCAGCCATCCATATCGTGTATGCATCGGTGTGGTGATCGCGTCCCAAAAAAGGCATATCGCTATTATCTCGGTTCTCTTGCATCGGCGTACGACCGAATTCTCCCCCCCATACAACCAACGTTTCTTCTAACAAGCCACGTTGCTTTAAATCCATAATCAAGGCTGACATCGGCCGGTCTATTTCTCGACACTTGTTCCGGAATCCAAGATCAATAGAGTCTGCAGGATTCGTACCGTGGCTATCCCAGCCCCAATCAAAAAGCTGAACAAAACGAACCCCTTGTTCGACCAACTTCCGCGCAAGCAAGCAATTGTTTGCAAAAGACTCTTTGCCCGGTTGAGTACCATATAATTCATGAATATACTCTGGTTCTTTAGAGATATCCATCACTTCAGGAACAGCAACTTGCATTTTATACGCCATTTCATACTGGGCAATTCGCGATAATGTTTCAGGATCTTTAAACGTATTGTACTCTTCTTTGTTGACATTATTAATAGCATCAATAGCATTTCTTTTCAGATCACGGCTCATTCCTTCTGGGTCTGCAATATACAGAACTGGATCTCCTTTGGACCGGCACTGTACCCCTTGATAGACCGACGGAAGAAATCCGCTTCCCCAAACACTTTTACCCGCGTCCGGGGTTTTTCCCCCTGATGTGAGCACGACAAATCCAGGTAGATTACTGTTCTCAGAACCTAGACCATAGGTTACCCATGCGCCGATGCTGGGCCGTCCTAACCGGGCGCTTCCTGTCTGCATAAAAAGCTGTGCAGGTCCATGATTAAACTGGTCAGTATGCACCGCCTTTAAAAAGCTCACCTCATCTACAACTTTACTAAAATGTGGTAGATGATCGGAAACCCAGGCACCGCTTTGGCCATATTGTGCAAAGGTAGCTTGAGGACCCAACATCTTAGGAACACCGCGTATAAACGCAAATTTCTTCCCCTCTAAAAGCGACTGCGGGCATGGTTGATTATGCAATTTGTGCAAGGCCGGTTTGTAATCAAATAGTTCGAGTTGAGAAGGGGCCCCAGCCATGTGTAAATAGATTACGCTCTTTGCCTTACCTGGAAAATGTGGTGACTTAGGGACGAGAGGATTTAAAGCGTTTAAATCAAACGCGCCATCTCCTCCTTTCATACCCCCTGCGCAATTAGCTAGTAAACCGCCCAATGCGATCCCTCCTATCCCAGCTACACACTCTTTCAAGAAATGGCGTCTGGTGACAGCCTGCAGTTGTTGCTGCTGTACCTCTTTTATCAATTTATTTAAATCTTTCATGAGGTTACGATTTCGTTAAAAACTCATCTAAGTTCAATAATGCATTAGCGACAACCATAAAGGCAGCCTTCGACGCTAATTCTTCTCCTTTGAATGTTCTCGGATCCACACCCATGAACTTTGCCGCTTCAGCCGGTTTCTTCGAGAAATTGTCAAATGCCTCGACATACAGCTTTTGTAATGCCACTGTTTTTTCCGGAATTGGTTCCTTTAACATAATTCTTCTATATCCTACCTTTATACAGGATTCTACGTCGCCTTTTCCGTCTTTTTCCATCATACCCGCCAAATTTTTAGCCGCTTCCAAGTAGACCGGGTCGTTCAACGTGGTCAACGCCTGTAACGGCGTGTTTGTCCGTATACGATCGACCAAACAAACTTCACGACTGGAAGCATCAAACGAGATGAACGACGGATAGGGGCTTGTACGTTTAAGAAATGTATACACCCCGCGTCTATACTGATCTTCACCCGTACTTGTTGCCCAAGATTCGCCGCTATATACGGTCATCCACACGCCATCGGGTTGATAAGGCATCACACTCGGGCCGTACATCTTTTTGCTTAACAATCCGCTAACCGTCAGTGCCTGATCTCGAATCTGTTCCGCCGATAAGCGAAATCGCGGACCGCGTGCCAAATAAAAATTCTCCGGATCTTTGCCAGCGTCCTGGTTATTTAAGCTAGACGACTGCCTGTAGGTGGACGATGCAACGATTTCACGTATCAGGCTCTTTATACTCCAGTTCTCGTCCATCATCTTAAGAGACAGATAGTCCAATAATTCCTTGTGAATTGGCGGGGTGCTTTGGGTTCCCATATCACCTAAAGGTTCTACCAATCCACGACCAAATAATTGTGCCCATACACGGTTTACCAATGTACGTGCCGTCAGAGGGTTGTCTTTACTGACAATCCACTGCGCAAATCCCAGCCGATTTTTTTGTGCATTCTCTGGAAAGTCGTTCAGAGATTCCGGCACCATCGGCTGAACTTCAACACCTGGTGTCAACCTATTTCCACGTTCAAACACGAAGGTCTTCCGATGCATCTCTTTTGGATTTTCAATCATAATAGGAACAGTCTGTGGCTGGGAATTGACAAGCTGCAGAAATTCGTTTTGTATCTTCTCTTTGATCGGGTCTTCGCTAGGTATAGCAAATCCTTCTCGGAATGCAAACCACTCAATCATGCAAACCGGTTGGTCAGCAGGAATGGATGAGTTGTTAAAAACAAGGTATAAATCATGTACGCCCGACTGCTCGGCTAAAGTCGAGACCATGACCTGTCGGCCGCTGGTCGCCGGTATAGCTATAGCGGCCAATAATTCACCATCAATTTTATCCTTCCGTATTTCCAGCTCCCCTCCACTTGAACCAGTCCAAAAGTTCATGTAAAATTGTTTTTTATCAGACAAGTTTACGGCGCGCAACCGGGCACTCCCACCATTCCGTACTCCTAACCATTTCGTATCGTATAACGCTCCGTTTACCAACCGGTCGCTATAATGTGCATGAATCTTTGGCTCCAAGGTGTGCAAAAAGAGATCGGCTGATTTTACCAAGCCTGCCCCCCCGCGACTGGCGAGCCAATGTTTAATACTGTCGATGCGCAGCTCATCTTGAGCGGTGTAAAACCGCAGTTTAGGATGATCACCCTGCGTGTCTTCGTCGCGCGTATTATTAAAGAAAGCTACTGATTGATAGTATTCCTCGAATTTAAATGGATCATACGTGTGGCTGTGACACTGCACACATTCAAAGGTCGTGCTTAACCAAACCTGATAAGTAGTGTTAACCCGGTCTAAAACTGCTGCCACGCGAAATTCTTCACTATCTGTCCCACCTTCATCGTTGTTCATTGTATTTCGATGAAACGCTGTTGCAATCAACTGATCTTTAGTGGGATCTGGAAGTAGATCGCCGGCCAATTGTTCGATCGTGAATTGATCGAAAGGCATGTCGTTGTTAAACGCTTTAATCACCCAATCTCGATAAGCCCAAATCTGGCGAGATCCATCTTTTTCATAGCCCTTTGTATCTGCATAGCGCGCCATATCCAACCACCACGATGCCCATTTTTCACCGTATTGAGGTTGCAATAACAAGCTATCGACGCGGCGTTCATAAGCATCATCCCGATCATCGTTTAAAAAAGAACGCACATCGGCTAGAGTTGGAGGCACTCCGAGCAGATCGAGATAAACTCGACGTAACAATGTTTCCTTATCGGCCTCAGCCGAAAAGGATAATCCTTTTTCCGTTAGTTTATCTTGCACAAAATAGTCAATATCACTCCTTAAATCTCCCTCAGTCAATCCGAAAAACCGAGAAAAGGAGAATGGTTTTGGAACTTGAACATCAGTCGGTAAAGTATACGCCCAATGCTCGCCCCATTTCGCTCCTTCATTGACCCAACGCTTCAGGATCTCGATTTCAGAGTCGGTTAGCATAGGTGCATTATAAGGCATCCGTAATTCTGGATCTT
Source organism: Sphingobacterium shayense (assembly GCF_013179575.1). Taxonomy (GTDB): domain Bacteria; phylum Bacteroidota; class Bacteroidia; order Sphingobacteriales; family Sphingobacteriaceae; genus Sphingobacterium; species Sphingobacterium shayense. The sequence continues at coordinate 17,604 of NZ_JABMCQ010000004.1, read as the reverse complement.
CCGATGTCAACCTACGGATAAATTCACTGTGGTCTGCAACACCTCGCACAATAGCAGGCTTACCCGACTCGGTTTTCGCGAAAGCTTCATCTTCAAAAAGAAGACTAAATCCGCCATTCTTTTTCACGCCACCATGGCATGTAATACAATGTTTATTTAAGATGGGCTTGACGTCTGCGCTAAAGTCTACCGGTTCACTTTTTCTAAATAGAAATAGACTTAGAACAACGATGACAACACTTAGCACGACAATTACCAATATTTTTCTTTTCATAGTTTGATAATGGTCTAAAAATATCTCAGCTAGCAGGTCTACTATACAAAGTTAAGCAGTAGGCGGCCCAGCTACATGCACTATTTGATTAAAAAACTGTATTTTCTTGTTATTTGTCTTTTAAATCTCTACCTGAAACCCTGCGATCTAGCGCCATTGTTCCTGTTGCACAGCCTACTTAATGTTTAGCTAAAATAAACAAATATTTTTTAAAAAGTAATTTAAAATGAATTTAAAATCACTTTTTAAAAAATATAAAGAACATTGTTTTATAATTACTAAACTAATGTCTATTTTTGCGAGACAAGTTTAGCGTTTATGCATTCATTTATGGAAACCTTAAAAAACAAATTTACCATTGAGATGGTGGTCTGTGATATGGCCGGAACAACAATTGAAGAGGACAATCTGGTTTACAAGACACTTCAGAACGTAATAAACAAAGCGGGATACAACTTTAGCTTGGAGGAAGTTTTGGCGCAAGGTGCGGGGAAGGAAAAGAGGCAGGCTATCGAATCGATCATTGCAGCATATGGTGAACCTGCTCCCCAAAATCTAATAGATACAATTTTTGAAGATTTCCTCGGCTCATTAGACCAAACCTACCGGACGGCAAACATCAGTGCCCAGCCGAATGCCGAAGACTTTTTTTCCGATCTAAGACAGCGAGGAATACGTGTGGTATTGAACACCGGCTACAACCGTGCCACCGCAGAGGCTTTAATAGCTAAATTAGGATGGACAATCGGCACCACGATTGATGGACTGGTAACCGCCGATGATGTACCAAACAATCGGCCCCACCCCGACATGATCTTGCATGCTATGCATCAATTTGGGATCAAGTCCGGTGCACAGGTTGCAAAAATAGGTGACTCCACGATTGATATTCAAGAAGGTAAAAATGCGGGATGTAGCCTAAGTATTGGTGTAACCACTGGTGCACACACAAGAGAACAATTAAAAGCGGCAGAGCCCGAATTTATTGCTAACAATTTACTAGAGATTTTGCCCCTACTTGCTCCTTAAGTAGTTGCGTTTACCTTTAGGTAGCCAAAACCAAAAGATAATGGTAGTGTGTTTACAAATACTTAACATTTGTTTAGTAAATAGGTAATATGGAATTTATACTTTTGATTGGTGGCTCGTGAGAGCCCGAATCAATAAGTAGCTATGCCATATATAAAGAACTTAACTAGCAAAGCGTCAAAAAGGAGCGAAAAAGTGATCGTACTGGTAACGGCTCTTGCGGCGTTTATGTGTTATACAAGTATGTACGCCTTTCGAAAATCATTTACTGCTGCACCATTCGATGATCAGATTCTGTTCGGCATGGACTATAAAATCGGTTTGGTGATCATACAAATGTTAGGCTATATGGTGAGTAAATTTTATGGTATCCGGTTCATCGCTGAAATCAAAAAATCCAAACGCGGCAAATCCCTCGTTACACTCATTCTTATTTCTTGGCTTGGTTTATTCGGCTTCGCTGTTTGCCCACACCCTTGGAACGCTTTCTTTCTTCTCATAAATGGCTTTCCTTTAGGCATGATATGGGGATTGGTATTTAGCTACCTAGAAGGCCGAAAATATACAGAATTCATGGGAGCGGTTATGGCTGTAAGCCTGATTTTCGCCTCCGGATTAGTGAAGACAGTCGGTCGTTGGTTGATGGATTCGTTTCCTGTAAACGAATACTGGATGCCTTTTTGCACCGGTCTTCTATTTTTTTTACCATTTATCGCTTGCGTAGCCATATTGGAAAAAATTCCGCCTCCAACCTCTGAGGATAAATCATTACGGACAGAACGCGTCCCAATGAACAAACTAATGCGCAGAAGGCTGTTGAAACAATTTTTTCCCGGCATCGTCCTGACAGTAACAATCTATACCCTACTGACTATCGTTCGCGATATTCGTGACAACTTTGAAATTGAAATCTGGGAAAAGCTAAACCTCAGCGGGCCTAGCATCTACGCAAAAGTAGACGGAATAATTTCCGTTGTCGTTTTGATCTGTATGGGTTTGCTTATCCTTGTAAAAGACAATCAAAAGGCATTTAAAATCATTCATCTGAAAATAATGGTAGGTTTTCTTATCGCGGGTTTTTCGACCTACCTCTTCCATCAAGGAAAGCTTGAAGGAACGAATTGGATGCTTTTGGTAGGATTAGGACTCTATATGGCATACATTCCGTATAATGCAATCTTTTTCGAACGGATGATCGCGACTTTTCAGATTCGTGGTAATATAGGCTTTGTCATGTACATCGCAGACTCTATCGGTTATTTAGGAAGTTTTATGGTCCTAGTTAACAAAGAACTATTGCCGGATTCGGTAAGCTGGGGAGATTACTTCATCCAAATGGTATTCTGGACATCTTTTATCGGCGCTATACTCTGCGCACTGTCCTATTATTATTTTACTTGGAAAAAGAAACGTGCTACTTTAGCAGATACAATGCAATGGTCGACTGACAATGCAATGGCTGATAGACAATGCTCAATTAAAACATCTTTATAAAAAACACATACGAACACATGCACACAAAAAAATATGATCTGATAATTGTTGGTGGTGGAATATTAGGAACGTTCCATGCTTATCATGCTTTAAAGAAAGGTTTGAGCGTATTACAGTTGGAAAAAGACTGTTTTCCAACAGGGTCAACCGTTCGAAATTTCGGACAGGTTGTTCCTTCCGGAATGGCTGGAGATTGGTTTGATTATGGCGCACGCGGATTAGAAATTTACAATACTATCCAGTCCGAATTCGATATTTCGGTACGGAACAATGGCAGCTTTTATATCGCCTCCGATGACGATGAAGTTAAGATCATCCACGAACTAGCAGCGCACTATAACACGAAAGGATACTCGCATGAGATGTGGGGTAAAAAACAGATTTTATCTGCGTTTCCGCATTTAAAAAGCGATTATGTACGGGAATCGATTGTATTTAAACAGGAACTTAGTGTGGAACCGGAGACGATGATTCATCGACTGCACATTTATCTTAAACAAAAATTTGAGCGCTATACCCTCCATTACAATACCACTGTTCTGGAGTGCGAATCGCCTTCGCAAGGCGTTAAGGTTACAGCCACAGACAAACAAGTCTTCGAGGGGGAAAAGGCAATTATCTGTAACGGCTACGAGTTTAAGATACTTTTTCGAGAATTATTTAATGATAGCGATCTGGAGATCAGCAAGCTACAAATGCTCCGTACCATACCGTTGAAGGAAATTAACTTACCGGGAAATATCTTAACCGGGTTAACGATACGAAGATACGAGAGCTTTGAGGCATATTGTCCCTCTTTCCACAATATCCCTACTCCTACTCATTACGGCGAACTAAAACAATGGGGAATTCATATATTATTTAAACAGGCACTGGATGGCAGTATCATCATCGGTGATTCCCACGAGTACGCGCCTGCAAATCGTTTTGAAGAATTGGGATTTACGTCACAACAGTTCATAAACGAATTGATGTTAGCAGAAGCCAATCGCATTCTTTCTTTGCCTAGCCATTCAATCGCAACAACTTGGTCGGGATTCTACTCGCAGCATAAACATCATATAGTGGAACACGATATAGATGCTCGCATTCACATTCGAACGGGTATCGGTGGTAAAGGTATGACTGCAAGCGCTGGATACGCTGAAAAAAGTGTAGCCTCCCTCTATGCATAAACGAAAATACCCCGAGAATGTGAATGATTTCTTTTTGTCGATACTAATGGCGTCGCCGAGTCTGGCAGGCCGCTATTTAAAAAAGACTTGCTATTAGCCTACGCGGCGTTTATAACCGATAAATAGGAGTCGCTAGCGATTCCTATTTATCGGTTATAAACAAAATTAACGGCCACAATCAAACTAATAATCGGTTTGATCATTCTGCATCGCTAATATCTTTCGACCGAAATTCGGTCGGTGACATCCCCATTTGATCTTTAAACACCCGTGAGAAATAGAATGGGTCGGTGAACCCTAATCCGACGGCTATGTCACTAATCCGTCTAGACGAATACCGCAACAAATAACACGCTTTTTGAATTTTAATATGATTGGCGTAGTCAATCGGTGAATAACCCGTTTTACTTTTGAATAGTTTAGAGAAATGCGAAACTGATAGATGGCATCGATAGGCCAAATCCCGCAACGTGACTTTCCCTTCCAAATTTTTTTGAAGATACGCAATTGTTCCACCCACGACATGGTCATCTTCGGAAAAAGTGACCTCTTTCCAAAATTGCCGATAGAGATAGAAGCTAAAAAAATAAGGAAGGATAACCTCGATTGCTTTGTAAGTTTCCAAGCCATCACTCTGTTGCATTGCCTGGTACATTTTTTCAAACAATAATCGCATTTCTTCCGTAAATTCGACTTTATTTTGGGTACGCTCTACAAGTTTCGCCAAATCTGGCACAATATAATCTGCCTGTAGACCCTTGAAGTGCATCCAATAAATCGTCCATGGATCATTTGGATCCGCTTGGTAGGCGTGTGGCATATTTATAGGGATAACGATATATTCGTTCCGACACAATTTATATTCCGTATCTCCTAGCCATACGGTTCCCTGCCCATCCACACAGTGAATCCAAATATGCTGGTCACAACCCCTGCTGCGACTGCGAAAGTGGTTTCGAGCACGGGGAAAATATCCTATATCGGTGATATAGTAGTGAAAAACAAGATCAAAGTAACTATCTGGTTCTTTTGACGCTATAAAGAACATTTCACCGTCAAACCTTTGTCTTGCTTTTTTGGTCATACGAGTACATTGGGGCACACTAGATTTATAAACATACCCAAAATACGAAAAAAAAAGAAAGTCGTTTCGACTAGATTACAATGATAGAAAACTGTTACAATCAAGAAGCATACATTTCGTATACTTCATTAAAAAAACTTCACAGCCAATAATTTTATTTTAGTAGCAGCAGCCGATATACTATACGCTTTTTAGAAGATAACCGATCAAAACGACACTGATTAAAACGATGAAAACGGTAATGATCAACACCGAGGTGCTGTCGCCATCGTACTCTTCAGTTTCTATTTGCTTTTTTGTCTTTAGATAAGTGAAAAAGGCCAACAGCGTGACCATCATGCCCAAGATCACTAGCACAATACCGATGGCTGAGGAATATCCCGTGGGAGGCAGCGACGTATGTTCCCCAATCATCAATGAAATTTGCCTAACGAAAAGCGAAAATTTAAAAACGATAAACCCAAATCCCATTATAGCTATACTGGTCCGTATCCAGGCTAAAAAGGTGCGTTCATTTGCGAGGTGGTCATTTACTTTCTTCGGTTTAGTTTCCATTTTAATACTACGTTTGGTGTTACATCTATCTTATCAAATGTGGCGTCCATTTTGTAATTAACTTTGACAGCAAATGGTTATTACTATGACCTACCATCCGCCGGAAATTCTTCATTAAATTAACTGAATCAACACTCACCTTTTTCCTAAATCGTCACTAATCTATGCGTTATTGATAAATTATATCTTGAATTTAAGGTAGCCAATTAATACATAATTAGCTATCTTTATTTTAATAAACCAAAATAAACACAGTAAATCATGCCGTTAAAACTCGAATCACCAGAGCCTGTTAGCTTTTGGTTTCCCGGACGTTGGATCAGTGGAATATCCATGTTAATAGCACCCCTATTGCTGTTATTATCCGAAATATTACGTATTGAATTCGAGTTTTTTTATCCAGAACAATTACAGGCGTTTATCGATCATCCCACGCGATTGACAGCATCGTACAGTCTTTTTTTGGCAGGAAATATCTTACTGTGGCCAGCCATTGTCGCCTTGTCCAATTTAATTGGTAAGAGTCAGCCAGCATGGGCACTTTGGGGTGGGACTTTTGTCATGCTCGGACTATTTGCTCGAACGTTCCATTATGGAATAAATCATTTAGCATTCCAATTAACAAAGGTTCAAAATGTTGCGTCCGCTACTAAAGCTGTCGGTGATTCATATGGTGCATTCCATATCGTTTCAACGTTATCCGCCGCCATAATGTTCGGATGGATCATTTTAGCCATTGGGGCTTATCGCTCACGAACCCTAAATCTGGTAGGATCGATTGCGCTGGGTTTAATGTCCATATTGATGCTCGGTGTGTTAAAAGGGGCTACATTCACATCAATTATTGCTACAAGCGGACTTTGCATAGCTTTTTTACCCCTTGGAAACAAAATGATGAGATCTGACTCACTTCCAACAATTAAAACCACTATTCAATGGCTTTTCATTATAGTTATAGTGATCGCCGCTATGTACATGTTCGGACAAGCCGGATAAAAAAGAGAGTACTTACGTCAATATTTTTTCATATGCCCGCCTTGGACTCCCTCTGAAATACACCTCACCACAGTAGAGGTATCCTAATTTTTCGAAGGTTTTCATCATCGCTATATTGTCAAAATTCGTATCTGCTTTAACGCTATTGATCGCGTTTTTGACCGCATAGTCCTCCACGAAGCCCATTATTCTCCGTGCTAAGCCCTTTCCAACATAGTCTTGTGAAAGAGCTACGCGATGAAAGACGACAAAGTCCCCGTCAGTTAACCACTGGCCTTCAATATTTTCATAAGCCGGTTCATCATTTACGTGTATCGCAACGTAACCGACAATAACATCTTGATCCATCAGCACAAACCCAGCGCCACGCTCGATATCTTTTTCAATAACATCGGGATTGGGGTAACCATCTTGCCACTGGCTACTACCTTCCTCTTTTCTGCGGATGATAGCCTGCTGAAGAATTTTCCAAATCGCGTTCAGATCAGAAATTTTCGCCTGTTTAAACGTATAGTTCATAGTTACACTCATTTTTGAATAGGCATCCCCTGCGGAACACACAATAGTATTTTCACAAAAACTAGTATACGCAAAAACATCGAAACGTCATTATCTTGAATGAAAAAAAAAGGCACAGTATCTACTTATCAACCTATGCCAATTTTTAAACTCAAAATACACTATTTCTTATTCAAGCTCTTCTGCCAATCCAATTAGAATGCCTTCTGCTCCCCGGACATAACAAAGCCGGTACGAATCTTCATACCGAACGATTTCGCCAACCACCTGAGCTCCATATTTATCTAATCTTGTTAATAGCTCATCGATGTCTTCAACAGTAAACATAACACGCAAATACCCTAGCGCGTTCACAGGCGCATCTCTATGGTCGGAGCTTATAGAAGGGGAGAGAAACTGTGATAGTTCTATCCTACTATGCCCATCTGGTGTAACCATCATCGCTATTTCTACACGTTGAGTGCCCAAACCTGTGACACGGCCTGCCCATTCACCTTCAACAATGGCTCTTCCTTCTAATTTAAGCCCAATCTCTATAAAAAAAGGAATCACTGCATCGAGGGATTCAACTACAATGCCGACATTGTGCATTTTCAATTTTTCATTTTTTTTCATTGCTGTTCATGTTATCGGGCGTTGAACGTAAAAAACTCCTTACATAGATTTATTATATCAGAAGGCTCATTCACATTGTTTACTTTACCCAATTCTCATATTGTGACTACTCAGCAGGAACTTTTGACATATCCATACAGAAAATCTCCCAAGTATGTCCATCATAGTCTTCAATCGTTCGTTGCTGCATAAAACCATAGTCTTTCATTTCGACTGGTTCAATTCCTCCCGCCTTCAGACCACTCTCCACAGTACTATTAACTTCATCAATATTATCGAACGACAATGCAAACAGTCCCGCAAGGCTACCTTTAGTGTCCGCTATCGGTTTGGTAGCAAAGCTTGCAAACTTTTCGTGTGTCAAAAGCATTACAAAAATATTTTCACTCCAAACCATACACTTCCCGGTATCATCCGAGAACTGAGGGTTGTTACTAAAACCTAATGCCGTATAAAAATCCATTGATTTTTGAAGGTCTTTTACTGCTAAATTGATAAAAACTTGCTTTGTCATTTTATTTAAATTTATTTAGTAATATAATTTTAGTTGAACTAAAATAGTTGTCAACTTGCTACGCCTAGGCAGCTATTAATGATAAGCAAGTTAGAACAATAATAAATTATATGGCTTGCCATAAGAAAAGAAATGCTATACTACTTTTACGACCATGGTGGCGGCAGAACGCTAGAAAAACCAAACATTTCTTCAAAATCCAGTATCGGGCATGGCAAGTGTTCATTATCGTCTTGGATTATAATCGCAAATGGTTAAGATAACGTATGGAGTTCACCATATAATACTGATCTGATCGATCTACTCATGGTGGAAGATTTCGAAATAACTACCGCAGGGAAATTATTACGTGGACGAACGGAATTTAAAAAGTGGGTTGTCCTCTTTTTAAGTTCGATGCAAAATTCTCATTTATATGGCAAATTAGGAATGGTAAGTTAGCACAATTGGGTGGAGAGAAATTCATTTGAAGTCTTTCAAAGACATAACAGTTAATAATAACTGAATTATTGTGCTTTCATGATTCTGAATTTTTAGCGAAAAAATTTCTGTGATTGTATTCTACATTCCTCGTGGACGGAATAATTAAGGAAAAACAACGTGAATTTTGCGATAAATCATGTTGTTTTCCCATTGGTTTTCTATTACTAAAAAACGGTGTTCGATGCTAAATCTAGAGATTGCTTGTGCACCTGAAGATACTGACCTCCATTCGTATGCTCGACATATTGAGTGAAGACCACATAACCATCTGTCGGTGAAAAAGATGGTGTACCAACAATCTTTAGACTATCCGGTCCGTTGGCAGTGAGTTTTAGATATTCATTCTTCACGCGATCGTACATAATCACATCATTCTCCGCGACAAAAATGAATTTCGTACCATCCGGATTCAAATTAAAGGGAGAATTAATCGAAATTCTATAAGCAGTGACGAACGTCACTTCTCCTGTTAAAACATCGCATTGAACAATTTGATTGCGTTGATTCACATCTTTGGCCAGCGCATAAATATATTTCCCATCCGAACTAGAGCGTAACCAGTATCGCAAATCCGAAAAACCTTTCCCCTTTGTTAATCTACGTGGCTTCACGCCGGTAGGAACCTGAGGACGCTCGCCTTCTTTACCTATCGCCTTGGTATCATCTGCTATTTTACCGGCATCAATATCAACAACAAATATTTCGGTAACCACGTTTCCTTCCTCATCGAGCGTATTTCCTTGAAAAGCGATTGCGTAAGGAACACGGTCCCCGTAAGCGTTAACATAACCATTTTTTCCAATCCAGCATTCGTCAAATGCTTTATTAATTTCATCGCTCCCAGGTTCAGGATGAGCCATTACCTCGGCGATTATAGCAGCATACATGTGTCCGTCGTTATTTCCTTCTCCAGCACCGACTCGGACGACAGAATTGCTTGGAAGCATCACCCCGACCGTTCGCAAATCCGGTTCCACCATTTCATCGTTATATGTATAACTAAGCATCTGCCCATCGGCGCTCCAACAATGGCCATGGGTGCCTCCACGCAATGATCCCGCAGTATAAGGGACGGAGACGTCTCTTGCATCTAAAAAAATTGGCTCTTGCGGTCTCACGGGGTCAACCGCCACACCGGTTCTTCTTGTCATAGCATACGGTTTTGATTCGTCTGCATCGCAAAGACCATGGATAAATACCACCCGATCCGTTACGGGGTTAAATGAGGCGGCGCCTACACCCGGACCATATATCGATGGGTTAGAAGTTTCATATAAAACGCGCTCCTCACCTGTTTCCACGTTGACCATTCCTATTAACGAGGTTTCGCCAATCTTGGTCTCGTCGTTACGTCCGTCAAAGACAACCCAGCGTCCGTCTTTCGAAAAAACACCGTTATGATGCAGAGTATGTCCCTGCGCGGAGGTTGTTAATGTCACTACTGTTTCTTCACTTAACGTATTAGTTTTACTATTCATACAACTTACGAGATAAAATAAAATCGAACATCCAACACTAAGCGGTGTTCTAAACGAGAATCTATGTTGGCTAGCAAAAGCCATTATTATTTGTTTAACGTGCGGAAATCGGCTATTCGATGAAAGGTCAAAAAGTTTGCATCATGGTTATTATGAGCGTTAGCAGTTCCATCGAAGTATGCGGTGCGAGATAGGACAATAATATCATTCCCTTCAAATAACCAGTCGACATATTGAAACCCATGGTTCAGAACATCTTCATGCTCCAGGATAACCTTAACATCTTCCCACTGTCTTAGATCCTTAGATCTTCGAAGTGTCAAGACATTTCGGAAAGAAGCTGGATTTCTTTTAGGGTGCTTTAACCTATATTTCTCAGGAATCGAATTCACCAACGAATAGTAATAATCCGATGTCTTATCATACTTAATAACAAACTTCTTACTACCTCCATCAAAATCCACAAACCCTGCGTCCTTATCAAAACTCATATTTTTCCCATCGGCCGATATTTCAACAAAAGCCACCTTTTCGTCCAGCGACGACTTATCGTCCACACGCAAGATATCCCACATTCGCTGATCTCGATCGACCACAAAATTACCTTCAAGCCACCCTCCAAACTTACCGCTCAAATAGGTCGAATCATAAGGTAAAGAGCTAGATACCTGCCAAGAGTCCGATTTTAACAAATTTGCGTTAATATCAGCGCTCATTACCATGGCACCATACCTCTTTCCCCATTGCAAAATAGGTCCATGAGCGGTTTCCATAGGACGCCACAACCGACCATTATATTCCACAACCGGCATAGGAGCACAATGAAATTCTCCAGTGAGGATAACACCATTGTCTTTATTGGTAGGCTGTGTCCAGGTCTCGCCACCATCTTTTGATTTACGGATCATGACCGTTCCATGATGTCTATCAGGCCCCAATAGATACAGTTCTTCTCTATGCACAAACAGCGAACTCCAAAAAGCCCCCTCGAGGGTACTCACCAGCTTCCATTTTTTTCCCTTGTCCGTTGAAACGAAAACTCGAGTTATCGCTTGTTGCCACTCTGAACTTCCCGGACCAAAGAAATCGTGCGAAGCCACATAATCACCATTGGGCAAAATTGCTAGGCTAGGAGATCCTATATATTTCTTACTCGTGGCCGCTTCATATGTCACCACGCTGCCAGGTACGTCCTGAGAGAATAACTTTACAGGTATACAAATACACATACAATAAATTAAGATCTTCAGGTTCATAGCTCTGGATTTATAACTTGTCAACTGTTAATACTAGGACTTATGATCTTTTGGGATTGTTTTAAGACAATTCCGCAATAAGATTTTCCGCCTGCTCAAGCAAAATATTCAGCTCTGCGAAAGCAGTTTGATCCGGCACAACACTTCCGTTTCTACAGGTCGAGCCGATTTTTAACCCCCGTTGTTGCAAAATATATTTGGCACTCGCAGGGTACGTCGCATGCATCACATCCATGTTCTTTTGAAAGAACGATTGTACTGTGGTAATCTTCGAAGACAACTGCGCGTCGTCATAATGGTTGCATAGCCAAACCACGAGCTCTGGGAAATAATTCCCCTGAATACAAGAAAGCCCAGCAGAGCCTGCTTTCAGAGACTCTGTAGCATGTGCCATATACGCGTCATATAGGCCAAAGGATGGTTCATCACTTGTGGCAGCTATTTTAGCACTCACGAGCTCAATATCTAAACAGGTATCTTTATGATACTTGACGCGACCTGTTTTCACAAATTCGCCGAGCATCTCCGCAGAAATAACACGTTTATACGGTACTGGACATTCATAAAATCCGACCGGGACATCTCCTGTCAAAGCTAACAATTCCAACACGTTCGTTCTGAAAACTTCTTCGCTTTCCGACTCCTTTGCAAGTAAACCGGTAATCAGTATAACGGCGGACACCCCGGTGCTATAAATCTTTTGTACAGCCGATGCCTGTTCCGCTAAAGTCACGCCAAATGACCCCGTTGCCACAATCGGAACCCGACCATTCACTCTTTTAACAATATGCGTGACAGATTGCAGCATCTCCTCAATAGATAAATCGAACATTTCACTCGATAAACAATTTGCAAAAAGTCCTCCTGCTCCACTTTCCAAATAGAAATCAACCAAACTGTCCAATGCCACATAATCAATAGATTTATCCTCTCTGAAAGGCATGAGCATCACTGGAATAAATTTCTTGTTGTTTTTCATTTTATAATTTTAAATTTAATTAGTTTTTTTTGTTTTATACGTTCTAAATTGCGTTGCCGCTAGACCAACCAAGCAAATGGTCAACGTTCCTATCACAATAATCATGTTAGCATGTAGCGGATATTTGAGATAAGCTAGATCTGCGGGTATTAACGACGAAAGAGACATCCACAAGATGACAAACACCCCTATAATCACACCCAGAACTGCAGCGTTGTTTGTTACTTTTTTAGATATAATTCCCAGTAGAAACAATCCCAACATACCACCGGCAAAAATTCCCGACAAGGTCCACCAGATATCCAACAGGCTTCCCACGCCGATCATTGCAATGCCGCAACACATCCCCAGAATACCAACTAACACGGTTGAACTGTAAAGCACCTTTAAACTATTTTTAGCCGTTATTTTTGGATTGATATAACGCTCATAGATATCCACCGTAAATACCGTGGCAGACGCATTCATTCCAGAACTGATAGTACTCATTGCAGCGGATAATATTGCTGAAACAATCAATCCTAAAAGGCCTGTCGGTATCATGTTCACCATAAAATTTGGCATTACCTTATCCCCGTAATCAGCCGTTGTCATTTTGCTTGCTAGGCTAACAACCTGCGGATTCGATTCCGATAAACCCAATCTTTCCGCTGCGGCCTGAATTTTCAGACTCTCTATAATTTCGGGATGCCCTTGATAATACACAAAAAGACAAGTCCCGATAAAAAAGAACAAAAGGGAAACGGGGACATAGATCCAGACACAGAGCCATACTGACTTGTTTGCTTCTTTAGCTGAAGTTGCAGCGTGGTAACGTTGGACATAATTTTGGTCCATACCGAAATTATTGAGGTTTATAAAAAAGCCATATAGCAATACCACCCAAAAACTAGAGTTAACGAAATCCAGATTGAAAGTTCCCAAGCTAAATTTGTTATGTTCGCTAGCTTTTGTAATAATCTCCGGAATTCCCCCTGGAATTTCTCGAACAACTAGAAATATTATGATTATAGCACCCAATGTTTTAAGCACTCCTTGAACCACCTCAGTCCAGATAACAGCCTCTATCCCACCCATTACGGTATAAATAACAATACATATACCCATCACAATCATGATGACTTCCATACCATAGCCCGTCAGAGCCTGTAGCGTGAGTGAAATACCGAAGAAAATAGAACCTATCCTGGCCAATTGAGTCAAAAGAAAGCAGACCACGGCGTAAGTCCTCGCCCATGTTCCAAACCGCCTTTCCAGATTAGTATAAGCCGACACTTCACCTGTACTCCGGTAAAAAGGCACAAAATACTTTATAGCAATCCAGGCCGCAAAGGGCATTGACAAACTAAACACAAAAGCGTTCCAATCCCCCCCATACGCTTTCCCCGGTACCCCAAGGAAGGTGTTTGAACTTAAAAAGGTTGCGTATATAGAAACACCTATCGCCCAGCCTGGAATGCGCCCGGCAGCCGTTGTATATTCATCTGCCGACGTATTACGCCGCGAAAAATAAACACCGACCAAGACCATTCCTACCAAATAAGCTAAAATAATTACTAAATCAATTATGGGTAAGTTCGTCATCATTTAAGGTTTTACACAAGTTAGGTTACGATATTTTAAATATAACAGATTATATACATCCAAGTATCCTTCACGAGGTTTAACCCTGTGGCTAATCTTAGCGCTAATATGCTGTTGCGCCGTCAGAACATCTGGGAATATCCCTGCAGCTACAGCGGCAAATATCACTGCTCCCAGCGCGCATGTTTGATCGCTGTCTACGATGTGAATCTCATCTTGTAATACGTCAGCCAGTACCTGTAATACGAAAGACGATTTAGAAGTAATTCCACCTGTAGCAACTATAGACTGTATAGAAATATCGTTCTCTTTAAAACGCTCTAATATTGCGCGAGAACCAAACGCAGTTGCCTCGACCAATGCCTTAAACATATGGGCTGCCGTGGTAGCTAGACTAAAACCATAGGCTGCTCCCCTGGTACTGAAATCAACGTCTGGCGTACGCCTTCCGTTATGATAATCGGTAAAAACAAGATCATCCTCCGACACAGGAAGCTTCGCCGCTTTGGCTGATAAGTGCACTAACAAATTGTTTTCCAGCTCCTCCCGTTGGCTTTCCGAAATAGAGGGGCTGGCATCTAACACAGCATCGACGATCATATTCCTGAACCACCGGTAAATATCCCCAAATGCAGATTGCCCTGCTTCATAGCCTATCATTTCAGGTAATATGGAGCCATCAACCTGCCCGCAGATTCCTTTAACCAACGGTGGTTGATTTTCTTTTGGCAGTACCAACATATCGCAGGTTGACGTTCCAATCACCTTTACCAACGTGTAAGGTGTAATTCCTGCGCCTACAGCACCATGATGTGCGTCGATTCCTCCCACGGTAACCAGCACATCATCGGACAAACCGAACCGTTGCACGAAATATGACGATATCCGTCCCATTACCTTATCCGAGGTATAGGTTTCATGATACATCTTGTTAACTAAATGATAAAATGTCGGATCCAGCGAACAGAGAAATTCCTGCGAGGGCAATCCTCCGTGTTCCTGGTTCCACATAGCCTTGTGCCCCGCCGCACAACGGTTTCGTTTAATCTGCTCCACACTATTAACTCCAGCCAAATACATCGGAATCCAGTCGGACTGTTCCACCCAGGTATAGGCCTCATGAAGAACACGTCGATTCCGATTGTTTACGTGCCATATTTTCGCCCAGAACCACTCTGAGGAATATGATTCTCCGCAATATTTTGTAAAATTGATTCGCCATTTTTTTGAAAATTCGTTTATACGATCGGCTTCGCCAACAGAAGTATGGTCTTTCCAAAGTATAAACATAGCGTCCGGATCATCCTGAAATGATTCCTGCAGCGACAAAGGGACGCAATCTTTCCCGATTGCTACAGGACTGGATCCCGTTGTATTGGTTCCAATAGCCACTATACGAGACCTGTCTTCAACAGCAATATCAACTAAAAGTTCTGTTAATAAATCATCAATTGCCTCCACATAGTCTCGAGGATGTTGCCGATATTGATCCTTATCCGGCTCACAGTACAGACCTTCCGCCCACCGTTTAAAAGGCACGACGCTCTTGGCCAGCACCACATTTTCTATTGGATCGACCACTAGCCCCCGAACAGAATCGGTCCCAAAATCCATTCCTATAACCAGCTTATTCATCGTCCTTTTCCAGTTTGTTCACCACATATGTGTACATTGATTCCCAAGTCAGACATCACGCCCGCTTTGATTCGTAAAGCAGATTGAATATCAAATGTATCTTCAACATACACGACCTGTATGTGATTTGCTTTATGTTGAGCCATCATCTGATCGCGAGAAACGCCATCCAATACGCCGTGCATAACCGGCCATTCCGGATTGGTCATTTGCCATCTTCGCTCGGTTTCCGCTCTTGGCAGCTCTACCACTTTTCCTGTCCCTAAATCACAGTGGACCTGATCGTCCTGAATGTATATCCGACTCCACACGATCTTTCCGGGTTTACTCACACCCCGAAGGGTCCCGCCACCCTGTCGAAAAAACATTGGCGGCTGTCGTAAGCTATCAGCGCCCTTGTAGCCGTCTATAAAATGTGACGCCGGCGCCGCACCCGAAATTAGAAATACCCAAACGAACTCTTTGACACCGTCAACGATATAGTCTTCGCCATACCGTAAATCATGTAAGGTGTTATCTCCCTGCAACCCGAGCTGTTTCCACAGATGGTATGTAATATATCCATCTACACCTGCACATTCATCCACTTCGTTGAAATGTGGTAAAGCTTGACCTGCGTAAAGTTCTTTTCCCTGTTCGTCAAATACCGGTGGGCGCTGTGTATTATTCAACAAGCCTTCCACTAGGTCACTGGCTGGGACCAACTCTTTTAATCCTTGTTGGTATTGAATGCCTATAGTATTGCAGCCGAATTCATCCGCCAGGCGAAGTACCGCAATATACATCTTGCACTGCTCTAACGTCTGTCTTCGAGTAAGCGTTGTATCCTCCTTCTCGCCCCATTGGAATTTCATTCCCTGGTCGAGTAGCCACTGCAGAACTTGTTCGGCCTCCTCGGTAGAAACCGTTAGCATTTTTGCATATAAGGTAGACTGACTTAGACGTTCCTTAAAAAAGAATAATGGATGAAGTAAATGGTCTGGAAAAATGGCGTTAAACATTCCCATACAGCCTTCATCAAACACACCCATTACAACCTTGTTTCTGGCGATATTATGCACAAAATCGGACACTACTTTAGCTTCCTCAACGGACATTTCTTCCCTTAAGAAATTTCGAACGTGAGAGTGATCATGCGTAACATGACCCGTTGTCAACCATTCGTGAAGACCCTTTCTAAAGAAATCATCTTCAAAGTCTACGCTCCATAGAAAGCTATATTCAATACCAGCTTTGGTCATTGAGCCCGCCAAGTTTAACGCGCCGACTAAACCAGGGTATGTTCCGTCCCAATTAGCGACTAGTAATATAGGCCCGCGATGACTAAGTAATCCGGCAAGCACATGGTGACTGTATTGCCATACGCTCTCCGCAAGAATTAACGGAACATCAGGATTAATATTCTTAAAAACCTCAATACCATAACGCTGATAGTCAATAAAGCCGTGCCCTTTGTTGGGATCTACACCATGTGCACGTACTATCTTCCATCCCTGCCGATCGAAAGCATACGTTAATTTTTCCTCCATAGCTTGTTGCGCAGGCCAGCAGCTAATATTTGCTGAAGGTCTTAAATCGCCGCTACATACCAAGTAAGCTGTTTTATCTTCCATTGTCGTTTGATTTATATTCGGTACTACAAATATGCAAAGGATAAAAACGCGTTTTGCTGCATAATTTTTCCAAAAAGTCCAACATATTGACATAGTTTCCCTTTCCAATGCAACTTTTTATTAAATTAGTGAGACCATTAACGAGCGCATCCATGAAAGCAAAATATCACCATGTACCCAAACCACTAGACAACGCCTTTAGTATACGGCACGATGTTCTACCGAGTTTTGGTACTGTATGGCATTATCACCCCGAGATTGAACTTCATTATCTCATCAAAGGCGAAGGTGTTCGTTTTATCGGTGATAATATCAGTAGTT
>NZ_JABMCQ010000039.1 GCF_013179575.1 Sphingobacterium shayense | reverse complement strand
AAAATACAATCATAACCTAATGTAGTCTTCGTGTTGCCATCAAATACAAGGTTCCCATCAACAAAAACTTGCACAGGATAACTACGTGAGCGAAAATTGTTCACTTTAATATCTAACTCGTCAATTTGGGAATATTCCTTTAATTTATACTCAACCCATGCGTTTTCCAACTTTCCATCATTGGCCCAGTCCGAGAGTTCATTATCATCGAATGAAGCTAATACGTTGTCCTCGTTCGCCCCCGCCGTCGCCTCTTCAATTTCCAAGCTCCTTCGTACAATTTTTGGTGCAGGGATATCTAGTCCTTCTCCACGATCCAAATTTGACGGTAGATTTTCATCAGATCGTTTCACAAATAGATCATTCTTCGCTTCGATAGGTATTATTTCCCATTTCACGCTGTCTGTTAAAAGTCCGTTAGCATGAGCCTGAAGCAAGACCTCACCACTTCGCATATACTCGCTACGCAGCAGTACTCTATTTACACCGCATTCTACTGGAAGCGATTTACTACCAACATAGTTTCCCGGGCCTTGCGCAATACCTCCAAGCCACTTCATTGGGCCACGAAACGAGAAGTCAATCATATTTGTTGCTGTAGGACATCGCCGGCCTTGTTTATCCAGTATCTCTACTTCCACCAGAACCATATCGTGTCCATCGGCATAGAGTCCGTTTGCCCCGTGCCTATAATTCAGCTTAACTCTATAAGGTTCGCCAGCAGTTTGTAAAGATGATTCGTTAACAACATTTCCATCATTATCATACGAACGGACCAAAATGGTTCCCTTCTCGAATGTAACATTGGCAAAAGTGAACAAAAAATTATAGGAACGTTGACCGAAACCTTGACTTTTACCATTAACAAAAAGCTCTACTTTCTGCCCAGCACTCACCACATGAATATCCTTTTTTGTCCCGGCAGGATAATTCCAGTGACCTATTATATGTAATCCTTTGGGATCAGGTGTCACCCAACCATCCCACATCACTTTATGGGCAAAATACGCGTCTTTTGGAATACGCATAGCATCTACTTCACCGCTCCGACGGTAATTTTCTTCGCCCCTATAATGCGTATTGGAATCTGAAAATATAATATTCACTCCTCCCGAACTTACCCTATTACCCGTTCCCGGACGTACGCGATAATATTCCCACCATCGGCGCACAGCTTCAATGGCGTGTTGATCCTGATTACGGTTGTATTCACTCGCGTCATTTCCTTTATACCGAGGGCCATCTCCCTCTTTATGAAATGGATAACTATACTCATCCCAATACTTACGTAGCCCCTCGTCACGCATGTATTCGGTAGCAATCATCGGATGACGCTTAGATTTATTAATATAAAGCATCTCCCCTCCGTATTCCGCTATTTTACTATCAAGCATCTCTCGTGACCCAATAGCACGGCCACCATAGGGGTCGTATTGATCTCTGATAGCAATCATCTCCGCCATGTGGTCTTCGGAAATCGATTCATTGCCAGATTCATAAAAAAGCACACTCGGACTATTGCGATAATAGACAATAGCATCTCGCATAAGCATCGTGCGCTGCTCCCAACGTCTCCCCTGAGCATCTCTTTCCGCATCACCCGCGGGTAGCATCTGCATTAATCCAACTCGATCACAAGATTCAACGTCCTGTTTCCATGGCGTAACATGCATCCATCGTACAAGACTAGCACCACTTTCAACCATAAGCTTGTTACTATAATCACTGAGCCATGGTGCCACAGAGAGACCTACCGATGGCCATTCGTTGCTTGTCCGTTGTGCGTATCCCTTCATCATTAATATTTGATCATTGAGATAGACCATCCCGTTACGAAATTCGGTCTTACGAAAGCCTGTTTTTGTTTCTACAAGATCAGTAACGACCTCGTCATGCACGAGTTGAGTTTGAATGCTATATAAATAGCCGTACCCCCAGTTCCAGAAGTTTACCTCTTGAAGGCTGTCTACGGCATGTAATATCTTTGTTTCTCCAGCCAAAAGCTCGTAATCAGTCGAAAAAGTATTGACTATTTTACCCGTAGCATCACGTACGTCAACGACAAATGTTCCTCGTTTTCGAGCTCCAGACTCGTTCCGAACCTGCGACTCTACGTGTAACTCGAGTGTTTTAGCCGGAATATTTATACCTTTTGCATATATGTACACCCCTGTCGTCCCTAAATTTGAATATAGCGGCAAAGTTTGATATTCACTTGCAGTAAAATGTATCCATACGTTTTTAGGAATACCCCCGTAATTAGCGTTGAAATTTTTATCATTCCATTGATAAGGTGTCTGGCTATCCTTTTCGAGATATTGCCAAGAATTATCGGTACGAACGCTTATTACATTTTCTCCTTTTCGCAACAACATTTTAGAAATATCAATCCCAACAGCCATCACGCCGTTTTCGTGGCGTCCAACGAATTGCCCGTTAACATAAAACTCAGCTCCGTGACGGAGACCTTCAAATTCCAAGAATACTTTATCCCAGTTTATACTATCTGGAATAATAAACTTCTTCCTGTACCATGCCACATTCGTGCTGTGTTCATGTATCGGCTTAGCGAAAGCTTCGCTCTCATTCCAGGCATGAGGTAATGTAACTTTTTGCCATTTCGAGTCGTCAAAATCCGGCGAAGACGCACCGGGAATGTCTCCAACGTGTAATTGCCAGCCTGCGTTAAAACTAAAGTGTTGCCGCTGCGCGCGTGCAGAGAAACAAGCTAAAAAGCATAGCAAAACAATAATTTTCATCCAGAAATCTTTTTTTACATGCATCCTTATTGTTCTACTTGCCGAGTATTTTGTAAACTTCACTTCCTGCCAAAAGAAAGCATCCAAGCCCATAATCCTCAAAATCAGGCACACTTGAAAAACTCACAGGCTGCCCGTCTTTAGGTTCCTTTCCTGTACCTTGTAGATAACCCAAAAAACCCGAGGGATGTACTGCTTCATTTACCATTGCATTCCACCCCCTATGTATCGAAGACCTGAAGGTAGATTCATCTAATATTCCATTGCGAACGCCCCAAGCCATGGCGTAAACGAATAGCGCCGTGCCCGAGGTCTCTCTACCACCAAAGTGGGTGGGATCGTGCAAGCTGACGTTCCAAAATCCATCGGCTCGTTGCGCACTAAGTACACCCATCATCAGGTCTTTATAATCCTGCATATAAACCTCCCTGAATTGGGCATCAGGCGGCAATATTTCTAAAACACGAACCAAGGCCGCTGCAACCCAACCATTTCCGCGTGACCAATAACAGTCTTCACCATTTGGTTCAGTATACGGCGGTACGAAATCCTTATCGCGCCACCACAGCTTATCCTCGGAGTTATATAAGCCTCCCCCTTCTACATTTCGAGAATAGAGATACAATTGATGCATATGTTCGAAATATTTTTTATCCTCGAAAAGCACCCCCATTTTCGCATATACAGGCATTGCCATCTGTATGGCATCTACCCAGGTCCAATCGTCAACCTTACCCGAGGCTATGATGAAATCGATATTCGCCTTTATATCCACGATGCGTTCCTCACGCGGATCCATCTCGTAAAGATCTAAATAAATCTGGCCACATGCCTGATCATCCGCATTTCGTGTCTGGGTTCCATTGCGTAGTCCCCACCGATGGCTTGCGCCCCAATCGACAGCATAATCGTAGTAGCGTTGTTGGGGATCGATCTGATTTAAAGCAAGCAGACCCTCATAGTAGACCGCTCTGGTCCAAATATTACTAGGCCGCCAGCGAGTCGTATACACCGGTTTTCCCGTGTCCGGCCATTTCCCCATAAAATAGTCATTTGCTTGTCGGAGTACAGCTATTACTTCGTTTTTATTCGGCTGTTCAACCGGAATATTTTTCTTAGTAGCACAACCACCCCATAGGCAGGCGGCAATAAGTAAACTATAGATTATTGTTGGTTTTGGCATATTCGATTCGTATGGATAATTAAGTGAGAACCATTCGTGATTATATCCGTAGTAAAAAGGTTATATTTTCTATTATCGGTGCCGCGCACGGCCATTCCTCTGCATTCAAACGCTATCAGTTTAAATACCGTGCTAATCCAGCAACGTCATTTTTTGCAATAAAGTTTTTCAAAATTCGAGCGTTTAGTTGTGCCCCTGCTAGGGTTGTATGCGTGTGATCGACCTCACCGAAGTAGGTTTCCGAAACATGCTCTTCGCCTTCTTTCTCATATACGTCAATAATCAAAGCATTTAGAGGTATAAAAAAAGCTCCACTCTGCTCAGCCGCCTGCATAGCCCATTTGGGATAGTCATTGCGAACCACCTTATCTCCATTCCAGGCATCTCGTGGTATGGGCGAACATATGATGGCAACTGCTCCCTTATCCTGAATATTTTTTACAAAGCGCCGCAAATAAAATCCATAACTGTATACAACTTCTTTCTGCCCGAGTAATGGATTATTCACTATCTCAAATTTATTGTCATTGCCTTTAAATGTACCTCGGGCGCGCGTGGTATCCACGACTGGACTCGTATCATTATGTCCGAATTGCATCATAACGAAATCACCCGGTCGGAGGCTATCTAACACTTGTTGCCAAAGTTTTGGATTATTATAAAATGTCCGACTACTTGTTCCCCCACGGGCCTTATTTTGTACTTCAATCTCGTTTTCCTGAAAAAATTCACCGATAATACTACCCCACCCCCATTGTGCATTACTCCCATCCCCCTTGCCATTCTTGACTGTTGAATCTCCAATGATAAATAACCGAGGCCTTTCCTTTTTCAATAGAAAGGAACTCAAAAGAGAGACCGACAAAATCAATAAAATAGCGTTACAATATATTTTTGTTTTGTTTCCCATGTGTTAAAAAACTAGTTTGTGCTTTTGGACAATTTCGTCTTATCCAAATCCCCCCCGATAACTCCGTCATCTGCTGTCGCTACACCGATAGTAATCCCATGAACCCTTTTCTCAGCCCGAAGATCGGATACCGTTCTCTGAACATCGACGACACGTATGTTCTCATTTCGCTTGGGCAAATCCATTCCGGCACCTATGTAATAACCCGCATGTGGTGGTTGATTGTACGCGACATTTTGCCAAGCAACCCCAAGCCTATAGACTGGGTCTTGCATTAAAGTATATAGCCGATTCCGGGTAGGGATAGTGGTTGTATAAATCCGGATAGACTTGTTGTCATCAGCCCTAAGAATCAATTCCTCCCGCCAATCTCCAAGAATGTCTGCAGATAGTGAAGGTGTTCGTTTGGTTCCATTATTAGAAGTCGCTCCCTCAGCATGGAAGATAACACCATGCTTATATTTTTCGATGGTATTGTGATCCAGCATTTCTCTACTAAAATCATCATCCCACCAAATTAAGAAGTTGGCTTGCTCGGGTGCTCTACCCATCACCTTTCCTTTCATATCATAAAGATCTGAGCCGAGCCACCACATATAAGCGCCACGATGATCCGGGTCTATATTAGCAGCCAGGCCGCGGGGAACATCCTGGTCAATCGCACCCTTAAAAAGTATTTTCCCTGTTTTAGCATCTAATAGGGAAGCGCCGATCCCCCTCTTTCCACCCTTGAGCTCATGTATTCCGAAAATTTCAAATCCAGGACGGTCTGGATCTAGATCTGATACATGTAACGCATCGCCATGTCCCAATTTTGTTGTATAAAGACCAGTACCGTCGTCATCAATACACATTGCCCCGAAAATGATTTCATCTTTCCCATCCTGGTCCACGTCAGCAACAGACAAGCTATGATAGCCCTGTCCGGCATAGGGATGGGTTCCAGTTTTTGTATCAAAAACCCAGCGTGGCACGAGTTTCTTATCCTTAAAATCCCAAGCAACGAGAGCTGTGCGCTCATAATAGCCTCTGGTCATTACAAGACTTGGGTGTACACCATCTAAATAAGCAATCCCACCTAGATAACGTTCGCTACGATTTGCTTGATCATCTCCCCATGTTTTTAACTCCCCGCGTTCAGGCAAATAGTCTGTCGTTGATATAGCTGCGCCGGTCAGCCCATCAAACACAGTCAGATATTCCGGTCCCTCTAAAATACGCCCGAAATTTCTGGAGGCACTATCAAGTACTCGATAGTCAGCCGTGGAATCTCCCATCACCCACCCCAGCCCGTCACGCGTCCCATCAGCCGTCTTACAAACAAATTCTGCTCTACCATCATTATCCAAGTCGTAAACCATAAACTGTGTATAGTGGGCCCCCTCGCGAATATTTACACCTAAATCAATTTCCCAAAGCATCGTACCGTCGAACCGGTAAGCTTGGAAAATAGGTCTATCGGTAATTCCTAAATGCGAGTTATCATGAGCTTTTCCTGTCTGGTGAACAATGAGCTCGTAACTGCCATCGCCATCAAGATCCCCAACAGACATATCTGAGGGCGTATAACCTTCGGGCGTGTTCATACGAACCTCTAAATAGGATTTTACCGGCGTCGTTTGAGTCAGTTCTAGCGTCGATTCTGTTGTTTCTCGCTTCCCTATTATGCGCGTCAAAGTATAGGTTACTTCTTTGCTTGGATCTAACTCGTTATCTTGAAAACAGGTGGATGCCACTATCGGTGTTTTTGTTAATCGAACTTTCTGCTCCCCCGCATATTGTCTATAAATATGAAACGGTGTATCAAAGTCATCGTTTGCAAGTAATCGCCAGCTGAAAAAAACGGACGACTCGCCGGTTTTGACGGCGATCATACTGCGATCAAGATATTCCATGTAACGTTGGCAATGAACAGGTCCGGCTAAAAGCAACAACGTCACGGTTAGCAGACATAATCCGGCTAATCTGCCTATCGATCTGGGTGTTGAATAATTATCCATACTATTTAGCTGGCTAGGTGCAAAGGATCGCGCTTAGTTCTGCTTCACGAGCTCACCATTTACGGTCACGTTTTTAAGTGTAAAGTCCTCGATATATGCCTGATGTATGTCCGGCTTCTTTGCTTGTACATCCATATTTTCAAACGTAAAACTAGACAACTTATATTGATCAGAATTAATCACATCAAAAAGAATATTCACATCTAAATCTATATTCCGAAGCGTGATATTTTTCGCATAGGAAAGTTTTATTCCCTCTTCCCCTTTTAAATTAAAGAACTGGGTCCAAGGTTTTACAAAAAGTAGACTTCCTGCATTCCCTTTTACATTCTCCATCACGATATGTTCGTAAAGTTGCGGTGTATCTGGTCGCATTTTTAGTTGTAAAAGCTTTTTCGCTTTATTCAATGTGTTGTTTCTGAAGATGATATTATAGCTGTGAATAGATTCACTGCCGCAAGTTAACGCACTATGACAAAATCCAAAAGCTGTATCTTCTATAATTATATTGTAATTTGCTCCATTATCGGGATCCTTATCAGCATGTGGCCCCTTTCCCCCTTTAAGTGCAATTGCATCATCATTGACCGAAAGATAACAGTTCTTGATTAGAACATTATGGCAAACATCGAGGTCAATTGCATCCGAACTTGGAGCTTTGACAGGTTCCGCAGGGGCAGAGATATGTAGATCGATTAGCTTCAAATTTTCACAGCGATAATAATGTGAAGTCCAAAAAGGCGAGTTTTTCATTTTTATCCCAGAGATCTGAACGTCCTTTGAATTTGATACATACAAAATACGAGGCCGCATTTCGTCCATATTTGTACAGTCAGGATTAAAAGCACGCCGCAACCAAAATGCTTTCCAATATCTCAACCCGTTGCCATCAAGCGTTCCTGTACCAGAAACGGTAAATCCATCTACATTATCTGCATTCACCAAAGCCGAAAAATATTTGACGGTTTGACCCTCCATTCGAGTTTCTAACAAGGCGAAGTTGCTAATATCGTCACTACCTTTCAAGACGGCATCATCTTCAAGATGAAGATGAGTATTTTCTTTAAAAAATAATGAACCACTCAAAAAGGTTCCCTTAGGTATTACAACTACACCGCCCCCACTTTCAAACGCTCTGTCAATTACTGCTTGTATCTTATCGGTCTGCACTAATGTACTATCTTGCACGATTCCAAAATCCGTGATACGATAAGCCTTACCTAGAGACTCAACGTTAGTGGGTTGCACCTTTTTAAACCAATCGGAAATAGGCGTTCCGTCCGGAAAACGTCCTTGGGCCAACGAAGTGATCGAAAGGGAAACTAAAAATACAATCGACAGTACAGTTTTATTTTTCATGGATATTTATTCGTTATAAGTAGATTCATCGACCTATCTTATTGGTTAGCTATATTTAGAGTCCAGTGTCTTAAAGGCGTGTAATGGAGAATTTGCATTTATCAGCTAGCGTTCCATTGTCGTTGGAGGCGGTCTGCAGTGTTCTTCACTAGCACTTATTTGGCACTGTTCAACTATTACTTCTCTAATCTATCAACAAATACTGTCAAAGGCAACCTGTAGTGTCCTGTTAAGTCTATTACAAATGGACAAAAACCTCCAAGAGCATCACAGAGGATATATTATGATCAGCTCATCAAATGTAATAAAACTGTTATCCTAATTCTGCCAGAGCAATCTGCTTGATTTACCAATCGTATCTCAGTCGCGCAGTATTCTCAATATTTTAAGCTGAGATCAATCGATCCTTATTTTCAACTAGAGATACAATTACTACCTTTAGCTACATTTCGTTCAAACAAAGGATGGCTAACCGATCGGCGCCATCCTAAGACATAAACTAACTAAACTGAGTATTTTTTCTCCTATACCAACGAATAAACGCTAATCGGTAAGTATATTTTCCTTTGGCATTACAAATTGCGGTACCACGTGCTGATTTTTTGGTGTACCGAAATAAAAATATAGCGTCCGGAATACGGGTCGTTCGAATTTCGTCATCTTTCCTGCTGGCCCATTGACTTGCGCGTTACTATTTATTCCCATTGCTAGTTTGGTACCAATGGCAGGAATCGCATCCAGAAAAGAGATATCTCCCGGTGGCAGTTCGGGGTAATTTTTCGGACCCGAAATACCGTAAAATTCAAATAGTCGCAAAAACATATCATCTTGTTCAGTTGCTACGACAAACTTCCCTTGTGTTGTATTAAATTGCACCCAACTCACATCAGAAAAATAGCCTTTAAATTCAGGAAAAATCCATGGTCCGATGCCTGCCTTAGAATCGTTGTAGATATTTTCCCATGTGTTTAAAGTCACACCCTGAAGTCGGTTTTTCCACACTCTATAAGGTCCACTTCCTAACCATTTTGCGGAGATAATATAGTTTTCCGGGTAGTTAAAGCTAACACCTGCATATGGACGTTCGCCATTCATTCGGTATTCGTAATCGAGTTTTAGCCACCCGTCGGGACGCATTGTCCAGCGTATGTATGAAAGATCACCTTGATAAGTAAACAAAACACCTTTCTCTTCACCGTTCTCAAAGGTTTCCGCACTTTGCATTTTCGAAGATCCGTTAATCAAGACAGGACCATTGCTAAAAGCAATTTTCATGCTGTAATCATTAGAAAGGTCGGCAAGAAGCCCCGTTTCTTTAGAGATAAAAGCGGTGATTCCTCCGCCAGTAAGTATATAGTGAATGCTGTCGAGGCTACTTTTGACATTCCCCTGTATCGAATTTGGAAGAATTTGAGAAGTTATCGCTTTATTGTTTTGTATTCTCCAACTCCATGTATAGATCTCTTTTCCGTGAGGATCGATGGCAGTTAACAAAAGAGCATGATATTTCTTCCAATCGTCTTCTAATCTAAGAGATAGTATCCCTTCTTCTAATGGAGCTACGGCTGGCGCATCGGCTGTAAATAACACTTCATTAGCCACACTTGTATCGGTTGCAAACGGATCTTGAAAACGAACAAGTTTATAGGTAAATTGACAAGCTGAAAGATTTGTAAAATGATACCTGTTCTCAACCGTTATACCCCCGTCGAAATCTTCAGGTAGTGTCTTCATTGTAATATGAACAGGAGCATATATTTCTTTAATTGCATAAAAACTACCTTCCTTTTCTCGGTGAGGACCTAAGATTCCGTCCGGTGCGTTTACTTTATTCACATCTATAGCACCGTTAAAATCTGTCCGAACAATTCCTTCGTCCGCAAAATTCCAAATAAATCCCCCACCACCAAGCTTAGCCGTCCAGTGCAGCTCCCACATATCAGCTAGGCCAGCGGCCGCACCTCCATCGTCCTGTGCATGCAGAAATTCTGTAGGCATATAGATATTTGGTCCTTGCAAAATTTCTTGCGTGGAGGCATAGTTCTCATAATGGTTCCCATCGATTCCATTAATGGCATGGCCCGGACGATGATGAGCGTGGATAACATTCCGGTTCGAAAGATCATACTTTGCATATTCATCGATTAACTCCATGTTATGGCCACCTTCATTACCGTTACTCCATAAAATTATAGACGGGTGGTTGACATCACGAATGACCATCTCCCGAACGAGTTTTTTACCCACGGTGGTACCGTACGCTTTCTGCCATCCCGCAAGTTCATCGAGAACATAGAGACCGAGAGAATCACAATAATTTAAAAATGATTTATCTGGAGGATAATGGGAACAACGAACAGCGTTCATATTCATTTCTTTGATAAGCTCCACATCTTTTAAATCTAACTTCGCATTAACAGACCGGCCAGTTTCCGGCCACCAAACATGGCGGTTAACACCCTTCATCTTTACTTTTACCCCGTTAACATATAGGCCATCGCCCTGTCTAATTTCTATGGTTCGAAAGCCAAATCTTTCCCTAGTTACGTACAATTGCTGATTTTCGTCGAGCAAAGTAAATTCCGCATGATACAGGTTCGGTGATTCTGCCGTCCATTGCTTAGGCCGTGCTATTTTTAGTTTTAACCGTTTCACGGAATCACCTTTGGCCAAAACCACGAAATTACTACCCACTACTCGACCTTCTTTATTTTTAATATCAACACGAAGCTTTTGAGCGACAGAGATATTCTCCAAATGTACTTCAGTAAAAAAGGATCCATCCGCTCGTGCATCTATAGCAGTCCAAGCGATATGTTCCTTTGGTGTGATTGTCAGATAAACCGGTCTGTATATCCCTCCAAGAATCCAGTAATCAGCCAACCGTTCTGCATTGTTTACTGTTTGTTCGGAAGACATTTTCGAAACAGTGACTTCAAGCTGATTCTGCCGCCCATATTTTATTTTATCAGAAATATCATACTCAAATCGATAAAAAGACCCTTGGTGAATTTCACCTGCGGGCTGCCCGTTGATCTTTACCTCTGTATCGGTCATAGATCCTTCAAATACAATCGACACCTTCTTCCCTTGCCATTCCCCGGGTACCTGGAAACTATGTCGATATATTCCTTTTTCATCGTGAAAACGGAAATTCTTACCGTAGGTAACATAATCGCGGCCATAATTATAAGATCCGAAACCCTCCTGCTCCCAATGGCTAGGCACAGCGATACGAGACCATTTACCGGCTTGGCGACCTCCGGTTACCCAAAAATCCCACTCCACCGTATTCTCGTTGTCTCTACCGGAAAGGTAATGTACTTGCTTATTGGTTTGTGCGTATACACCGGTAAGTGTAATAAAAGAAAGCAAACAACAAATAAAACCAGTAAAAAGGTTCAGCATGATAATTAGTGAATAAATTAGAATAAAGCGAAACTAGGCAGTTATATCCTTTTTCGCATCCTGAGGTATCCTGTCAAAAAATAGACCTCGCCACAATACACTAGACCGATGGTCGTAATATGGTATAGAAAGGCACTTCCAAACGCATCTTAAGGTTATTTAAGATAGCGGCTGCCGCAAATTCACCCATCAACTTAAAATCAGTCGATACTGTTGTAATTCCATTTAATATAAATTTCTTCAACGGGGTCTCATTATAGGATATTACACCAACTTGGCGACCAATTTCTAAGCCCTTGTTGCTTACTTTATCCAAAAGATAAACCAAATCATCTTCCACCAAATTTAGATAGCAAGTTCCTGCCTTTATATTTTCACGACGCAAGCTATCAACAAGCATATGTTCAAAAGCAAAATCCTGACAAAATTTGTAAAACCCTTTTATTATGGATTTGGGATAATCACTATGGTTAGGAAAGACTAGCTTTATACGTTCGTATTTTGAAAGTGGCTCCCGAATACTCGACAAGGCCTGATAGATATCTTTTTCGCAGTTTTCGTAAACAACAGCAAACTCGCCTTTAAGGCCTTCAATCTCATGACCAAGTAATAACAATTTATCTTTCGGGATAAGTTTAAGCACATCCACAGCTTTATCGCGCCCTTCTTTAAAATATGGGAAGACAACATAATTATCATAATTGCGCGATAATCCTTGAATCAGAGTACGCAGATAATTAATGTCGCTATTATACACAAATAGATCGATGGAAGCCTTGGCTCCAAGCTCTGCTGCTAAAGCATCATAAACTATTTTTTTGTGTGCACTCAGTTTATTTAAGAATACGACAATACGTAAATCAAAAGACTGTTCGCTGGAGACAAAATATCCTTTCCCTGGTGAGGACGCAATTATCTCTTCGTTACGTAATTTCCTATACCCTTTTTCGACAGTGTCTCTCGCTATCTGCAGCTGATAACTTAAATCGTTAATAGAAGGTAGTGGATCTCCAATTTTAATAATTTTTCCTTTTATCGCCTCGACAATTGCTTCAGCCAGTTGTATATACTTAGGAGTGGCTGAAAAATCACTGATCTTAATAGAGCGCACTAGCTCAGCATTGACAACGCTACGCGAGCTTGAAGGGAGTATTAAAGTTTCCATAGAAAGGGGTTTATATATCAGTTAACCAAAGCTAAACGACAATTCTCGCTGTTACCCCATAAATTTGATTCAAAACCCCCATAAAAATGGATCATTTTTTTACTATATCCAGTACCGAAGTGGAAAACCATATTGTATATACTTTTTTGTATTTTTAACATATCCAATTTATATTGCCGATATGATTACCCAAAAGTGGTCCCTACCTTTAATTCTGAATACCATACTCCTCGTTACTGTAATGAGCACTCCTAACCTAGTGTGGGGACAGTTTTTGCAATTAAAATTCGATCATATCACATCAGACGACGGCCTTCCACATAGTACAATCCATGGTATTGCCAAAGACAAATATGGCTTTATGTGGTTCGGAACGTGGTCTGGCTTATGTAGATATGACGGCTATAGCTTACGTGTGTATCGATATGACCCACAAGATGCTAAGAGTATAATAAATAATAGGATACATAATATCCTTTTGGATGGAAATGGTGATTTATGGATATCGACATTCGATGAGAACTACGTTTGCCGGTATAATTATCAAACCGACAATTTCGATTGGGTCGCACAAAACACGTTATCTGCAGAATTCTTAAACAAAATCAACCGGCGTGCGCACAAGCTCAGTGTTAATTTCTCCTATAAAAAAACAAGATGGCACCTCGATGAACCAACGACTTCTGTTGTTGAGACCCATCTACCTACAGGAAAACAAAAGTTCTATCAAGCTGCAGTAACAGATCCATGGGGACTTAACGACGGATACATCAGTGATATTTTTCTGGACGAAGAGCATGTATTGTGGCTTGGTACCTACGGTAATGGAATAAACCGAAGCTACCTAGAAGCTACACCATTCCATAACATCTATCGCCATCCAAGTAAATTAAATTCACTAGTCGAAAATACGATACGTTCGTTAGCAAAAGACGAAAATGGAAACCTATGGGCTGGAACAAGAAGTAAAGGTCTTACATTAATCACTAAAGAAGGCAAATACCATCAGTTTCAACATAACCCAAGCAATGTGCACTCTTTGCAGAATAACTACATCAAAAAGGTCTTTTGTGATTCAAAAGGTTTGATATGGATTGGTAGCCAAACTGGTGTGGATTACTTTGACCCTTCGACCCAAGTTATGCACCGAATAGATGACTCTCTGATTTTCAACACAGCAGTATTCAGTATTATAGAAGATGAACACACGAACCTCTGGTTTGGAAGTTGGAATGGACTATTCAAATACATACGTCGGACGGGTAAGCTAATCCATATTGTCCCAGGGGAATCCCTGCCTTATGCGCACGTTTGGACTATATTCCAAGATAGTAAAGACCAACTCTGGGTTGGTACTGAGGGCGGAGGAATCGCCGTGTTTAATAAAAAAGGAGAAAACGAGCTTACACGCGTAAAACTACTTCAGCACGGAAGAAACGGGGCTAGTTCGCTCAGCGATAACAGAGTATATAGCATTTTGGAAGATTCCCAAAATCGCATTTGGATTGGCACAGGGAATGGATTAGATCTTTACGAACCGAAAACAGGGACAATTAAACATCTTTCTCGTATTTCAGAACTTTGGCCCAAAGGCACGATTGCTGGAATCCTCGAAGATGATATTGGATACATATGGGTAAGTCACAAACAGGGTATTTCTAGAATCAATAAAATGGACTTTTCCTTACGTACTTTCACTAAGAAGGATGGGCTTCTAAATAGTGAGTTCATTGAGGGATCGGCTTATAAGGCCCATGGGGAAAACAGACTGTATTATGGCGGCAACAAAGGAATTACCTACTTCTCTCCCGATAGTATTAAAACGAACCCATCACCACCGAAAATTGTGTTCACGGAACTTCGTATTTTGAACGAGCCCATCCAGGTCAACCAGAAGCTAAATGGTCGAGTGGTGCTCCAGGAACCATTATATTTACAAAAGCAGCTTAACCTTAATCACAGAGACAAAACCATAAGTATTGAGTTTGCCGGGCTACATTTTGCGAACCCAGGTGGAAACAAGTACGCTTATATGCTGGAAGGCTTTGATCAAGACTGGATCTATACAGACGCAACAAAACGAGTCGCCAGCTATTCGAATTTAGCGCCTGGGGAATATACGTTTAAGGTCCTTGCAAGCAATAGTGACGGGGTATGGACCCCGCGTCCAACCGAACTAAAGCTACATGTCGCTCCAGCGATTTGGGCCAGCAGTCAGGCTTATGCACTATATATGTTGATTGGGCTGGGGCTATTATATGCGTTCTATCACTATATCACGCGATATACCAAACTTAAGTCACGTCTAAATTATGAAGCACTACTTTATGCAAAAGATAGGGAATTGCACAACAATAAAGTACAGTTTTTCACCAATATTTCACACGAAATCAAAACACCTTTATCCTTAATCCTATCCCCTATTCAGCAACTGAAAGACTGGCACCGAAATATCCCGGAAGCGCAAGATCAGTTGATGACGATGGAGAAAAATGGGAAGAGATTATTAAAGACAGTAAACCAGTTACTCGACATACGACGTTTTGAGACAGGGAAAGAAATATTTCACGGCGAACAGTTAGACCTCATCGCTCTAGCCTCGAAAATTATAAATTCTTTTTCTCAAGAAGCCAAACAAAAAAATGTTCAGCTAAAGCTAGATGTAGTATCACCAACGCTCTCTTTTTTTGCCGATGCCGATAAAATAGAAAAAGTGTTATATAACTTGCTATCAAACGCCCTAAAATACACCGCCGCTGGCAAAATGATAAAATTACGTGCTCGACATAACACTACGGAAGTTCGGATAGATGTAATCGACAATGGAATAGGAATAGACAATGAAGATCTCGATTTGATTTTCAAGCCATTTTTGCAAGGCAAAACCGCCGTACCTGGTGGATCCGGCCTCGGACTAACTTATAGCCAATTATTAATAGAAATGCATGGCGGTTCAATCGGTGCCCAGAGCCGGCGAGGGACAAAAGGGCGTAATTTAACGATTTTTACTATCACCTTGCCGATACAAGACACTACACCCGAGGAACAGATGCTAGCGAACAGGACTATAGAATTTCCGCCGCAAGTTACAGTGCATGCCACCCCCGTTGATTTACGGTCAAAACTTCCTGAGAGCACCTTGTTATTAGTCGAAGATAACCAAGAGATGCGTGAGTATCTCGCCAATTTTTTCAGGAAAGAACACGCTGTCATTTTAGCTTGTGATGGCCTTGAGGGGCTGGCGCAAGCCCGTAAACACGTACCCGACCTAATTATTAGCGATGTTATGATGCCCAAGTTAGACGGCATCAATTTTGTACGACATGTAAAAACAGATCTGCTCCTATGTCACATTCCAGTGATTTTATTAACAGCTCGAACCCTTGTAGAGTACGAAGTTGAAGGCCTTCAAACCGGTGCGGACGATTATATTGTCAAGCCGTTCCATCTACCAATCCTTGCGCTTAAGGTACGAAACCAACTGTTACTACGCTTGCGTATGCAAGAAAAATTTAAAACGCAAATTTATCTTGAACCTAGCAAACTGGACATCCAATCTCCCGATGAAGTGCTGATGAAGAATGTTATGCAATTCGTCGAAAGTCATCTAGCGGACTCCGATTTGAAGATCGACAAAATATGTACGTCATTAGGATTAAGCCGCGCACAGCTATACAGAAAGATGAAAGCGTTAACTGGCTACTCCATGAATGACTTCATTAAGGAAGTACGATTAAAACGCGCCGCCCAACTCCTTCAAAGTAAAAATCTAACAATCAGCGAGACAGCTTACACAGTTGGTTTCAATGACCCAGAGTATTTTAGAAAGAGTTTTAAACAAAAGTTCGGCGTATCACCTAGCGCATTTGCACGTCAGTATAACAAAACCGCACCTGATCCTAATTGATTAGTCCCTTTCAGGACAGCTCAGGATGCGAATGTTCTCGGAAAATACGATTATTGCATTAACGGTTTTAATCGTGTCTAAACGGAAGCTTAATTGCAATGACAAGCCACTGTTTAGCTCGCAATAACACTTCTTGATTGGATTGAGCTTGCCCTTGATCGCAAATAGTCACCTATTTTAAATGTGTTAGCGATATCACAAAACACCCCCTTACGCTAGGGGGTGTTTTATTGTTGAATTTCTCACTCAAGCGGGTCCCAATCGATATTAAACACATATTTAAGATGCCTAAATCAATTGCTAGAATCGCCCCGCCTTGCCTTGTATTATTTGTTAGTTCAAAATTATTTTTAAAAAAAAATGATATAGTTACTAAGGTTTCCTTTTCGGTTTCGTTATAGAACGTAACCAACATTATAAACTCATGCATTCAACACAGGGAATCGCGGCCCTACTAAAAAAATATCTTGAAAATCGTATTACTAAAGATGAGCTTATTCTTTTAGAGAATTGGCGTAAGCAAGACTCTAAGAACGAAAAATTCTTTTATGAGATAACGGAAAACGACCAAATATACGAAGACACGTTAACTTGGCTTGAGCTGCAACAACATCAGGACGAACATTGGCTAGAAACCATAAAAGCAAAAACGCTTACAAAAATAACGAACGCCAAAAAAGCAAAAAGGATCCAGCAACGAGTATTCATCACATACGCCTCAGCGGCTATATTGTTGATCACAATGACTATTACTTTTTTACAACGCACTCCCGATGGTTTAGATCAACAAGTTGTTGATTTAACTCAGATAGTAGGAGGTGACCAAAATGCCACGCTTACCCTATCAAATGGTAAAAATATTGATCTACGTGCAGATAAAGATGGCATCATCATGGGCCAGAACTTAAGTTACAAAGACGGTACGGAAATTTTGAATATAGGAAATGAAAAGCTCGAAAGGCTAACTGCAACCATTAATGTACCTAAAGGGGGCAAATATCACGTCGTTTTACCGGACGGAAGCAAAGTTTGGCTGAATTCGATGTCGACACTAACCTATCCCTTAGCATTCACTAAAGATACTCGTGTTGTGACCATAAAGGGAGAAGCGTATTTTGAGATTGCAAAAATCACTAATGCAGGCAAAAGAGTCCCTTTTCGGGTTCATTGTGAACATCAGACAATTGAAGTAAAAGGAACTGCATTCAACGTAAAGGCTTATCCAGAAGATCAAGAAATCATTACTACTTTGGTTGAAGGAATAGTCGACCTTCACGCAGGCAACGAAACCCTCCGCCTAGCTCCAAACCAACAAGCGACTAACAAAGGTCCCGGGAGTAAATTAAGCATCAAAAAGGTCGATATCAATAACTATATCGCGTGGAAAGATAACAAATTTCTCTTTTTTGAAACGCCGTTACCAGAGGTTATGGGCACGCTCAGTCGTTGGTATGACCTACAAATAAATTACCAAGGAGAGTATAAAAACACATTTCTATATGGGGAAATATCGCGCGGGAAAAGCTTATCCGAGGTACTCGATCTATTACAAAAAAGTGGCATCAAATTCACAGCAAAACGTCAAAATAAAAAAATAGTGTTAACTGTCATGTACTAAAAAAACCTCTATGAGATCAACAACTATTCTTCACCCAACATAATGCATGCTACGCATAAAAAACCGGACAACGGTCTCTCACACCGCTACCCGGAATCGTTTTGAAAACTCAAAATCTAAAAGCTAGCATAAAATAACCTTTAATCAATAAGTAATCTTAACTGTACAAAAATATGATTTTTATACAACAAATTGACTATGGCAGCAAAGCTGTCAAACCCACAATTAAAAGTTGGATATTGTATATGAAACTAACCATCCTATTAACTCTTTTAAGTATCCTTAAGCTTTCAGCCAGCGGATTCGCACAACAGATTTCGATTCATGCCGTAGATTCACCGTTGATAAAAGTGATGCAATCTGTACAGAAACAAAGCGGTATACCCTTCCTACTTAACGGGAAGGAAATAGCTGACACAAAAATAACCGTACAACTAAATGAGGTTCGCTTAGACGAAGCTCTGGCAACTATATTTAAAGGAAAGCCTATCGCATGGGAATTGAGCGACGGCACAATAATTTTACGCCGTGCACATATCAAATCACCAGCTCCGACTGTGGTTAAATCGAAAACAGTAATGCAACGTATTGTCCGGGGTGTAATTACAGATGAACAGGGAAAGCCGATTGAAGGAGCGAGCATCACCGTGCAGAATACTAAAAGCGGCACAACAAGCGACTCAAATGGTAATTTCAGTATTAATATTGTGCCCGACAATACGATTTTAACAATAAGTTCGGTGGGCTTTATTAGTCAGAACGTCAGTATCGACCCTTCAAACTCACTGCGTATAACGTTAAAACGTAGTCTTGGTGATCTGGAAGAAGTGGTAGTCATAGGCTACGGAACGCAAAAGAAGAAGCTAACAACTGGGGCAACAGTACAAGTTAAAGGTGAAAACTTAGAAAAATTAAGCACACCAAATATACTTGAAGCTTTACAGAGCCAATCACCCGGAGTGCAGATTACGCAAAGTTCAGGGATGCCAGGGGAAAATTTTAAAGTTAACATACGCGGAATAGGAACAATCCACGATGCCAGCCCGCTGTATGTGATTGACGGTATTTCGGGAGGAGATATTAATATGTTAAATCCGTCCGATATCGAAAGTGTCGATATATTGAAAGATGCTGCCTCAGCGGCGATATATGGTGCCAGAGCAGCTAATGGAGTTGTATTGGTTACCACAAAACAAGGTAAGCAAGGTAAAACTACGCTCCAAGTTGACAATTATATAGGGTTTCAAAATGCTTATAAACTTCCTTCATTACTAAATGCACGGGAATATATGGCAATTCAAGACGAGCGAATGTTTAATGAAGGCAGTAGTCCTTATGATTGGGCATCAGAAATCCCGAACCAATATCAACAAATTATAGATGGTACCTGGCAAGGAACAAATTGGTTTAAAGAAGCGTATAATGACAACGCTTTACTACAAAACACATCAATTAATCTTATCGGTGGATCGGATATTTCTAAATTCTCTTTAGGATATTCGATTAGCAACCGCGAAGGAATTATAGGAAAACCGGTAGCGCCTGATTTCCAACGTCATACTGCTCGTATAAATTCAGAACATGTCTTATTAAAAAACGATCGTTTCAACGTTGTTAAGATCGGAGAAAATATCAGTTACGGTTATAACAATAAATCAGGAATAGGGATAGGTAACATTTACTGGAATGATGTTCATAATTTACTAATAGGAAACCCGCTACTCCCTGTCTACAACGATAACGGTGGGTATTATGACCATTCCAGTAAGGTTTCTGACCAATGGAATTTTGATGGTGCCACGGCCAATCCAATTGCAGAAATGGATTATAGAAGAGGCCAAAATTTAAGTAAAACGCATAGCTTATTTGCCAACGCATATGTTGAGATCCAACCGATCGAAGATTTAGTCTTTCGATCAAACTTTGGATATAGGCTTAGCGCGTCGTCCTACCGACAATACACCCCGACTTATGAGTTATCGACAACACTTGCTAATGCTGTCGATGATATTTCACAAAATCAAGGCATAGGCTATAGCTGGGTACTCGAGAATACGCTTAGTTACAAGTTACAACCTATAACCGGACACCAATTAGACATGGTAATAGGTCAATCGACAGAAAAGAGTGGCTTAGGCGAAGACCTTAGTGTAACTACATCAAACTCTATCTTTCCCGGAGATTGGTCCAAGGCATGGGTAACGAATGGTCAAGGTTATGAGGGTTTTATCCCAAGTGTTGGAGGCGTACACTGGCCGATAGGGTCGATCGCATCTTTCTTTGGTCGCGCGAATTACAATATCGATGAAACATATTTAGCTTCTTTTACGATACGGGCGGACGGATCTTCAAATTTTGCTAGCGGAAATCGCTGGGGATATTTTCCATCAGGGTCACTCGGTTGGATTATAACCAACGAAGATTTTCTGCGAAACAATAATTGGGTTAATTTTTTAAAGTGGCGCGTTAGCTGGGGACAAAATGGAAACGCCAACATCGATCCTTTTATGTATCTCTCTACGGTGTCAACCAATAACCAAAACGGATATTATTTCGGGAACAACATGAGTTCCCTTAATCGTGGAGCTTACCCAGATATTCTTCCCAATCCAGATGTAAGCTGGGAAACGTCAGAACAATTAAACTTTGGTTTTGATGCTAGATTCGTCGCCAACAAACTTTCAGCTACTTTTGATTGGTATAAAAAAACTACCAAAGATTGGTTAGTTCGCGCGCCTGTGCTTGCCATTTACGGAACAGACGCACCATTTATTAACGGAGGTGATGTTGAAAATAAAGGGATTGAAGTCGGTTTAAACTGGAGTGACACCAAAGGCGATTTCCGCTATACTATTGGAATTAATGGAGCTTACAACAAGAATAAAGTTCTTCGAATAGCAAATGGAGAAGGTATAATCCACGGAGATAGGGACGTATTGAGTCAGGGAACTACTGAAATGTATCGCGCGCAGGTTGGCTATCCTATTGGATATTTTTATGGGTATAAAACTGATGGCATATTTCAAAACCAGCAACAAATCGAAGATTTACGCAGCCGGGGCATCGGCGTTTTACCCACTGCGCAGCCTGGTGATATTATATTTTCGGACACAAACGGAGATGGATCTATTACAGATGACGACAAAATAAATATAGGTAATCCACATCCCGACTTCTCGGGTGGTTTGAATTTATCCGTTGGGTACAAAGGAATTGACTTGGCCGTCACAGCCATTGGCTCATTTGGTCACCAAATTGCAAAATCATACCGCTCTTTCGCCGACAGTCCTTTACAAAATTATACCACTGAAATTTTTCAACGTTGGCATGGAGAAGGTACTTCTAATAAATACCCTCGGCTTACAAACGGTAGCCACACCAATACACAATATATTTCCGATATCTATATTGAGAATGGTGACTTTGTGAAAATCCAAAATATTACGATCGGATACGATCTAAATAGTTTATGGAAGAAATCACCACTGGGCCAAATTCGATTATATGCAACTGTTCAAAACTTACATACGTTCACCAAATATTCAGGATTAGATCCAGAGATCGGTTATGGTAATACACAGTCTTGGGTCGGGGGGATTGATCTAGGGTTCTACCCACAACCACGTACTGTTCTGTTCGGTTTAAATTTTAAATTTTAACTACCATTATGAAAAAGACAATATTAATTTTCTTAACGCTAGGAATATTCTGTTCTTGTGAAAAGTTTTTAGATAGCGAGAGTTACGATAAAAAGAATACGGATAATTTTCCCGTAACCGTCGCTGACGCGAATTCAATGGTAACAGGAATTTACTCAAGCTTAAACGCTGCTGTTTCAAACATTCAAAATCATCATTTCTATATGGCGGAACTCGCTTCCGATGATCGCTTCGGGGGGGGAGGTGAAAATGACAAAGATATGCAGGGGTTGGATCATTTAATGAACACACAACCGGATCGCTTCTTAACTTTTTGGACCGCACGTTATCAGGGTATATTCCGTGCAAATACGGCAATCGAAACATTAGGACAGGTAACAGGTTGGACGAGCGATGGTCAATTCAACCAACTATTGGGTGAGGTACATTTTTTACGAGCTCTATATTATTTTGAGCTTTCTCAAATGTTTGGCGAAGTCCCCTTAATCACCTCAACAGCGGTAGAAAACATACCTAAGTCGCCAGCAAAAGACACCTATGCATTAATTGCGGCAGATCTCAAAACAGCCATAGATCTAATGCCGTCCCAACCATATACTAGTGTTGCATCGGGACATGCTACTAAATGGGCTGCCGAAGGGTTACTAGCTCGCGTATTTCTATTTTATACAGGATACTATCAAACAACGGAGATACCGCTTCCGTCAGGAGGAACGATCAAAAAGGCAGAAGTTATTGCATTATTAGATGATTGTATAAAAAATAGTGGGCATGATTTACTTAGCGATTTTAGGAATTTATGGCCTTATTCTAATGAGTTTACCAAAGTCGATTACCCATATGCGAAAACCAACAACCTTCAATATGCGGGAGAAGGGCATAAAGAAACCGTTTTTGCTATCAAATTTGGAACCTTAGTAGACTGGGGAGACCAATATATGCTTGGGTATTCAAACCAATTGAACTTACACTTCGGTCTACGTTCTAACAATGGCCAAGCAGACACTTTCCCTTTTGGTCAAGGATGGGGTGCTGGCCCTGTGAATACTGGGCTTTGGACCGCTTGGCGGCACGCGGAGCCTAACGACATCCGACGATCCGGGTCAATAATAAATGTTGAAACTGATTTAGAGAACTACATATACGGGGCAGACAGTCAAATGGAAGAGACCGGCTTTTGGCAAAAGAAATACATCGCTATCACAGCATACGATTCGGACAAAAAGCTGTTGCCATCCTACGCGATATTAGCAAATGCTGCACCCGCCGAATACCAACTCGCACATACGCAAGATCTTGTCCTAATTCGCTTTGCAGATGTCCTTTTGATGCACGCCGAATTAACAGAAACAGCAACAAATCTCAACAGAGTCCGCCAGAGAGTCGCTTTACCCCCAGTCAACTATTCCATTACAGCATTAAAGCAAGAACGGCGTTGGGAGCTCGCTTTTGAGGGGCTCCGATACTTCGACTTAATGCGTTGGCATGATGCCGCAGCAGTATTAGACACCCAAGAAGGGGTCGCAATAAAAAATAAATCCATCGACACTAAAATGAAAGCTTTTGGCGGTGGTTATAGTACGAGATAT
Organism: Sphingobacterium shayense; assembly: GCF_013179575.1. Classification (GTDB taxonomy): domain Bacteria; phylum Bacteroidota; class Bacteroidia; order Sphingobacteriales; family Sphingobacteriaceae; genus Sphingobacterium; species Sphingobacterium shayense. The sequence goes on along the minus strand of NZ_JABMCQ010000039.1, from coordinate 3,637 downwards.
AATGAAACGGGTGGTTTTTGGGCAATTCCTACTTCTCAAATAGCACTATCAAACGGAATACTGACGCAAAATTCGGGTTGGGGAGAATCAAACAACGAATATCCAGGGTGGTAATATTAAATTAATAAAGATCATGAAAAATATTTATAAGTTTATACTCGTAGTGAGTTCTCTGACGATGTGTGTCGGCTGTGACGCAATAGAAGACCGTCTACATTTAGGGGGCGCTATAACGGCGGATCAACTCAATATATCTGCCACGCCGGTTGTCGTCAACGGAAAAAACAGTAATAAAGTTATCTTAGAGAACCATAGCCCTGTTCTTTCTTCGTGGGACTACGGTGTAGGCATAACACGAAAATCCGCTGACACGATATTGATGGTTGTTGAAGGGGAGAGCGAAATACTTTTTACCGGACTGAATCCGGATGGAACAACGATCGAAAAAACCGTAAAAGTGAATATCGATGAACTGACATTCCCTGTCCCTCCAGAATGGGGCTTTTTAACAGATGGAGTAGAGAAAGTATGGAGCTGGGATAGTACAGTACCCGCTGTTTGGGGAAACGGTGGATATCTTGCCAGCAGGCAACCTGCGTGGTGGGCCGTAGCGCTAACGGACCTCAACGGCATATCCGGTGTAGAACAAGAAGGAGAGGGAGCAACGATGACTTTCGAACTCCGGGGAGCGAAATTAACGAAACTAAAAGCAAACGGGGAATCCCAAGTAGGAACTTTCTCTTTCGACATGACCAAGAAAATTACACTCGAGGACGGCTCGGTATGGGCAAAAGGACTTCTCACAACCAAAGGAATTTCCGTTCTAGGTGGATATTCTCCAAATGAAAAAATTTCTGTATATGAATACGAAATTCTTGTGCTAGATGGCGATCAAATGGTTTTATGTCACCCCGAGGCTGGTGCAGTCGCGTGGGGGACTGCCTGGTACTGGATGTTTAGAAGTGAGTAGTGGAATCTAGGGTTATAAGGTCCTTAGTGAATATTTACTAAGGACCTTTTTCATTATAGAGCTCTCTTTATCAAAGCTGAAAACGTTTTCATTCTACAATAACTTGAATAATTAAAAAAGCATTTTTAAATACCTCGGATAAACATTAAGTTTGTGTTAACCAATTATAATTTGCAATCACAGATATGAACACAGGTGACGATCAAATTTCTGATTTACATCAAGGAAATGAGGCAGTTTTGCGATTCTTTATGGATCAATATAGCCGTTCTCTTCACTTTTTTGCGTTTAAATATACAAAGGATGAGCAGGTAGCTGCAGAAATAATATCTGATGCATTTGTAAAGTTATGGGAATGTCGAAAAAAAATACTTTCAACTGATCATATCAAATCTTTTCTTTTTCTTGTTGTACGCAATAGCTCTCTAGACCATCTAAAAAGTAAACGAAATCATTACCTCAATGATGAAGCACTTATGATGGAATTGGGAACTGGCGATCAGGATATATTGACTAAAATAATCTATTCCGAACTTATCGAACTTATTATGGTGGAAATTGATAAGCTTCCTAAACAACAGGCGGCAATCTTTCGATTATCGGTAATCGATGGAAAAGAAACGAAAGAAATCTGTGAGGAACTCAATACAACCCCAGGTACGGTGTATTTTGCCCGTTCCAAGGCATTATCTACCTTAAAAGAAATATTCGCATCAAAGAAAATTTCCTTTTATCAAATAACGTTGGCATTGTTTTTACATTCCTTGACCTAAGTTCTGCGCCCGATAAGGGGTTGAAATTGTAACATTTACGACATTGGCACTCTAAACTGAGTTGTTTATTCTAACATCCGATACTATGGAGGGAAGTCAATATTACAAACAGAACTATTATATAGCCATGCATTCAGTCAACAAGCGATCAAAAACAAACGTTGTTCACTGTAAATAAGAATATTGAGAACTCCAATACTACTTACCGAGCATCAATTTGGATTTGCGATATTCACCGATAACATCTCCACTTTCACCGAAAAATACGCTCTACTGATCTATTAAGTATTCGTTACAATACATTCATGCTGTAGTTTTGATGTATCAATAGCAAGAAACATCAATTAAAAAATACTACCATGAAAAGAACAATCACAACTATCTTCGCTGCCGTAATCATGATTACTTCAGCTAGCGCAATTGCAGCTTCGCTTGTCAATCCTTTAAAAGATGTCAAAACAGTAAAAATTGTACAGACCTATCTAGAAGCTGCAACGAATGGAAACACCGAGTTTAATCGTTATTTATTCACAGATGATTTCCAATTCACGAACTGTGCTGCGCAGAAAACGTTCAGCAAATCTGAATATTTAAAACATCTGAACACCACAAAAAACCTAAGGCTTAACTGTACTACTAGTTACGAGATACTTGACGAAAGTGGGCAAGCCTGTGTTGCGAAGGTGACCATGACGTTTGATAATTTCTCCCGCGTGGATTATATTACCTTAAATCATGGAGAGAAGGGTTGGAAAATAAGTAAAGTAGTATCTACCTACCCGGAAAATTAACCGGTTTCAACTAAAGTCAATAATGCCTGCCAATAGGCGGGCTTTGTTGATTATCTCCTACTAGCTTTTTCTTAAGCAAATAGGCCGGTCACCGATAATTTTCTTAAATTCGCACAAAGCAAACAAGACAGGTTAAATCGTGGGTATAAAAGAAATTCTCGTCCAATACACTCAAAGTGAACAACTAAAAGCATTGGTAAAAGCGCTACAGAGCAAAAATCCTAAAATTCATCTTAAAGGTTTAATTGGTTCTAGCGACGCTATGATTGCGGCCGCTGCATACACCCTTCAGGAACGTCCCTTCATTTTTATCCTACCGACTCATGAACAGGCTTCGTACTTCCTTAGTGATCTGGAAAGCATCTTGGACAAACAAGTTTTATTTTTCCCAGCTTCCTACAGAAAGGCATTCGAGTTCACTCAGATTGATTCGACTCACGTATTACAACGTGCTGAAACACTCAGTGCGTTAAATCATGCTTCGGAACTACCTAAAATGGTTGTGACTTATCCCGAAGCAATCGCAGAAAAAGTAATAAATCGCGATGACCTCGAGAAAAATACATTGCCTATTACGCAGAACACAAAGCTCAGTATCGATTTCATAAATGAATTTTTATATGAATACGACTTTGAGCGTGTAGATTTTGTCTACCAACCCGGTCAATTTGCCATTCGAGGGGGCATAGTCGACATCTTCTCCTATTCAAACGACCTACCCTACCGTATTGAGTTCTTTGGCGATGAGATAGAAAGTATTCGTACTTTCAATATTGAAACACAACTCTCGGTTAACAATATGCATACTGTAACGATCGTGCCGAATGTACAATCCAAATTCTTAAGTAATAATCACATTTCTCTTTTGGAGTATATAGACCAAGATTCCGTTATTTGGCACAAAGACATACAATTTACGCTTGATGTAATCAAAGACGGCTATAAACAGGCCTCGAAAGTTTGGAAAGCCTTAGACGAAAAAGAAATTAAAGCCAATCTCGAATGGGTAGATCCACGAGTTACTTTTACCACAGATCGAATGTTGAGTGAAATCATGTTCGAATTTCCGAACATTGAGTTCGGAAAACAGTTTTTCTACAAAG
>NZ_JABMCQ010000038.1 GCF_013179575.1 Sphingobacterium shayense | reverse complement strand
TTATAGTCGGGACAAAGCTAAGTTTTCAACAGCATCGATGGACGACCGCTCCAGTAGCCAGTTTAACCTAAGTCTGGAAGGTCGTAATTACTTTTTTGACGACCTTACCCTAGGCTACGACTTGACCAAGCGATTCAATAGAGGGTATAATGCTGGTATCGGTGATCCCACATTTCTGACGGTTTATCTAGAGCATCGTTTCTTAAAAAATAAGCAAGCAGAGGTGCGACTGCAAGGCTTTGACCTGTTCGGACAAAACACAGGCATACAGCGCGATATTTTTGACAATGAAATCATTGATACCCGGAGTAATCGTCTGAGTACGTATTTCATGCTGTCTTTTAATTACCGGCTCCAGAATTTCGGCGGCTAATTCTTAGCTTCTAGAATCGTCAGCTGCTTACTATTGTAGCTGTATATATGGTCGGTGCTGGCAGAATAGCAATCGTCAAAACGAATAAATATTTCCTGTAAAATATTGCAATATGGCGGAGCAAACCACTAAGTTTGCTTATTCGATCATTTTCCCTTTATGAATTGAATACTCAAAATAATTGTAGTAATGGAAAACATAACGATAAGACAAGCGACGCAATATGATATCGTTCAATTGCAAACGATAGGAAAGGAGACATTTTCCGAAACTTTTTCTTCGAGTAACAGCAAAGAAAACATGGGAAAATATTTATCCGAGGGATTTTCTTCTGAAAAATTAGCTATGGAACTCCGCGATAAAAACTCGGAATTTTATTTTGCTGTGTCGGAAAATAAAATTGTTGGTTATCTAAAAATAAACTTTGGTTCCTCTCAAACGGAGTTAAAAGACCAAAAAGCCCTTGAAATTGAGCGTATTTATGTTTTAAATGCGTTTCACGGTAAGAAAGTAGGTCAGGCATTATATGAGAAAGCAATTGAGATCGCCAAAGAGAAATGTGCAGACTATGTTTGGTTAGGCGTTTGGGAGGAGAACCCCAGAGCGATTAGTTTTTACAAGAAAAACAATTTTGTCGAGTTCGATAAACATATTTTCCGGCTAGGCGACGATGAACAGACCGATATCATGATGAAGCTAAAACTGAATTAGAAACTAGATTGAAAGAAAAAACTGGTCGTTGCCAGCGCTTAGCGTCTACTATAGCTGTTGGCATGCGGTAATATTGGTTATCTTTCAAAATTGTTAATCAACGAACGCTATGTATAGAATACTAATATTTTTTTTCGTAACGGCATGCTGTGCTTTTTTATTTTCCTGCGCGTCTATTCCTAAAAATGCAAAACCCGTCGAGAATTTTGACATAAATAGGTATTTGGGAACCTGGTATGAAATTGCCCGTTTTGATTTTCGTTTTGAAAAAAACTTAGATAATGTCTCTGCGCAATATAGCCTGAACGAAAAAGGTGAAGTGATCGTCCTTAATAGTGGTTACAACTTTAAAGAAGGGGTATGGAAGAAAGCGGATGGCGTGGCAAAATTCAGAAAGGAAAAAAATATTGCGGCATTAAAAGTAAGTTTCTTCGGTCCGTTTTATTCAGGGTACAACGTGGTGGCGTTAGACGATAATTACCGATACGCTTTAGTCGCGGGAAAGAACTTAAATTATCTTTGGATTCTCTCAAGAGAAAAATCTATCCCGGAGGATGTTAAATCCAAATTTTTAGGAATTGCAAAGGAAATTGGTTTTGACACAAGCAAATTGATATGGGTAAAACATGAGAAAAACGACAACCCATTTCTAAATGAAAAATAAGGTTTCCATCTTTTGGTTTCGAAGGGATCTACGTTTAGAAGATAATGTGGGTTTATATCACGCGGTAGCTGGAAATCATCCTGTTCTCGCGATTTTTATCTTTGATAGAAATATTTTAGACCTTTTGGATGACAAAAAGGATAGGAGGGTCGACTATATCCATCAGGTAATCTCAAAAATTAATAGGCAACTTATTCAGCTAAATGGATCGTTGAATACATTTTACGGAAATCCGTTAGATGTTTTTAAGGAACTTTCTGAAAGATATGCCATTCAAGAAGTGTTTTGTAATAGGGATTACGAGCCGCTAGCTATTGATAGAGATGCCAATATCGACCAATTTTTACAAAAGAGGAGTATCCCCTTCCAGCAGTTTAAAGATCAGGTTATTTTCGATCGAAATGAGGTTTTGAAAAATGATGGAAGTCCATATACGGTTTTTACGCCGTATTCCAGGAAGTGGAAAGCACTGCTTAAAGAAAAAAATTATGAACCTTGTGATTCTTTCGGTGATAATTTTTTTAAGCAGAGCCCCTGTGAAGTTCACTCGTTAGATTCCATCGGCTTTCAGAAAACAGATCTTATTTTTGAAGAACCGGCACTACAGGCGACAATTATTGAATCCTATGGGAAATTCCGGGATTATCCAGCGGTAACCGGAACAACAGAAATCAGTATGGCGCTGCGATTTGGCACGATCAGTATCCGGAAATGTGTCGAAATAGCGCTCAGTTACGGTCATACCTGGCTAAATGAGCTGATTTGGCGGGATTTTTTTATGCAAATTTTATATCATTTTCCCTACGTCTATACCCGTTCGTTCAAACCAAAGTATGATTTAATCGCCTGGCGCAATAACGAAAAAGAATTTGCTGCGTGGTGCCAAGGTGAAACGGGGTATCCAATCGTAGATGCCGGAATGCGGCAACTGAACAAAACGGGAGAGATGCATAATAGAGTACGTATGATCGCAGCTAGCTTTTTGTGCAAGCATTTGCTGATCGATTGGCGCTGGGGTGAAGCGTATTTCGCGCAAAAATTGAATGATTACGACTTGTCGGCCAACAATGGGAATTGGCAATGGGCGTCAGGGTCGGGGTGTGATTCAGCGCCATATTTTAGAATTTTTAATCCCACGGCGCAAACTAAAAGGTTCGATAAGAACCTGGTATATATCAAAAAGTGGGTTCCAGAATTAGAAACAGAGCGTTATCCTGAATCGATTGTTGAACATAGATTCGCAAGAGAAAGAGCATTAAGAGTTTATAAAGATACCTTGGTAGAAAAAAAGCTATAAACCGGCCAACAGCTTTTTTACAAATCGGCCGGTTGCGTTTTTCTGTCAACGCTAAAAGCAGCAATCATTGGACTTCCCTGCAAGTAGACTTGATGCTTTCCAGGAGTTTTCGTTCGTCAAGTTTTGCACCTCGCCATCAATACGACGCAGATAGGGTCGAGAATAGGCGCTAGGGGACGACGGCTTTTCGATGATTTTTAGGTCCGGATCTCTTTGCGCATAAAAATATAATAACTAAGAGCGAAGCATAGTACTGTTGCGGCCAACAGCCCGCTGACCTGTGGCCAGACGATCATTAAACTATTCTGCAAGGAGAGGTGAGAGGGAATTGCGCCAATCATTTGCTCCATGGACAAAGGGCCTAGGCTCCGTACGGAGGGCATTAGTAGCGTAGTTATTGCGTCTGTATAAAGTTGACTCGGCGATAATCGCTGTATGTTCAAAATTATCTCATTGTACGCTAGAAACTCCTGCTCGGTGAGATAATTTGGGTTAGGCATGAAAGATCTGACCAAAAGGTTAACGATTATTGGAAAGAACACGGTAAAGAAAAGCCAGATTCCAATAGCGGTCAAAGCGGAGGTTGCGGAATTTCTGAATTTTATAGACAAGAAGATCGCTAGGCTTAACCAAAAGGCTACGTACAGCACACTTAGCGCGACGAAGGCTAGTATTCGGATGAATTCTTGTGGTTCAATTCTTACTCCGGTAAATAATAGTCCTCCACCCAGCATCATTAACACGAGTGCTAAGAAGAGTGTGCTAACGATGAGCAGTGGCGCTACAAACTTTCCTAGCAATATATTGTCTCTGTAAATGGGTTGTCCCATCAGTCGAACCAGCGTGCCGGCCTGAAGTTCAGAATTAATAGCATCAAACCCAAGTGCGATTCCAAGCAGAGGGCCGAGAAAGTTAAGAAAAATATGAAAAGGGGGGATGGAATTATCTGTAGCGGTTAATAACTTGAGATAAAGAAATGCTTGATCGGGCTCCTGATTGCTATTGAATACACTTTTTAGGTTTGCCATTGAAACGTACATTGACGCAGCAAACGTAAGAACGATCAAAATAATCAAGACAATAAACCGCCAACTGCGAATATGGGCAGCCACCTCTTTATTGATTAATATTTCTAAGGATTTCATATTTATATTCTCTTTTTCGTGTTTTTTGTTCTACCAACGGCCCGGCGATAGTTTTTATAAAACCTGTTGCGACCTTTGGGAGCGTCAAGTTCTTTTTTCTCCTCTTCAAAATATTTCCGATAGATATCTTCCAAGGAATAGGTTTTTCGGTTAACCGAGATAATATCTGCATTCCGGTGTACTAAGAAGCGAACGATTTGTGGGGTGTTTTCTTGTGAGGATTTTATTTCTAAATTATTTTTGTCTATGTTGACGGATTGAACAAACGCCAGACCTTTTAGCTCATTCTCCAGTTGTATAGGGTCAGTAGGAGGTTGAACTAGGTTAATCCATGAAGTGAATCCTTCGTTTTCTAAGAGATTTTTCTCAAGTGTATCTATTTCCCCTTCAACCAATAGTTTTCCTTTCACAAAGATTCCTACGCGATCACAAATCCGTTGCACCTGCTGCAAGTGATGCGAGGACAATAGTACCGTTAGCCCTTGTTTCTGGCTCAGCTGCTTAATCAGCGCGAGAAATTCGGTTATTCCTGTAGGGTCAATACCAAGTGTCGGCTCATCCATAATAACGACCTCTGGTTGTTTGATCAACACATCTGCCAGACCCAATCGCTGCTTCATCCCTCTTGAATAGGTCGAGGTCTTTTTATTCATAGCAGCGGTAAGTCCCACATCGGCTAATGTTTCTTTAGCTAAAGCATCGGCGTCAGTTAAAGAATGGCCATTAAGTCTGGCAATAAGACTAAGGTTTTCGAGTCCAGATAGATCGTCATAAAATCCTACCCGGTCGGGTAGGTATCCGACTTTCTGTTTCACCTGTATGGGGTTTCTTGTTGCGTTGATTCCGCAGACCATAGCCGTTCCTTCTGTAGGGTCGGTGAGACCGAGCATCATGAGAATACTGGTTGTCTTGCCTGCTCCATTAGGTCCCAATAGGCCGTATATTTCTCCTTTTTGAATGGTTAGATTGAGTCGATCGACTGCTGTGAATTCTCCGTAATTTTTGCTTAAATGCGTTAGTTTGATTATAGGAATACTCATTTCTTTTTACAAATAAAAATGGTGCGGTAATAGGACGGTTAAAAGGGGGAGTTCGGTCGTCCCCGATAGTCTTTGATTACCTCCTGCCGTATTTACGAATCAAGACAAACACCAGACCGATCGCAATTAATATTATAACGATACCTATCCAGCCTGAAAGTAGAGACGTTGTTACCATAAATCGGAATGAGGTTTCCGCCTGGGCGTCACTGTTTTTAACGGATAGTTTGGCAGCATAGTCGCCGGCGATAGTTTTCTCAGGTACCTTTATGGAAACTTGCACTTCGGCGGACTTGCCAACTTCAATCTGTTCAATTGTTGCCGGTTCAAATGTTGCTTCCCATTTGTTAGGTAATTGCGACTTTAGTTCCAGTTTATTCAGTGGAAGGGTTCCACTATTTTTAACGATCAATTTGAGCTCTTTTACTGCTCCGACGGTCACTTCATCGCTCAGACGCCCAGAGGGTGTAGTTAGCTCTACTGCATATGAACCTCTTAGGGCAGCCTCTAATGCTAAGGATAGCGTGTCTGTTTTTGATATCGCTTTAAAATTTAGATTGTATTTTGCCGGTTTGGCGGTTAAAGGAGCGTTTACCTCAATGTTAATATCACGACTTTGCCCTGCATCCATACGAATTGAGGTCACCTGACTACCATCTATTCGGTAGGTGGCCTGCCATCCCGCTGGCAACTGGGCGGTTAATTCGAAAATTTCGGGTTCGGCGGAACCATTTACTAACGTCGCGTTATACCTAAAGGGGTCTTTAGAACTTGCCTCAATATTGAGCAATTTAGCTTCGAAGCTAGATTGCTTAGCTATGAGCGTGGACTGCGCTTTTAAAACCGTTGTGATACTGCAACTTACAGCAATAAATAATACAAAAATTGATAATTGATAAAGTTTGATTGTTCGTAATTCTGTTAACATAATACAATAACTAAAATTTATTTATAGTAGAATCATAGTCTAATAAAATATTTTACGAGTGGATCGAGTCCGATCAGGCTTATTGTTTGCTAAATTAAAAATCAGAATAATAATTTTCAAAATTCAAATTGAAAAAAAATGTAAAAATATTTTTATAATTCGGTTTTTTTGAGCGCTGACATAATCTGTGGCGCATGTAATTATAAGCTATCTATCTGAGTTTAATAGGTATAGTTTATAAAAATTAATATTTTATAAATGAATGTATTGTGTTTATTTATGTAAATTATCAGTGTAAATAGAATCCTTTAGTATTTCTATTGCCATGGTCAACTGTTCGTCGTTGAGTGATGCAAAACCGAATCTAAAAGCATTGTACTGCGCACTGCTATTTTGATCATAGGTACTGCCTTTTATTTTTAAACCCTTTGTCGAGGCTCGTTCAATGATTTTTCCTAACGGGAAATCTGTACTCAATTGCAACCAAAGCGCCATCCCCCCATTGGGAGGAGTAAAACTAATAACATCGTCCAATTGCGAACTCAATAAATTGCCTACGAAGTTGCAGCGTTGCCTGTAAACTTTGTTTGCCTTTTGTATCAACTTTGTAAGTTCTCCACTCTCGATCAGACCAGAAATCACATGTTCGGTGAAGATATCTCCTCGTAAATCAATTAATACTCGCTTGGTAGCGGCAGCACGGATGAATTTTTCTGAAGCAATAATGTAACCTAATCGAAAGGGAGCCCCTAAAACTTTCGTCAAAGACCCTATATAAACGATGTTGCCCTGATGATCACCACTTGCTAACGGTAGATAGGGATCATGTTGAAACTGAAAATCATAATCATAGTCGTCTTCAATTACTGCGAGCTGATACTTTTTGATTAGCATAAGTAGATGATTGCGTCGCTGGGAACTCATGGTGACGGTCGTGGGGTGATGATGGTGTGGAATTACATAAATTAATTTGATCGTATGTTCTTTTAATATCTGCTCAACGATTTCAGTATTCATTCCGCCATCATCCACCGGAACGCGAATCAACTGGGCGCCAAACCCTTCGAAAATCATATTAGCAAAAAAATAACTCGGCTCGCAGACAATTACTTTATCGCCAGGTTTTATAATTAGTGAAGCGGCTACGTAAATCGCCATTTGTGCACCACGGGTAGTAAGAAGATTTTCTTGTTTGATATCTATCCCCCTAGTCTGATTTAAAAAGCCACACAGGGCATTTCTAAAATCAGGAGATCCTTCAGGTTCCCACCCCCGCGTTATCTTTTTTAGGGTGGGATAATCCAATGCTTTTTTATATTCTTTTAAAATTAAATGTGTAGGAAGCAGGGTGATATCGGGAAATCCATCATCGATGACAATTTCTGTTTTACTATATAATGATGATGCGTTGCTGAAATTTGGAAGCTCGTCATAGGTGAAGCCAGGGTCAGATGCAAAGGCTGCGATGCGGCCATCATTATAAGAACGAGGCCTAACGAGCGGTAAATTTGGAGAAACAATAAACCCCTTACGTGGTAAATTGTCGATCCAATCTTCGGAAACCAAGGTTTCGTATGCCGCTATTATAGTTTTTCGATGAAGGTCCAGTTCTAATGCGAGCATCCTCGTGCTGGGCAATTCTGTGCCTGGTAAAAGTTTTCCCTCCTGTATAAGTCGAACGAGTTGCAATGCAATTTGCTTAAATACAGCAATGTTACTGTTTTTATCTATAATAAGAAGATTTCTATACGGGAGCATATCGGCGTAGGGATCGAATAATAAATATTAAAAATAGCGAAAATATACAAGTTTTCAAAATTTCCAATGAATACTTATACTTAAACTATTGCAATATATTGATGTATATAAATATCTTTTTATAAGTGTTTTATAAGTTTAAAATATATTAAAGTGGTCTGGACTACTTTAATATAGTTATACTGGTCCGTCAAACGCGTTCCAAGAGATAGTAATTTTGTCTAATCAACATAAAAACGAATGAAAAATTTATATCCCATTTCCCAATTGATGTTGCGCCTGTCGATAGGAATAGGCTTTATATTGCCAGTGATGGACCGTCTGGGTTGTTTTGGCGTTTATGGTGAAGCAAATGTCGCTTGGGGAAGTTGGGCCGTTTTTGTGGCCTACACGCACCAATTAATGCCATATGTGAATGAACATGTAGCTTCTTTCTGCGGCTTTGTGGCCACGGTTCTAGAGGTTGTCTGTGGAATATTGCTTATTGTGGGGTATAAAGTGAGGTATACAGCGATAGCAAGTGCATGCCTTACGCTTGTGTTTGCATTGAGCATGCTGTTTTTCCTTCATTTTAAAGCTCCATTTAGTTATTCTGTATTTGTTGTTAGCTTTTCGAGCCTGCTTTTATCTACTTTCTCCCACTATCCCTGGAGCGTGGACGCGTATTTGGATAGCTATGGGAAATTAGACCGGTGATTTGGAGTCTTGCCAGATAAATTAAGTATAAAACGTTTTTAATAAGTTAATTATATAAGTTATGTCACACAGATTAAATGTTCAAGAATTATTTCCTGATGCGCACCGAGTATTAATGCAGCTATCAAAACTTGTCGCAGAATCAGGGATTGATATTAAACATCAAGAACTAATCAAAATTCGAGCGTCACAGATAAATGGGTGTGCGTTTTGTTTGAATAAACATTCCTCCGATGCTATAAAATATGGGGAGGATCCGAAGCGTTTATACGTCTTAAGCGCATGGCGGGAAGCAAAAGATTGGTTTAGCGAACCAGAGCAGGTTATTTTGCGAATGACCGAGGAAGTTACTTTGATTGCGAATCATGCATTGAGTGATGCGACCTACCGGGACGCTGTAACGCTTTTCGGGGAGGAAATGACAGCAAAAATAATAGTGGCTATAATCAATATAAACGCGTTGAACCGTATGGCTGTAGCAACAAGTAAGCATCCATTTTAGACCTTTCAAAAAGATGAGTAAAGTATTAATAATAAATGCAAGTGCCCGAAAAGAGCGGTCATTAAGTCGGCAGATGACGAATATGTTTGCTGAAACCTGGAAGGAAAAATATCCCAACGCAAATATTGTGTATCGTGAAGTCGGACAAGAGCATATTCCTCACGTGAGCGAAGAGTGGATTGCGGGAGCTTTTAAACCAGCTGAATTACGAACGGCTGAAAATGTAGAAGCGTTAAAGATTAGTGATTTATTAATTGCTGAATTAAAAGAAGCAAGCACGATTGTTCTCGGATCCCCAATGTACAACTGGTCTGTTCCCAGCGCGCTAAAGGCCTATATTGATCAGATATTACGGGTAAACGAAACTATTTTAATTGATAAAGAGCGTCCCCAAAACCCATATATAGGATTATTAAAAAATAAAAAAGTTTATCTCTTAATGGTTCGAGGAAACAATGGATATGGCCAAGGAGAATTTTTCGAACATATGGATTTTCAGAGTAAATATTTGAAAACGGTATTCAATGTTATGGGACTTGAAGATATTGAGGAGATAACCATAAATGGAGTTGAGTTTAAGGGGGAATCCATAGAATCGGCTGAGGAAAGGATAAAACAATTACTGAACAAATAATATAATACTTTTTTTCCGGTGCAGTTGTGTGCCTTTAGCCAGATCTGCACTGAATTTTAATAGCCATAATATAGTAATCAAAATAGCAAAAAAATGGAGTTTATAACAGCTGAAACAAGGGAACAAATAGCATTTTGCAAGGAAGCTCTTTTTGCCTTCAGAACAAATCTAGAGAGTAGCACGTATATCGATTCGATTATCGATATGATGAGGAATGAGGCTTTTACGCTTGTTTATATTCCCAACGAAGACAGCACCAAAGCTGCCGCTTTCACGGGATATAGGCTGATGCATACCTTACGAACGGGTTGGTCAATTTATATTGACGATTTGTACACTGACCCTCTGTACCGCGGTAAAGGATATGCTGGAGCCTTACTGGACTATGTGGACAAAATTGCTATCGATGCGGGAATTCGGTTCGTTCATTTGGATAGTGGTTATACGTTACACAACGCACATCGGCTTTATCTGAATAAAGGTTTTGTGCTTGCTTGTAATCATTTTGCAAAAAGCCTTTTGGTATAGCTGTTCTATCTGTGGAAGGGTAACGTATCTTTCGGATAAATTGGGCAAGCTCCTTACACTCCATTAGGAAACTCGTTTCTAACTGCGTGTGTGGAAAAATACCATCTCGACGATAAACCGCCTCGAAAAGACGCAACTTTAGCCCGAAGTGGAGACGAATTATTTGTCATAGTAAAATTATATATTGATTTGTGAATAATTAAAATAAGGAGGTTCTAACAGGGCGATCTATTACATCGAATGCTGTACTTAATTACAGCATCGGATGCGAATAACCGATTTGATAGACCATATCAAAGAAAGTCTAAAAGTATTATTTGTTAACCATAAAATATCTATCTTGGGAGAAATATAATATAAATACACGAAGAAATCCCCGTTTAGAGGCGCTCTTATGTATTTGGGTTCTGTTTTAATAATTCGATCGATCTGTCGTGCTTGGTTTTATGCATAATCTTTAAACTAATGTATTTGCTATGTCAAAATTCATAATTGCGTATCTATCTATTATTTCTTTATTTTCATTCGCGTTTGCTCAATCAGATATAACTATACGTGGAAGTATTGCGGAGGTCCAGCAGGGAAGAGTGTGGATACTGAGGGATGACGATGATGCGTTTTTTGATGATTCTTTTGAAAAGTTAGAAGATTCGATCGTTGGCGGGAAGTTTTCTTTTTCTGGAAAAATAAACCATCCGGAAATGCTCAGGGTTAGGTTTGCAAATGATGAGATTGATTTTATCAGTGAACCTTTTTTTATTGAGGGCGGTGAATTAGAATTGTCGATAAGCTCTGATGAGTCGCTCAAAAATGATGTCCTGGAAACGGGATTCGCAGCGAATGTATCCGGATCAAAAACTCAAGATGAATTTGTGACAGCGTTTCTGCCGAGCTTTGGCGAAGTATTGGCCCGAATCGAGACGATAGAACGAAAGCAGACGGATTGCGATACGATTAGTGATCTTTCTGAAAGAAATAGGTGCAGGATTTCTATAATTAAGGATAAGGAACAGGTCGGTATTTCTCGGGACAGCATTTTGCACGCCTATGTGGCTAACCATCCTTCGTCCGCTATTGCCCCATGGCTATTAAAAGGCTTTATCTTTTATCATGGCTACAACGATTATTTGTCGAAGTCGTTTAACATCATATCAGCGACATTGTCTCCTCCGATGAGACAACACTTAGATTCTATGCTCTTAGTGGAAAAACGAAAAGCAGTCGGGAGTGTCTTTCCATTGTGGGGTATTGTAGAACCGAAAATAGAAATGGCCGCTTCGAGAAGAAACAAATATACCCTGGTGGATTTTTGGTTTAGCGGCTGTCTGCCATGTATCGCCCGGTTTGAAGAATTAAGAGAGGTATATGAAAAATACGAGCCTGAGGGCTTCGAAATTGTTGCGATTTCGACGGATAAGATTAAAAATCAAAAGGAGTACCAATCGATCCTACGGGAGAAGCAATACCCCTGGAAGCAAATACTTGACCTTAATGGTGAAAAGTCGAAAGCAATAGCGATAAGAAAATATCCTACGACCTACCTTATCGACGCCAAAGGTGTGATTATCGATCGAGATCTAGATCCTTTGCGATTAGAAGAGTACCTGAAGCAAAATCTATAGCACCCTTGCCATACACTTTAATTGAATAAAATCGGTATGATAAACTTTTTATTGCACGAGGGGGACTATTTTTAAGTGGAATTCAAACCCTATGGTTTGTTATTTGTTAATTAACATAACGATTGATATACAAATAAATAGGTCATGGAACACTTCACCGATGAAAGAATAAGGGAATTGATAGTTTCGTGTTTAGACAATGGAAACTGTATAAATGAGCGTGAGCTCTATTCCATAAATCCAGATAAAAGCGAAGCTATCGAAGTTGTCAGAAGATTATCGAAAGAGATTTCTTATGATATCGAAGCTAATTTAGGGGATGATGGGAATTTATATTTGACCACATAGCGACATGTACTCTTGTTTTATGATATAGCTGGGATTTTTTTCGGCATTGCTGCTTTAAGCTTAAAAGGTCGGTGTGGGTAGAAATTCTCTCCGATTTTGGCAGATACTAAAGGGGGCAGGGAAATTTTGAGTTTGCGCTAAAACGCAGCGAATAGACAGAAAGAATAATCATCCCAACCAACCTGCGCGTCCGTGTAACAGACACAAAGATGTAGGATGTCCCAGAATGGGATTGTACGCGACGACGAAGATAAGTTCTACGCACTTATCAAATTACGTCTCTAGAAACGAGTTTCGTTCGACAAGGAACCCTTATCCTAGCACCATGCTACGGTTACGAAACAAATTTAAATATCAACCGCTAAAAAAAGCCGTTCCTGGTCAATGCGTTCCAATTCTAGCTATGAAAAAGATATTTAGTTGTATATTACAACTAGTTATAAACTTAACCAATAAAAAATTAAAGCATGATATGTGACAGAATATTTTTAATAACATCGTTAATATTTTATGCCTACACCTCATTTTCTCAATCGGAGCCGATTAGTCGACCTAATATAGTTTTGATTATTGCCGATGATATCGGAGCGAAGGATTTAAGCTGTTTCGGTAGCCAGAATGTGAAAACACCTAATATTGATGCGCTCGCATCCTCGGGGATGCTGTTTCATAATATGTACGTTACCACCAGCAGCTGTAGCCCTAGCAGATGTAGTGTAATTACAGGTAGGTATCCTCATAATACGGGTGCTCCGGAATTACATGACCCGCTTCCAGCAGATCAGTTCATGTTTCCGGAGGTGCTCAAAAAGGAGGGATATTATACGGTGCTCTCGGGTAAAAATCATATGGGCCCCACGGTGAAAAAGGCATTTGATTTAGTGTCGCCCGGCAAGGGCCCAGGGGCAGAGGAAGACTGGGTGTCCATCCTTCGGGAGCGACCAGAAAACAAACCTTTTTTTATGTGGTTCGCCTCGAATGACGCGCACAGGGATTGGCAATTTGATGAAAATGGTGATATATACAACCCGGAAGGAGTGAGCGTGCCACCGATGCTGTTTGACGGTCCCCAGACGCGCAAAGATATGACGGGCTATTTCCATGAGATTTCTCGGTTAGACAGCTATGTTGGGAAGATAGTAGCTGAATTAAAACGCCAAGACGTGCTGAAGAATACATATATAATTTTTATGAGCGATAATGGTAGTCCTTTTCCCAGAAATAAAGTTCGGTTATACGACAGTGGTATTAAAAGCCCCTTTATTGTTGCTGGCCCCGGAATACATTCTATGGGAACGAATACATTGCTTAGTGCAGTTGATATTGCTCCCACCATTATGGATATGGCGGGCATACCCCAAGACCAACGGATCCAGGGTAAAAGCTTTTTAGCGGTGCTGCAAGGGGAGGGTAAAACTATTCGGGATTTTGTTTTTGCTGAACATAACTGGCATGTTTTTCAAAGCTATGAACGTATGGTTCGATATAAAGATTGGGTGTATATTCGGAACGGTTACCCTGAGAGACAAAACCTTGCGAGCGAATCCGCAATGAATTTTCCGGCCGGACGAGAGCTTTGGGATGCGTATGAGAGGGGATTACTAGTCGAAAATCAAAAGGATGTTTTTTTGAAGCCGAGACCTGCCGAGGAATTATATAACGTTTCAAAAGATCCCTTTCAATTTATCAATGTGGCTTCCACTGCGGGAAATAAAGAGATATTAAAGTATCTAAGCGATATTCTTGATCTATGGATTGAACAGACCGGTGATTCACAGCCTCAAAACCCAACACCCGATCGTGACGATATATACGGTAAGAGGCTGGCTGGAGAATGGAAAAAAGGCGATAAACCGGGGGAGCGAAATAACGCAGGAGGAATAACACGCTCCGGTCCTATACTTGAAAAAGAACTCTTCACAAAGAATCCAAGATACAAAAACCAATAGCACCTGTTGCCTTCGTTTACGTTCTGGGAAAAAGATTATGCGATTAAGTATATTTCAAGGGGTGTAGCTTCAGATATTCTTTGACGATCGGTATGTCGGCGTCTGCCCAGTCATAATTCATCAGTTCACCGGGAGATACCCAGCGAATTTGCGCATGCTCTACCGGTTGAACTGTCCCGGATTCGATAGAACAAATAAAAGGGTAGAGGCGAACGGAAAAATCAGGGTAGTGGTATTCTACCATCGTCAGTTCTTCACCGATGCGGATATTTGTTCCCAGCTCTTCAAATATTTCCCTTTTTAGGCAGTCTTTTTTTGACTCATCCGCCTCGATCTTTCCTCCGGGGAATTCCCATTTCAAAGGGAGTTTCATCGAGGAGGAACGCTGGCAAATTAGCACTTTGTTATTGTGTTTTAATATGGCGCAGGTCACACGTATCATTGTGCTTTAAAGATAAGGATATCGCTGTAAATCGTAGAATTTACTATTTATAATATTTTTGATTTTGTCTGGCGGTGTATAAAATCTGTTGGTGCCAAATCGGAAGGGTCGATTATTTTTTAATGCAAATATCTGATGCGGTAAATAGAAGCTGGTCAAAAAGTGAAACTTCCCCCAGTTTTTTAGGGGTCTAAAACTTTTGAGTGACAAATCGAGAACACAGGAAAATCTTGTTTTTTTAATATTTCGCATTGATGCATTGTTATTTATTAAGAAAGTTTGCTTCGCTCCAATTAAGTAGCATGTTTCTTAATAAAGACGGCAGCTCTTTTTATTGGTACGTGTTCGACGAAAGTCGAGTACCCCGCATACATATAAAAATTACTTACTAATTTTACAGTACTGGACGCGAAAGAAAGATTGCTCTTGACCAGTTGTGATGAAATTTGGCTAACTGAAAATATATTAAGACACTTGAGTGATGGAACAAATACGAAAATACTTTGAAAGATCCATTTCAATTACAGACGATGAATGGCGTGTATTTTCATCCAAACTGATATGTCAAAAATATCCTAAGAAACAAAAGCTACTAGACATTGGCGAGACTGAAGATTACCTTTCTTTTATAGAAAAAGGAATTCTGCGGTTCTATATTCCCAAAGAGGAAAGCGATTTTACGTTTTCCTTTTCATTTGATGATGAATTCGCCAGTGCCTATGACTCCTTTCTGACTCAAAAGCCCAGCAAATATGTTGTTGAGACGCTAACTGAAGCTGTGCTTTGGCGGATTTCCTATAAAGACTTACAACAAATTTATCGCCAGACGAAAATAGGAAACGAGATAGGACGACTAGCTAGTGAGAAATTATACCTAGAAAACATTGAGCGCGAACTATCCTTGCTGACATTAACAGCGGAGAAGCGTTATTTACGACTGTTTACAGAACAGCCACGACTGCTAAGGCAAATTCCATTGAAGTATATTGCGTCCTATATTGGTATTACGCCGCAGGCGTTGAGCAGAATACGTCGTCAAATTTCTTAACAATTGTTCATTGTTTCTTTTCGGCTAACAAAGCAACTTTGTAAAAAAAACGTTATGCCCGAAATCATTTTGCCAATCGTATTTTTCATGTCCCTGTTTATTTTAATGATAATGAACAAAGGACTTCAGTATGCTCTCTCCGCACGCATAGCAATGGCGACAATGCTTGTAATCACTGGGATTGCACATTTTTTCTACACGGAAGGTATGACAATGATGTTGCCCGATTTTATACCTTACAAACGGACAATTGTTTATGCAACAGGAGTCATAGAAATTATAGCCGCCATTGGGATGCTCCTGCCAAAATATCAAAAGTTTACCGGCTGGTTCGTCATTTTATTTTTCGTACTGATCCTTCCGTCTAATATTTATTCAGCTATTCAGCATGTAAATATGGAAGCGGGTACTTATGATGGGGAAGGGTTAAGCTATCTTTGGTACCGGATTCCATTACAATTGGTTTTTATCGGTTGGGTCTACTTTTCCTGTATAAATCAGATCAGCCTGAGATCGAATAAGTTTTCATCGCAGCGATAATAGGATTGCTATAGCACGGTCAGTGTATTCGCTTTCAGTGCGGCGGTTTGCTATTGTTTTTTATTTTAAATGAAGTTCATCAACCACGGTATTCAAGCATTAAATAAATCGTAGAATAAGCCATTGTACCAGCAATAGTGAAAATGGCAATATTTATTTTTGTTAATTAAAGAAACGATTTGTGAGTCATCAATAGGTGTTATATTTTTGACCAAAATAAATTCTGGGGATAGTTAAGGCTTATCCCTGTCTCCAGTAAGGAGCATACAACGAAGGAATATCTTTTCAATCCATATAACAAACAAACTAAACGATTATGATCGTAAATAAAGAGCTCGAAATTGTGCTTATTAAAAGCAATTTTCCATATGAAATTTTATTACTGGCTGATGAGACCATTGACGCGATAAACAAATATATCTTCGATTCTGTCGTGTATGGAGTCAATAAAAATGATAAAATGATAGCCGCATTTTGCTTGCTTAGAGTTGATGAGACGACGATTGAGATCAAAAATATTGCTGTAGTTGACGAGTTTCGAAATAAAGGAGTTGGAAGTGAGATAATTCGTTATGTTAAAAAAATATGCAAGGACACGTATTCAACGATTACTGTGGGAACAGCGGATAACGGAATTAATCAGATAAGGTTCTACGAAAGAAATGGTTTTGAAAAGTATGATACGATAACGAATTTTTTTATAGAAAACTATCCCGATCCTATATATGAAAATGGTATCCGACTAAAAGATATGATTTTGTTAAAATTCCAGGAGACAACTGTACACTAATATCGATTTTACAACCGTTGTGTGGTAAGCCATTCTGCGTAAAGTGGCAACGATGTACCTAGATAATAGGGGAGGTTCAATAGCAAGTACGGTTTTTTCCCACGCGTGACCGCTCTTTCTATACTAAAGCTGCCCGCATACATTCTGATTGCGTAAGGATGATCAGATGCCTCGATAAATTGATGTAGAGATTTCAAACTCCCAGTACTCCCGGATTTGATTTCTATTGGAATCACAATTCCACGATGAGGATATAGTAGGTCCACTTCGGCGCTTGACTGTGCCTTTTCTCTAACCCAAAAGTTTGGCGTCGGTGCAGTTGTGTTGTAGATAGATATAAGCTCTTGTATAACTAGATGTGGTATAACCGCTCCTTTGTAGGCATTATTAAGATCGTTCATAGCCAGCATCTGGGCTTGGATTCCCAATGTATAATTTATAAGTCCAGTGTCTAGAAATTGTAAGCGTGGCGATTTTTTTAGGTCGGCCTTCAACGGCGGTGTTAGATCTGTAGTAGGATATATCAAACGTATGATTTTCGCATCGTTAAGCGTTCTGAATGCTTCGCCAACTTCCCTTGATTTATAATTTGAATTACCAAAACCCTGGAATTTTACGCGTTCATCCAAAAATAACGGAGAAGTATCCATCAAATGTTTGATGACTTTTCTCTCGGTGTCGCTGCTGGTATACTTCTCAACATCGTTCTTGTATGTTCCCCATATGCTTTCATAAATCCCAGGTAAATCTGCGAGGCTTTTCGTTTGGATATCTCTTTTTACTACTTCCGGCATTCCTCCGATAATTGCATAACGGTGGAAGGCTTCCATGAGCAGGGTATGGGCGATTGGTTTTACAGGGGCTGTAATTAAATGTTTTAATAATTCTTGCTTTCCTATCGCTTCCAAGTATTCGGTAAAGTTGAGTGGATGTAGATACATGAATTCTACTCTTCCAACTGGAAAGCTTTGGACTTTTCGGATGGCAAATTCTAACAATGATCCTGCGCTGATAACATGGAGTTGTGGTATTTCTTCGTAGAAATACCTTAGCAATTGGATCGCTTTTGGACTTTCCTGTATTTCGTCGATGAATAAAAGTGTTTCGCTAATCGCTGAAGATGGAATACCGTTTGCTAACGATAAAGCTTCAATGATCGTTTGAACATCGTCGAAATCATCAAAGTAACGGCGATCATTTGGTTTCTCCAGATTAAGAACGATAACATGCTTATAGTTTTTTGCAAAATCTTTAATAAGCGTCGTTTTGCCGACCTGACGTGCACCCCTTATGATCAATGGCTTTCTATCGTCACTTTTTTTCCATTTTTCTAGTTGTATTTCTAGCGCTCTTTTGAATTCCATTTTAAGCTTTTTGTAATGTAATAAGGGTAAATATCTAAAAT
Organism: Sphingobacterium shayense; assembly: GCF_013179575.1. Taxonomy (GTDB): domain Bacteria; phylum Bacteroidota; class Bacteroidia; order Sphingobacteriales; family Sphingobacteriaceae; genus Sphingobacterium; species Sphingobacterium shayense. Next base: position 8,967 of record NZ_JABMCQ010000038.1, on the reverse strand, counting down.
TGTTGTAAAGGAATAAGGGTAAATATAGCTATTTATTGTATCAAAATAAAGGTAGATATATTAATTTGTTGTGTAAGGGTTGATGTCATACGATGCCCGCTTGCGATTAATTGACCTGTACAAGTTGGCGGATACAAATATTATGACCCGAAAAATTTAAAAACAGGTATTATTACAGTTAAAATCTCCAGATTGTCCCACTGTGTCTGAACAACATTGGGATTATCGTTTCAGCTTAAATTCCATAAGGAGTTCGCTTTAGGGTGAGTACGGTAACCTCCGGCCATACGCCTATTCGACCTTTCAGACCGTGATAGCCAAACCCTCTATTCACGTAAAGATATCTGCCTTCGCTGTTATATAGGCCTGTCCATTGCTTGTACATATATTGAATGGGGCTCCATTTAAAGCTGAAAAGTTCTATTTCAAACTGCACGCCATGGGTATGTCCCGCCAAGGTAAGGTGGATATGTTGGTTGTGGTCTAAGGTGACTTCGTCCCAATGTTACGGATCATGCGACATGAAGTTACGTACCGGTAGAAGGAAAAGAAGAAGAAAAATTGAAAATAGGATCCTCGTTTTCATTTTATTTTTCTATTTAATCCTCACTATGTTTATTGATACTAAACAATTCTAGTTGCTCATGCTCGAGCAAGATAGAAAAAAATAACAATTTATTAATCCTATTTTTTTACAAAAGCTAAACATCATTTGTTTATTTGTATCCGATATGTCGGTTGTGTCTATTCTGTGTTTAGTATTTGTTAATTAAAATTCAAATCATTATTATTGTTGGAACAAACTATTATGATACAGTAATGACCAATATTGTAAACTTAAATCCGGAGGTGAAAATGGAGAGATAGACGCGCTTATCTACAAAAAGAAGATGATAACATCTTTCTTATCGGGAAGCAAAAGCATAATTTCTTAATTAACTCAATAGTACTAAAACATGAAAAATATTCTTATTGGCAGGGGGGCTCGCCCTTCTGTTCAGATAGCGTCGGGTATGTTGTTGGCTGCACTGGCCTTTTCGAACAATTTGGCGCACGCTTCGCTTACACCCTATGAGGTAGCCATTGCTGAAGAGCAGATATCGGTAACCGGGGAAGTTAGCGATGACTCAGGCCCGCTTACAGGCGTGTCGGTTTACGTTGTGGGACAGACATCGATTTCGACTTCAACAGATAGCGAGGGCCGCTTTTCTATTCAAGTTCCGACAGGTGGCAGCTTGCGTTTTACTTTTATGGGATATGACGCGCAAGAGATCGTCGCGTCTGAAAATATGCGTGTTGTCCTCAAACAGAGTACGAATGTATTAGACGAAACAGTCGTTATAGGTTACGGAACACAAAAGAAAATAAACCTGTCAGGTGCTGTCGATAATATTGACCAACGTTTTTTGGAGAACCGCCCCATTACCAATGTGGGATCGGGACTACAAGGGGCGATGGCCAATCTAAATATCACTCCGACAAGTGGGCGGGCAAACAGTGCGCCTGGGATCAATGTTCGGGGCTTTACGTCGCTATCCGGCGGGGGACCTCTGATTGTCATTGATGGAGTTCCGGCGACGAACGAGGAACTCAACCGTATGAATCCGATGGATATAGCGAATGTTACCGTATTAAAAGATGCTGCCTCCGCGGCGATTTATGGAAGTAGGGCGGCATTTGGTGTGGTCTTAGTTACTACAAAAGCAGGATCGAGTGAAAAAATTGTGGTATCCGCCAATAGTATGCTTGCTATTAAAGGAATTACTCGCACGGTCGATATTGTTGATGATCCCTTCAAGGTGATGACCTACCGTAATATGATGTCTACCCCTTGGTACAATCTTTATGATGAAAGGATGTTGGAGTACGGGAAGCAACTTAGTGAAGACCCAAGCCTACCTCGTGTTATCGTAGATCCTCAAAACCCGAACCGCTATATCTATTTAGGATCGACAGATTGGTTTGGAGAGGTGTATAAGGACGCGCAACCGGCCTACACCAATAATTTGAACATTTCTCAAAAAACAGATCGATCTTCATATTACATTTCCGGGGAGTATTATCGTCAAGATGGGATGTTACGCATTTCTCCGGATACCTATGACCGTTATAATTTTCGAGTGAAAGGAGATTATAAGCTGTTAGATTGGCTGACCGTCAGTAGCAATACATCTTATACAAACGACAAATACGATCAACCAACAGCTATTGATCAAGGTTACCTTTATTGGCATAATGTCAACAGACAGGCTAGCTTAAGTACAATTTATAATCCCGATGGCAGCTATACACAAGAAGGAGCGAGTATGATCGGCGCTGTCGCAGAGGGAGGAAGAAGCATCCGAAGAGTTGGCGACTTGCAGCTTAATTTTGGCGCCAAAGTCGATATCTTGAAAGATGTCTGGACATTGAATGCTGATGCAACCTTCCGGCGGACATCTGAAAACTCTCATCGTTTCGATTTTCCATTGGAATACAGTACTGGACCGGGAGTAACTAATATGCAAAGTTTCAATTCTTTTGCATCTAATAACCACGGTTCAACTCGTTATAATGTTTATAATATCTATTCACAATTCAAAGAAACATTAGACGACCACTATTTCTCAGTAATGCTCGGGTTCAACCAGGAAGAACGTATTTATGAAGGCTTTAATGCCTCGCGTGATATGCTTATTTCGGGTTCACTACCGACGATCGAACTGGCGACCGGTGAAACGCCTACTGTAGGAGCGAGTAACTATGATTGGGCTGTTCGAGGTGCTTTTGCGCGCTTGAACTATATTTACAAGGACAAATACATTTTGGAATCTAACCTACGCTATGACGGTACTTCTCGTTTTCCCAAACAGGACCGTTTCGCTTTTAATCCTTCGGTTTCCGCGGCTTGGGTATTGTCTAATGAGTCCTTTTTTCAGCCGTTACAGCCAATCTTTAGTAACGCAAAGCTACGCGCTTCCTATGGCTCGCTAGCGAATCAGGATTTACGGGATAACTACTACCCTTACATAGCCACTATGCAAAATAGTAGCGGAATCGTGTTGGACGGAAAGCGTCCTCCGGTGGTATTAAGTCCCGGCTTGGTATCCTCTTCGTTGACTTGGGAAACCATAACTTCAACAAACTTTGGGGTGGATCTTGGTTTTCTATCGAATAAATTAACGCTTAGTGGAGATATCTATCGGCGTTACACCAAGGATATGTTGACCGCGGGAAGAACTCTCCCTGTTATCCTTGGTACGTCGGTGCCGCTTGAAAATGCCGCAGATTTAGTCACCAAAGGTTGGGAACTTACATTAGGCTACAATGACAATTATGATGTCGGCGGAAAATCGTTGCAATTTTCTGCACGTTTTAATCTTGCAGATAGCCGTACGTTTATAGAAAAATTTAATAACCCGAAGAACAACCTCAGTGACTATTATGTTGGAGGAGAAATCGGGGATATATGGGGATTAACCACATTGGGATTCTTCCAAACAGCTGAGGAAATCGAAAATCATGCTGATCAAACCGCTGTTACGTCCTATCCTGGTACCAGATCGTTAGAACCCGGTGATCTTAAGTTTGCCGATTTGAACGGCGATGGAAAAGTGGATAAAGGTGACAATACTTTGGATAATCCTGGTGATTACAAGATTATTGGTAATACTAGGCAACGTTATAACTTTGGCTTGGATCTGAGTTCATCATGGAATGGCCTAGACCTTCGAGTATTTCTACAGGGAGTCGGAAGACGCCATTATTATCCGGGCGGTGGTGATCACTATTTCTGGGGTGTTTATGCTCAACCTTGGGCAAGTCTCACCGAATTTAACCTGGACCATTGGACAGCGGAGAATCCGAATGCGTATCTGCCGCGACCGAAATCGTATGTGGCAGAACAGGGTGGAATCGAGCTGGCCGCACCTCAAACTAAATATCTTCAAAATGCCGGATACCTACGTGTGAAGAACGTTACCCTTGGATATAGTTTACCGCACACGTTGACCAACCGCTGGGGACTTGAAAGAATCAGGATTTTTGTTAGTGGTGAAAACTTAATGGAATTTAGCAGCCTGATGAAGTATCTGGATCCGGAGATAGTGGGAGACAGAACGGCCTATCCGTTCCAACGAACTTACTCAATGGGACTTAATTTAAACTTCTAATATCAGTATTTATGAAAGCATATATAAAGAATATCGCAAAAGGTCTAGCTGGTTTTGTGATGCTGGCAACAGCGATTGGTTGTAACGATGATTTTATGGATCGTGTTCCGACGACTTCGGTTTCTGTTGAAAGTTTTTTCAACACGACCTCAGACCTGAAAGCATATAGCGATGGCTTCTATTCGTCCCTTTCATCCCCAATATTGGATGCGGGGTCGGATAATCTTGCCCATCACAATTCCGGGAGCACTATCGACCAAATCATGCGGGGAGGGATAACGCCGCAAAATGCGTCGGTTTGGAGCTGGACAGCACTTCGGAGTATTAATTTCTTTTTGGAGAATTGTAATAAAGTAACAGGAGATCCGGCTGAGGTCAATCACTATATTGGTATTGCCCGCTTTTTTCGTGCCCGATTTTATATTGACAAAGTACGTACCTACGGCGATGTTCCTTGGTATGGCAAAACGATGGGGACTTCGGATATTGAATTGCTGCACAAGCGGCAAGATCCGCGGACTCTTGTCGTTGATTCCATTATGGCGGATTTGGAATTTGCTGTAAGCAACATCAAGCCAGAGGGGCATAAATCGACAGTTACAAAATGGGCAGCATTGGCGCAATTGGCTCGATTTGCATTGTACGAAGGGACCTACCGAAAATATCATGATTACCTTGGTCTAGAGAACACAGCAAACGATTTTCTCGAGAAAGCAGTAGGGGCATCGGATGAAATTATGACAAATGGAGGTTTCAGCATAAGCAAGACTGGTGGTGCGGCTAGAGCGTATCGTGAGTTGTTTATTAGTGAAAATCTTCAAGCAAATCCGGAGGCAATTTTCTTTATTGATTACGACAGGGATCTTAATGCCCGGCGTAATGCGCATACAGTTTTGGACTACGAGTGGGCATTGAGTCAATCTTTAATGGAAACCTATCTCATGGCGGATGGGAGCAGGTTTACCGATCAGGCAGCGTATAAAACCAAAGATATCGATGCCATTTTTGAAAACCGTGACCCTCGTTTGTCGCAAACATTTATGGTTCCTGGTTTTAAGCCGGTTAACGCTGAAAATCCCCATCGTTTGAAGCCTACATTGGGCGGATATAACCAGATCAAGTTTTATCCAGAAGTAGCCGATATGATCAGTTGGGAAGCGGCTTATACGGATGCATTTATATTTCGTTATGCAGAGGTCCTATTAATTTTTGCCGAGGCGAAGGCCGAGTTAGGACAATTGAATACACAGGAGGATCTCGACCGGTCAGTCAATTTACTGCGTGAACGCGTCAATATGCCCAAAATGGTTCTTGGTCAGATTCAAGGTGCAGTAGATCCTGTACTTCAGTCTTATTACCCAAATGCGAAAGGAACAAACATCGGAACTATTTTAGAAATCCGAAGAGAGAGGCGTATTGAGCTCGCTGCTGAAGGTTTCAGACAAGGCGATATATTTAGATGGCAGGTCGGTGAACGTCTAGCCGATCAACAACAAGGGATGTATGTGAAACAGCTCGGAGCGATGGATGTTACCGGAGATGGGAAAGTTGATATCGCTATTCTGCGTTCTTCCTCCGAGGTGGGACCGATAGCTTCCTTACCTGATGAGGTAAAGAAAGGTTTGACACTCTATTACTTAAAAGACAGTAACGGAAACAATGCAAGTTTTTATTTAGAAAATGGTACGAGCGGGCATATCATGTTTTCTGTTGCCAGGGACAATAAAAAGAATTTTGAGGAGCCTAAGCATTATTATTATCCAATTGCGAATAGTGAAATGGTATTGGATGGGAGTAATCTAGTGCAGTCCCACGGATGGTAAAACAGGTAAAAATGAAAACCCAAGTCATCTTAATAGTCTATAAGTTGTTTTAATCGTACTTTAGGGATCGTCTTTCGCAATTGTCTTAGACAGATTAACGAAACGATCCCATTTTTCTATATCTAAATGAAAATTTTTATCAGTATATTATTCAGTGTTCTCACCGTGAATCTATCAGCTCAGGCTGTACACGGTATCGTTTTTCAAGATGGTAATGCAAATAAAAAGCATGAGGAAAAAGAACCGGGACTGCCATCAATTCGTATTTCTGATGGCTATAATGTCGTTCAGACTGATGCAAACGGAACCTTTGCAATTACACCAGATCCTAAAGCTCGTTTTCTTTTCGCGACGGTTCCTTCGGGGTATAAAGCCAGTACGAAATTTTACATGAAAATTGATCCGAATGCCAACAGTTTTGCTATTGGTTTAACGCCAGATGAAACCCAGCATAACGATAAACTCGATTTTATACAGATAACGGATACAGAAACGCCACTGTACGGACCGTGGATAGACAATGTAAGGGCGTATGCCGATAATAACAATATGCCGTTGATTATGCACACGGGAGATATTTGCTATGAACCGGGAATGCGTTTTCATGCGCAACAAGTGAACAGCGAACTTATGGGACGACCAGTTTATTACGCTGTTGGTAATCATGATTTGGTTAAGGGTGAGTATGGCGAAAAGTTGTTCGAAGACTTATTCGGCCCAACCTACTATTCTTTTGAAGCCGGTCCTGCTTACTTTGTCGTTACCCCGATGTGGGGAGGCGATTTTGCTCCTAGTTATACCAAAGATCAGGTTATAGCTTGGTTAAAGAAGGATCTGGCCCTCAAGGACAAGAGCAAGCCACTCATTTTTATAAACCATGATTTCAGTATAGGTCCCGATTTCGTGTTGAAAGGAGAGAAGGAGCAGATAGACCTCAAGCAGTACAATCTTAAGGCTTGGCTTTTTGGTCATTGGCATAATAACTATGTGTTCAAACGTCCTAAACTTGGGGTGACGGTTATATCTACAAATGCGCCCAACAAAGGCGGGATAGACCATGCGGCCGGTCAGTTCCTGCATATCGAAATCAACAAAAATGGTGTCAATAAAATCACACCTATCTATACGAATTTAAGAAGCCGGATACACTTGCTTCATCCTGTTGCGCCAACAAAGAATGTTCGTTTTCTGGCAAATGTGTATGATAGCGAGCGTCAAGTAAAAAAAGTACAGGTTTGGGGGCTCGATAATCAGGGTAATAAGTTGTTTGAGACGAACTTGGAACCCAAAACGGACTGGGCCTGGGAGAGCACGGCCGCGATATCCGGGGCAAACGGGATGGTGGAAGCGCTTATAGACGTCAGGTACGGCAATGGAGAACACGAGATACGTAAACAAGAGGTATATCGTGACAGCAAGGGGTTTGAACTAAAGTGGAGTCATAATATCGGCTCTAATATCTGGAAAGTTCAGCCACTCATTGTAGAAGATAAGGTGTTGTCTGCATCTTTTGATGACGGGGCAAATGAAAGATCAGCTATTGTAGCGATGGATAGAAAGAGTGGGAAGCGACTGTGGTCTTTCAAGACGGAAAACTCCGTTAAGCAAAAGTTACACTATGCCGATGGGATCGTACTAGCCACCGATGTTGCTGGGAATGTCTACGCTTTGAATGTGCAAACGGGGGAAGTGGTCTGGGAAAAAAATATTTCTGGAGGGAGACTCCCGAGTTATGTAACTGGTGGTGTTTTGTATGACAATGTCTATTATACCGGGTATGGTAATTATCTCAGCGCATTGGATCGCGGCACTGGAAAGGAAATCTGGCGAAATACCGAATGGAATGGTGGAGAGGCAATGCCTGGGGAAATGCTAGCGACGGAAAATATTTTGTTTACCGGAGCGAACTGGAACAGTCTTTTTGCTCATAACCGAAAAACAGGTAAGTTGTTGTGGAAAAAAGGAGATGAGGGATTACGTTTTCGGAGTGGAGGAGTTGCGGTTGAAGGGAGCGAGGTGTATGCCCCGGGCTTAAATAGCTTATTGGTGCTAGATGCAGTAAGCGGTAGGACGTTAAGGAAAAAAGAATATAACCATGAGTTTAAGGTGATGGCTTCGCCGACAGTTTTGCAAAATATGTTGATCTTGCCAAATTCTACCGAAGGGGTTTCGGCGTATGATAAACAGTCTCTGGAGCGCGTGTGGAATTTTAAGACCCAAGAGGCGATGGTTTATACTTCTTCATACACAACGCCAGACCAACACAAGCTTGTGTCTACTGTAGAATCTACGGTGCAGCAGTGGAATGAAGGTTTGATTTTCGGAGCCTCGGACGGTTATCTCTATTTTCTCGATGCGGCGGGTCAGTTACTGAATAAGTATTATTTTGGGGCTCCTTTATTAGCAGATGTGACGACCGCTGGAGATGAAATTTATGTAGCCGATTTTGCCGGTAATGTGTATTGCCTGCACTACAATTAGAGCTGTTAAACGAATCATAAAATCAGACCGCTTATGGTTCGTCTGATCGATAAAATTTTATCTCACTATAATAGATGCCGAAAAGAGGGGGGCAGTTGGAAGGGGGACGTCAAGACGAAACGGTTAGTATAGTAGGATGGAAGTAATTGGCGGTACTCGAATTAGTGGCTTACGAAGGTACTTTTCGATGTTTAACTGAGCGCTTAGGTGGCTGGCAACGGAAATGAAGCAATAAAGAGGATTTCTTTAAATAAACTACAACACTAAGTCGTAAGGGGGAGCTATCCTAGCTTACGACTTTTGTTTTTTAAATACGGATAAATTTTGGCGTATTTTGGGGGCAGCATCGTTTAGGTAGGTAATAATCTTCAAGAAAATGACCTGTTTTATTGCTTATGTTGGATCGCTTACGTCTAAATTCAACGGCGTTCGTTTTAGCGTGAGTACAGTAACCTCCGGCCATACACCAATTCTACCTTTTAGACCGTGGTAACCAAACCCTCTATTCACGT
>NZ_JABMCQ010000037.1 GCF_013179575.1 Sphingobacterium shayense | reverse complement strand
CACCCGAAGAAATCGCAACAGGAATAGGACGCATAGCTCAGTGGATTAGAGATTCGATGCCCCATACCAAACTTGTTTTACTAGGGCCATTGCCGGCGGGGATGACAGAAAATAGCGCTTACAGATTGAAATACAAACAGGTGCATGTGCTGATTCAAAAGCACATGTCGGACGAGAGTAGGATAATTTGTGAGAACTTAAAAGATCGCTTTATTATGAATGACGAAAATGGAACATTAAATCAACAGTACTATTCCCGGGACGGTATACACTTGATATCCAGCGGTTACGATATTTTTGCTGAAGAAATAGCGACTACTATAAAGAAATTGGTTCGCAGGTAATTGAGTAAAGCGGCTGTACTTATCGCTCGCACAGGTTCACACATTAAAAATTCTGCCCAACTCGGTAAATGTTGGGCAGATTAGCGTAGAAGACGGATTACACATCGGAATCAATCTATCAATTTTTAAACTAATCACGTATTCGAGACGTTCGCAGTAAAAGACCCCCATATCCTCCAGGTGGTATAGATTTTTAATCAATAGCATCATGAAAAATTACACCTATGGTAAAGCGTTCTCCACGATGTACTTCGCTCACCCCGTGCTTCATATTCACCCTATAATATCCCTTGGTTCCTTTGATAGGCCTGAAGTTCGTAGTAAATATGAGCATATCACCTTTTCTTGGTTTTAACACGATAGCCTTCGATTGTGCCCTTGGCGTTTGCTGTGTTAGCACAAATTCGCCGCCCGTGTAATCCTTGTCCGGTTCATTTAGAAACAATACCGTTTGAATAGGGAAATAGATCTCGCCATATAAATCCTGATGCAACGTATTATACCCACCTTTTTCGTATTTTAGTATTAAAGCTGTCGCTTTTTGCTGATTATTTGCATGGCATAATCGCAACAGTTCGGCGTGTTCCAATGGAAACTGATGAGAAATATTCAAAGCCTTAAACCAAGCGTTCGCAATGGGAGCAAGGTATCGGTAGACGGTCGTTCTGATCTCTTGAACGATATCTGGTAAAGGATAATTAAAATACTTGTACTCACCTAAACCAAAACGGTAACGTTCCATCACAACCGTTTTTCTATAGATGTCGGGATTATTGTATTGGGCTTTTAATATTTCGCATTGCTCACCCGTTAATAGGTTAGGAATGATGACATAACCGTTTGCATGCATTAGTTCGGTTACGCTTCGCCAATCAATATTTTCTATCTTTGATGTCATCGTATAATAGAAATTCCTGCGTCTACTTTTAGTTCTGTTCCGTGAATATATGAGGCTTCTTTAGAGGCAAGGAAAATTACCGCCGACGCTACTTCGGAAGGTTCACCAAATCGCTTAAACGGTATTGTAGGGATAATAGTTTTTATAGCCGCTTCAATTTGAGAATGGTCTAAGCCCGTATTATTAAAGCCGTTGGTCTTGATGTATCCTGGGCTTACTCCGTTCACGCGAATTCCTTTTGCAGTGCATTCTGCTGCAAACGTTTTGATAAACGATTGTACAGCAGATTTGGCCGCAGAATAAACTGAGAAATTTTCAATCGCCATCTCTGTAACTACCGATGTATTAAGAACAATTGAACTGCCATTTTTCATTAACGGTAGGGTTTGTTGCACGGTAAAGAACGTTCCTTTGACCAACATGTTGAATAATTCGTCAAAATGTGCCTCGTCAGCATATTCGATGGGTGCAAATTTTCCATATCCCGCATTGACGAAAAGCAAGTCTATTTTGTCTGTGTGCTCCTTCACTTTTTTTTGCAAAAGCATTACGTCTTTTGTACTGCCCGCATCTGACACTATGCCGATCGCGTTTCTCCCTAATTGTTCTACCGCATTATTTACAGTCTTTTCGGTCCGTCCTGTGATAATTACCCGACCACCTTCTTGTATAAACTGTTGAGCGGTTGCAAGCCCTATTCCATTTGTTCCGCCTGTTATCAGCGCGTCCATATCAGTGAATTTTTGCATTGTTTTATATTTTTAAGATTCTGATACAAAGATTGAAAAGTACGGGGAGGTAGAAAATCCGAAACTTGCTAAGTTTCCTGTGGTTTGCAAACGGCTATAATAATATATGACGGTTGAAAAAATATGCAACTTCAAAAAGCTATGCGTATTTTAGTAAACTGAGCTTTAGCTAACTCAACTGGAAATCTGTTATGCCTATGAAACAAGTCAACATTGGTTCGAATGCAGGCTTACTTTTGGGGAGTTTATTTATGGTGTCTTCTGTTCTTGGACATCAGAAGTGTCCAAATATTATCCTGTTCAGCACTGAAACGGGATCTTAGTTATATAGTTGGGGCAAGAGACATAGAATCTTAATGACAATTCTTATGTTCTGTAACTTAAGTTTAAAAGAATAAACGTGGACTACGAAAAAATTTATCCTAAATCGAGCATTATGCATCTTGTTGAATTCTTCTGGAATTTTGAGGGTGATTTTTCGAAAGCGGCGTTACACGATCATGCCTCCGTGGCATCAGTAAATCCTAAATTGGCGTTTCAATATGTTCCGGGAATAACCGTTGCAAATGATGGGCAGTACCGCGAATTGTTCGCCAGTGGATTTCAAATGCAAACGAATTCTTTTTACCGGTTATCTTCTTGCCAGCGGGTCGGAATTTTTGGTGTTTATTTTAAACCCTATGCCATCTCTTTGTTATTTAACATTCCTGCGAATGAAATTACCAATTGCAACATTGAAATATCCGAGTTTTTGGGGAAAGAAGGATCTGTTTTAGAGGAACGAATTCTGAATTGTAAATGTATTCAGGAAAGAGTGGAAGTTATTACATGCTATTTAGAGAACAAGATGTATACCCTGCCATTGAATACAACAATCACGGTCGAAACTATCCAATATCTGATATCGAAAAAAGGAAACATAAAGTTGCCGGAACTTCTGGATATGCAATCATTATCTCAACGGCAATTTGAGCGTATATTTAAAAGACTGACAGGGTTTTCTCCCAAATATTTTTCGAGAATTGTTCGTTTTGAGAGCAGCATTGCAAACTGCTACTCTGGACAACTCTCATTAACTGACGTTGCCCTATTTTCCGGATATTTCGACCAAGCGCATATGATTAGGGACTACAAAGAATTTACCGGAGATCCCCCTTCTCTCTTTCTTAGCGATGAACAATCTTTATTTGTCAAAGACTAGATGTCGAAAATGTACAATTTTAAGTTGTTATTAGAATGTAATTTTGGTGTGAAGACAGCAATTTTTATTTATTTTTAATGAACAGCGATATGAAACCTCACAATGAGAAAATAGTAAACAAAGGCGACGTTTCTATTTACACCGAATATTTTGGCAATCCTAACAATCCAGCTATTTTATTAATCGCGGGAGCTACTGTGTCCATGTTGTATTGGGATGATCGGTTTTGCAATAAATTGGCCGACGAGAAATTTTTCGTTATCCGCTATGATAATCGTGATGTAGGTAAATCGACGACTTATAGTCCAGGTTCCGCAGGTTATGACATTATGGACCTCGTGGATGATGCTATTAATATTTTGAACACCTACTCAATAAAGAAAGTTAACATAATGGGAATTTCTTTGGGGGGGCTACTTGCGCAGATCATAGCAATAAGAAACCCCGAAAGGGTTAATTCGCTGATCGTTCTTTCTTCGGGGATATGGGGAACACCCGATCCTACCGTCCCTGAGATGGATAGTAGTATAATTGACTTTCAGGCCGGAGCCGCTCTTCTAGACTGGGATGACGAACAGGCAGTTGTTACCTATATGCTGCACAGCGCGAAGCTTATGGCAGGCCGTAAACCGGTAGATTATTTGAGAGAAGAAAAACGAATCAAGGAAGAATTTCGCAGGGCAGCCAACTATCGCAGTATGTTTAATCATTCGTTATTGGAAGGTGGAGACGCCTACTATAATAGAGTGAATGAAATTGAAGCTCCTACTTTGATTATTCATGGCACAGACGATAAAATTTGGCATTTCGCCCACACTGACAAGCTGTTGTCGGAAATTAAAAACTCTCGACTTTTGGCATTGGAAGGTACAGGGCATGAACTGAATCCTAACGATTGGGATGTTATAACTACAACTATTAAGGGGTTTATAAACTAAACAGACCCTCCTTTATCTATTGGCTATATGCGTCGCTTGATATATTTTAAGCGTTGGGTACATCAATAATTTAAAAGATGCGTTATAGTTGTTTCAACACAGCATTAACCGGAAATCCTTGAAAGCGACGCATCGCGCCAATGTTATAGCAGGGCCGATCAATGTATTTCCGTTAGATCGATCTTGTGCATACCGACTCTCCTTCGTTTAACAAAAGCTTCGGTATGCACTAAATAGACTAATTTTTCTGCTTTAGGAACACGCCATCTAACCCAAAATATACTTTGATATCATTCGTTAATTCTAGTTCATATCCGTTTTTAGTTTTATCGATACTTTCGACATCAACATTGGAATAGTTACTTTTCAAATAGGTCTGAATTTGTTGAGGAAAGAATGCTGTAGGTATTGGATGTGCCCCTTCAGCCTTGACCTCTATCCAATTCCCAGCTCTTCCGAAATCGATTTCAATATCGTTTTTCAGTCTTACTTCATAAAACGTTCCTTCGGCTTTTGGTGATTTTTTTTCTTTCACATATTGTAATTCGGCGGATTCGAAATGTTGTTGAATAAAAGCTTGTGCGCTATCCGGAAGCGACACTTGGGAAGAGACGTCGGTAGCCGTCTCTTGAAGTGTACCCGGAACATTCACTTTATTGGAATTATCCTGCTGCGAGGTGTTGGAACAGCAAAAGAAGAATATCAATGTCGGTAAAATATAAAAAGTCTTGTTCATAGTTCATAATCTGATGTAACAAACCAACAGCTGAAAGTCGGAAAAGTTTTAAATATAGATTAGCTTATCTAAATGATTTGAAATTTCTATAAGCAATGGTATTCTTCTATATTTTTTGCCCCGATCAACCAAAAAGCTAATGCAATCTTGTCCTTTTTATTTCCCGACCAAAGCTGTTTGAAAACGGCACGATACTTTCTAGGCATTCTACCAACTATTTATCTCTATTGGCAACAATCATTTTATCTGTCCATCTAGCATATTCAGGACATGATGGCCATATTCAGCATTTTTTTCAGAGTGTGTCACCTGAATTATTGTTACGCCGTCCTCGTTTAATTGTTTGAAAAGTTCCATGATTTCTTCTCCCTGTTTGGAGTTTAGATTACCAGTTGGTTCATCTGCTAGTAACAATCTTGGAGAACCGGCTAACGCGCGCGCGATGCCGACCACTTGTTGTTGTCCACCGGACAATTGAGACGGGAATAAATCTTTTTTTCCCACAATATTAAAACGATCTAAAAGATCCGAAACGATGCTCTTGCGTTCCGAGGAAGAGTGTTTTTTATAGATCAATGGCGTTTCGATGTTCTCATAAACGGTTAATTCATCAATAAGGTGGTAGGACTGAAAGACGTATCCAATATTAGATTGAAATAATTGAGACCTGTTTTTTGACTTAATTTTTAATACATCCTCATCAAGGAAGAAATAATTTCCCTCATCCGGAGCATCTAGCATTCCAATTACATTTAATAATGTTGATTTTCCTGAGCCCGATGGGCCCATGATTGAAACAAAGTCACCCTCGGTTATTTCTAAATTGATGTCTTTTAAGACAAACGATCTTGTTCCACCAACATTGTACCATTTGAATATATGTTCTAATTTTATCATAGTTCTTGTTTTATCGATGAGAATTGTCAAAATGCTTTCTGAGTAAGGATATTATACCAATTGATCTAGTTTGCATCGTATTTTTATTTATAGTAATTTTTTTATTAAATCATCTCGGTGGTTATATGGAGAGCAATCCTGCCGGGCCAAAGGAACTCCGGTTATTTCAATTCTTTAAACAAAATTCTTTGGTAACACACATGAGTTGATGCCATGGGCCCGCCGAAGAATATTGAGAAATGTTAATAGTTTGTTCCCTTTTGAAATCGTTAATGCTATTTTTAAACTGTAATTGAAACATATATCTGTCTTAAAAAGTTAAAAGATTATTATTCGTCCCTCAAACTGTCCACCGGATTCGCTTTTGCAGCTTTAAACGAGTGATAGAACATCGTCAAGAATGCGATTATTAAGGTTGCAACCGCAGGAATTGCAAACATCCACCAGCTCAATTCAATTCTAAAAGCGAAACTTATAAGCCATTTATTTATCCCCCACCATGCGATAGGTGAGGCAATTAAAATCGAGATAAATATTAGTTTTAAATATTCAGAAGAAAGCAATCGAACAACTTTGCTTACTGAACTGCCCAAAACTTTGCGAATCCCGATCTCTTTAGTTCGTTGGTGAATGTTGATGGTCACCAAACCTATCAGACCAAGGCAACTTAGTAAAATGGTAATTCCAGATGACAGGTTGATAATATTTGAAAAACGATAATCACTTTCATAAAGCTCTTTCATCTGATCGTCGAAAAACCTGTATTCAATGACATTCTTCGGATATATTTTTCTCCACTCGTTTTCAATATTAAAAATCGCCTGTTTCCATTCGTCTGTGTTGCGAGAGAGCTTAATATTTATCACTCTTAAATCATCTCTTTTGTCTGAGGTCAATATCGATAACGCTTCGAATCCGTTATGTAACGTCATATTGTTAAAGTCACTGATAACCCCCACGATAGCTCTTGTTTTTTCACCCACGGTAAGTGTTTGACCAATAGCATCTTCAGGAGTTTTTATGCCGAGCGTTTCAATTGCAGTTCTCGTTAGGATTATGCCGGACGAACTGTCAATAAGGGCCAAGTTTCTTCCCGATAACAATTTGAAATTATATAGATCTAAGTATCTATCATCTCCAAATTTTATAGCAGATTGAATATTAACAACCCCGGTATCTGTGGCCATGGAAATAGAGTTTCCAAAATATTCGCCACTCATTGGTTTGTGTCCAAGAGAGACGGATTGTATTTCCTTGTATTTGCCTAGTGCTTCTTTTAGTAATTCTGGACTATTATCTGTTTTTCTGTCCGGTATATAAGGTAGATCCAACGTAATGATGCCATTATGATTAAAGCCGAGATCTTTGTTTAGCATAAATTGTATTTGAAAGCCCATGAGCACTGTTGAAATAACAAATATTTGAGCAATCACGAACTGAAAAATGATCAGTGTTTTTCTCAATGGAATACTTCCCAACTTTAGCTTGCCCGTACTTTTCATTTTGATAACCTCAGCGATTTGAACTTTATTAATCAAATAAGCTGGATAAAAGCTGCTAGCTAGAGTAAGTACAGTTAATAAGAGAGTTAAGAATATAGCCACAGGGATGGTATCAGAATAATTGTCAATACCGGATGGTAAGTAACTATTGAAAAATTTTTCAAAGAGGCGAATTAAGGGCCAAGATGCTAGCAAAGCGAAGCAAGAGATAATAAAGGTTTCGGTCAAAAAGCTTATTAAAACATTTGTTGGTTGTTCGCCTAACGTTTTACGAATACCGATTTCTTTTGCACGGAATGGAACTTGCGCAGTACTTAAATTTATGTAGTTGATGCATGCTAATAGAAGCAAGAAAGAGCCTATTCCAATCAAGCCATACAATATTTTTTTATCTACGCTACCGTGGATGTGTCTTTCAAAATGAAGGTCATCTAAAGCAGTCAGTCCAAATCCCGACCTGACATTATATTTCGCATTCAGTTCGCTATTCATTTCGTTAACCTTTTTGCTTAGCAGAGAAATTAAATTCTGCCCGGCCGTTTTGCTGTTCAGTTTTACAAACAGTTTATGGTTCGAGGTCATACCGGCCCAATTCTCACTTTTGAGATCTTCTTTTGAGAGAGGCATAAATTCTTTGGCGGTAAAACTACTTGTTTTTTCGAGATCTTTAATGACGCCGGAAATCGTATAGCCAACAGAGTCATAGAATACAGTTTTGCCTAATATATTTTGTAGACTTAAATCTGGAAAGTAAAGTTTTGCTCTTGACTCCGTCAATACCACTTCATGGGGTGTTCTAAACACATATTCCTTATTTCCTACTAACCATTTATAGGGAACCATTTGAAAATAATCTTTATATGTTCCTATAATTTGCTCATGATTGGTTATTTGTTTCTCATTATCTTGTTGGCCTTGTGCTTGTATTTTGTTAAAGTAATAGTTGTAGATAGGTGCCACCAGTTCCACATCAGCAATATTTTCTTTTATATAGCTAGCAACAGGAATATGAACTCCATCGAACATATTTGA
Organism: Sphingobacterium shayense; assembly: GCF_013179575.1. Classification (GTDB taxonomy): domain Bacteria; phylum Bacteroidota; class Bacteroidia; order Sphingobacteriales; family Sphingobacteriaceae; genus Sphingobacterium; species Sphingobacterium shayense. The sequence goes on along the minus strand of NZ_JABMCQ010000037.1, from coordinate 19,510 downwards.
TTGTCCGTCTCTTTCTGATACACTATAAAGCCTAAAGATCTTATCTTTATCGGGATGCCCTTTGTCATAGCTAAACTCATAGTTTACTATTCTAAAAACGATCCAGCATGCGCTTATACCTATTGCTAAACCAAGTATGTTTAAAAAGGCAAACAGTCTATTTCGCCAAAGTCTTCGGAAAATCAGGTTAATTCTTTTCATTGATTAGGAAATGATAAATGTTTACAAAATATAACTTGAATTATTAAGATACAAGACGTTTGCCGTTATTATATTTATTTAATTATTAGTATTTTAGGGTGTATTTTCTTGAACTAATGTGTTCGATTTCGAACGGTTTTGTTCGGAATTGAACAAACGAAATCTCTCGTAGCCTAACTATGATGCCTTCATTCATCTCTCAAACTGTCTACTGGATTAGCCAAGGCAGCTCGTATCGATTGATAACTTACTGTTATTATTGTGATCGCAACGGCTAATACTGCAGTGAAGGCGAATATTTCCCAGCTTATACTTATTCGATAAGTATAATTTGATAAGTATTCACTCATTGCCCAATAGGCAAAAGGAAATGCGATTAAGCAAGAAGTTCCCACTAGCACGATGAATTCTTTTGAAAGCATTTTGGTGACGGAAAACACAGAGGCGCCAAGAACTTTTCGAACCCCAATTTCTTTCGTTCGGCTTTCTGCCATAAATGCTGCTAATCCAAATAATCCTAGACAAGAGATAAAGATGGTAAGTCCTGCAAACAAGCTTGCTAGTGTGCCTGTTTTCTGAGATTCATCAAATTTGAGCGCATATTCCTCATCGATAAATTTGTAATCAAAAGGATATTCAGGGTTAAATTCCTTATAGACTTGTTCGATCCTTGCTAACGCCTCACTTGTGCTTAAATTAGAATTGAATTTGATGTGTGTCGTACTTGTCCATAAACCGTTTGCCCCCTCAATAACTAGCGGATTAATAGGGTCAAATGGCGATTGTTGCACAAAGTCCTTAATTATTCCAATGATATGCCAATTTCGGCCCATATCTTTGACTACTTGACCTATAGGGTTTTCAAACCCCATTATTTTCGCTGCGGTCTCATTTAAAATACAAGCTGATGAATCCGTTGGGAATTTTTGTAAATCAAAATCTCTGCCGGCGACTAAGTTAAAACCAGCCGTCGCTACAATTTTGTCGTCAGCCGTCGCTCTGTTGAACAATGTGGTATTATCTAGTGGTCTTCCCTCCCAGTCAAAGCCGTTTCCGCTACTGTAATTTTTAGTTAGAGGAGACATGGTTCTGGTTACAGAACTCGCAATTCCGTTGTTTATTAAAGACTGTTTAATGGCATTGTGTTTCTTTGATATCTCACCAACATCCGATATATATATTAATCTTTCCTTATTATATCCGACCTCACGGTCTTGGGCATGTTTAATTTGCTTCCGAATCACCAATGTGCTGACGATGAGTGATACAGCAATGACAAATTGCGTGATAACTAATATTTTGCGGATACCTGTTTTTCCTGAGGGTTGATGCGACGTTCCTTTTAAAACTCTTATCGGTTGAAACGAAGAAAGAAATAACGCAGGATAACTTCCTGCTAAAAATCCCGTTGTAAGAATAAAACCAATTAAGGAGCTCCAAAGGTAAATATTATCAAATTCTATAGATAGGCTCCGATTAACAAGATGACAATAAGCAGGCAAACTAACCAGAACAATCAAAACAGCTAATATTCCCGAGATAAATGCCATCAATATTGATTCGGCTAAGAATTGAGTAATTAACGATAGCTTCTTCGCTCCTACGACCTTTCTGACACCGACTTCTTTAGCTCTTTTTTCACTTTGAGCGGTACTAATATTCATAAAATTAATACAGGCGATCAGAAGAATGAATGCAGCAATTAATATAAATATGCGTACCATCTCAATTCTGCCGCCTACTACTTGACCGTTTTCATATTTACCATATAACCATGTCTCAGATATAGGCTTGATAAGATTCTCTTGGGTGGATTCTGTATGACGTTTTGTTAGTCCTTTAAAGTTTTGTTTAAGATTTTCAATATCTGTGTTCGGCTCAACTTCGATGTAGGTTGTAACGGAATTGTTATTCCAATTATTGTCAGCCCTTCCAATCTTTTCATAGTATGCCCAAGGAAGGATGTATTTCGTTTTATTTAGGAACGTATTATTGGCCATATCCGACACCACTGCGGAAACCGTAAAGACGTCCACACTGTCCACTTTGATGGATTTTCCTACAACGTCGTTGGTTTCGAAGAGGTCCTGTGCGAACGACTCTGTTAAAATAATACTAGCAGGTCCATGCAATGCTTTTTCGCCGTTTCCAGCTACTAAAGGGAGGGTAAACATCTCCATGAACGTAGAATCAGCAAATACTCCCGCGCCCGCGTTTATTTTCTTTTCCCCCACTGTGAATAGAAAATTATCTGAAGAGCTTACTCTAGTGACGCTTTTAACCTCGGGAAATTCTGTTTTTATAGCTGGGGCCATGATATTCGGAGTTGTAAACCAAACTTCCAGTTTGTCGCTCCAAATGGCCTTATTGCCGACTATATACAATTTATCGGTTTTAGGATAAAAGCGATCGTATGTCATTTCGCTTTTCACCCATAACATAATCAATATTGCTGCCGCCATACCAATCGCCAATCCAAGAATATTGATCACGGAAAATCCCTTATTCTTCTTGAGATTTCGGAATGCTGTTTTTAAATAATTTTTTATCATTTTTCAGTTCAGATAAAAGGCGTAATTAACTTAAATTTATTGGTAACAGTCGGGCATCTCTATTTTTGAAAAAGTGAACTTTGATCTTATACCGGATGATCCGATCTAGACTACATTTACCGCCACCATCTTCTACTACCATCTATGCTATTCGTCTCTCAAGCTATCTACCGGATTAGCTAGTGCAGTTTTGATGGATTGATAGCTGACGGTTAATAATGTTATAGCAATTGCCAACGCAGCTGTTATAACAAATATTTCCCAATTGATGTCTGTCCTGTAAGCATAACCGGATAGATATTCGGCCATTGCCCAGTATGCTAAGGGAAACGCTATAACGCAAGAAATACAAATTAAGATTATGAACTGCTGAGAAAGCATTTTTGTAACCGAAAAAATCGAAGCTCCCAGAACCTTACGTACACCAATTTCTTTCGTTCGGCTCTCTGCCATGTACGCTGCTAGGCCAAATAAACCTAAACATGAAATAAAAATGGTCAACCCGGTGAATATCGTGGCTAATTTGCTTGTTCTTTTTGTTTCTTCAAATTTTTTGGCGTAAGCCTCATCGAGAAAATGATATTCAAAAGGATAATCAGGATTAAACTGTTTAAATATTTCTTCTGTTTTCCTTAACGCTTCTCCGGTCTCAATTTCAGGATTGAAACGAATATGAATTGTATTTAACCAACGCTGCGCACCCTCGATAACAGTCGGCAAAACTGATCTAAAAGGCGATTCCTGGATAAAATCTTTAACCACACCTATAATGAGAAACTTATCTTCGCCATCCATGAAATAATTGCCTATGGGATTTTTAAACCCCATTATTTTCGCTGCGGTTTCGTTAATAATTGCAGACATAGAATCGGTTGGAAATTTATTTAGATCAAAGTCTCTACCATCGATTAGCTCCAAACCTATAGTTTCAACAATTTTGCTATCGGTAGATTGACGGTTAAATTGAATGATACTATTAGGATCCTTCCCGTCCCAGCTAAAACCATCCCAACCACTCCAACGTTCTGTCATCGGCGACATGGTTCTACTAACTGAACTGGCAATACCTTTTTCAATTAAAACGTGTCTTATTAATTCCACATTCTTTTTAATATCCCCCTTTTCAGATAAATAGATAATATTTTCCGTACTATATCCTGAATCTCGCTCTTGAACATGTTGCAATTGTTGTCGAATGACCAAGGTGCTGATGATTAGAACTATGGCGATAGTAAACTGGGTCACTACAAGGGATTTCCGAGGATTAAATTTTTGTTGGATATGGATAAACTTCCCTTTTAAGACCTTAATTGGTTGAAAAGACGACAAGAAGAATGCGGGATAGCTACCAGCTAAGAACCCTGTAAACAAAACAAAACTGATAAATGACAACCAAAAACGTAAATCGTTAAAAGGAATGGACAGTTTGCGACCAACCAAATCACTGAATGAAGGTAGGAGCAATATTACTATTAAAACGGAAATTACCCCTGACGCGAAGGCCAATAATAAAGATTCGGATAAAAACTGCCATATTAGGGATACTCTATGAGCACCCACTACCTTACGGATACCCACTTCTTTCGCTCTCTTTTCACTTCGGGCGGTGCTTAAATTCATGAAGTTAATACATGCTATAAGCAAAATAAATGTTGCGATAATGATGAATATTTTGACCATTTCTATCGGTCCCCCCACAGCAACGCCATTTTTATATTCGGAATATAAATATTGCTCATTAATTTGTTTTAAAAAGTTCTCCGTTTTAAGCTCGCTGTGTGTTTTGGTGATTCTTTTAAATTTTTGTTGAACCGATTCTAAATTAACGTGTTGATCTAGTTCAATAAATAAGGCAACAGAACTATTTCCCCAGCTTTCGTCAGAATACCCTATTTTCTCCATAAAAGTCCAAGGAAGAAGGTATTCTGCGTCTGCAAATCTACTGTTAGACGGTATGTCTTCTATAACTGCTGAGACGTTGACATATTCAGAGCTGTCAATCTTAATAGTTTCTCCAATAATATCGGTGGAACCAAAGAATGATAATGCGAAACCCTCAGTAAGCACTATGTTTGAGGGGTTTTTTAAGGCAGATTTAGGATTGCCCGCCAGCACAGGTAACGCAAACAGGTCTAAAAAAGTTGAATCAACGAACCGTCCGGGGCCGGCTACTATTTTCTTATCACCTATGGTAAATAGAAACCCTCCTGTGTTAGAGACTCTACTAACCGTTTTAACTTCCGGAATGTCATTTTTCACGACTGAGGCCAACGGTTTGGGTGTGGAGAACCAGACAGACAAGCCTTCATCTGAAGGCTCTATTGACCCAACAGCGTACAGCTGATTCGCTTTCGGATACATCTTGTCAAAATTTAATTGTGAACTTACCCACAAAAAGATTAATATAGCTGCCGCCATACCGATCGCTAACCCAATAATATTGATTGCGGTAAATCCCTTATTCTTCTTGAGATTCCGAAATGCTATTTTGAAATAATTTTTTACCATTTTTTAGATTGTTAGGCGACGGAATGAGAACGGCGATTTTCTTATTGTTCGGTTCCTACGGATTTGTTACGTCTTATTTCTATATCTGGTACAACTGTTAATATCTTAGTGTCTTTTGCCTTCAAGGCCTCTGAGTAGTGTCGACGCCAATACTATTCTAGCGCTGTTGCAGTCTCTAATATTACTTGACCATCTAGCATTCTGATTACTCGATCTGAGAATTTCGCATCGTGTTCAGAATGGGTAACCATGATGATGGTAGTTCCAGATTCATTTAACTCGGTTAGTAATTGCATAACCTCGTTACCATTGCTGGAGTCCAAGTTTCCTGTAGGCTCATCGGCAAGGATTAATTTCGGGTTATTAACTACGGCGCGTGCCACAGCAACACGTTGCTGCTGCCCTCCCGACAACTGTTGTGGGAAGTGATTGCGACGATGCATAATCTGTACTTTTTCCAATACCTCCTCTACACGGCGTTTCCGCTCAGCGGCAGGTACTTTGGTATAAACTAACGGAAGTTCCACGTTTTCAAATACTGTCAACTCGTCGATGAGATTGAAACTCTGGAATACAAAGCCGATGTTATGCTTACGCAAATCCGAACGTTTGCTTTCCTTGAATTTAGCGACCTCTATATTGTTGAAAAGATAACTACCTTCATCTAAATCATCCAAAAGCCCGATAATATTTAATAAAGTAGACTTTCCACATCCCGAAGGTCCCATAACTGCTACAAATTCACCTTCTTTTACATGAATATTTACATCGTTTAATGCGACAGTTTCCACTTCTTCGGTGCGATAGAATTTTTGGAGATTTGTTATTTTTATCATGGTGTTTTTGTTAAATTAATTGTAATAATGGAATTATTCGTTTCGTAACGAATTTACGGGATTCATTTTTGCGGCCTTGATTGATGTCCTACCAGCCGTTAGAAGGACCAAAACTAGTGTTATTAGAGCTGATAGCATAAAGATCCACCAGTCTAGTGATATCCGGTATACATAGTTATCTAACCATCGGGAAATGATAAGCCAGGAAATAGGAAAAGCGATTGTTATGGAGATGAACACAGGAACCAGAAAATCTTTTAAAATCAAAAGAACTATACCGTAAACAGAAGCCCCTAAAGTTTTTCGAATTCCGATTTCTTTCAGTTTAGTCTCCGTTGTGAATGTAATTAGACCCGCTAGCCCCATGCAGGATAATAGAATAGCGAGAACAGAAAACACTGTTATTAGTTGTGTACTTAAGATATCTTTTTTGTACAATCGGTCAAAGGCTTCATCTAAAAAGAAGTAACTAAAGTCGGTTTCTGGATTATATTTTGTCCATAGCTTTTGTACTGCATCTAACGCTACATCGGCATTGCCCGGAGCAGCTTTTACATACATGCCACCTAAAGCATACCCCATTCCCATAAACAATATGCAAGGCTTGATCTCGGTTTTTAAATCGTTAAAGTTGAAATCCCTTGCAACACCCGCAATGGTTAATTCGCGTTGATGGAATTGAATAGTTTTTCCGATAGGGTCTTTGATTCCCATTTCCCTCAAAGCAGTTTCATTAATGATTGCGTAGCTGCTGTCCGCAGCAGTTCCTGTAAAGCCGATCCCTTCCGTAAGTCGTATGTCCATTACCTCCGTGAAGTTTCGATCAATACTTACCTGTGTAATAAAGAAGTTTCTCTGATCTTGAGATTTACCTGCCCAACTGATATCTGCGGTTTCTGATCCGAAATTACTGAGATCACTACTCGCTGCCGTTACCCCTCGAATTCCAGATTGCTTCTCTAACTCGTTACGAATAGCATCGTAATGTTCGAGAAAATTTTTTTGTTCAAACAGGAACACGTTCTCTTTGTCGTATCCAAGATTTTTTTGCCGCATGAAATCTAGTTGATTTTTAAATGCTATTGTCGATACTATCAGAATTACGGTGAAAGAAAATTGGATAACGACTAAAAGCTTACGTACGTTTTGTTTACTGCCAAGGGGAGTTATTTCAGTCTTGAGTAAGTTTACGACCTTATTGCGTGAGAAGAGAATCGCAGGGTAAATGCCCGCGAAAATGAACGTTGTGGAAAAAGTAAGCACGAATATTATATATATGTCGTTTGAGAGAAAATCTATAGCCAAGTTTTTTCTGGACAACATATTAAAGATTGGCATTGAAAGATTGGCTAATGTGATCGCAAAAAGTAGCGCTATAAAAAAAATAATACTCGATTCGACGGTGTATTGGAAAAATAGGTCTTTTCTGCTTGCCCCTACTATTTTCCTTAAGCTCATCTCTCGGCTTTTTTTCGTCATCTTTGCAGTTACCAAATTGACATAGTTCATACAGGCAATTAACAGGATGATAAAAGCAACTCCTGAAAACGTGTAAACTAACTGAATACCGTCTGCTCGTCCATTTGGCTTATATAGTTTTGATTCGGTTATTCGCTGTAGGTGGTAGCTGAAATCTCGATAGAGGCCGCTGCTTGAAACAGAAGTGTCGAGGTTGCCGAATTGTTTCTTTTGCATCCACGTTAATTGATCCGCAACTTCATGTTGATCTGCGTCTTTATGTAATAGGAAAAACACATCGTATTGAAAGTCTCCCCACTTATCTTGAAGGTTTTCACCTGTGATATCCTGTAATAGGCTTATGGGTAATATGAAATCTCCATTCAACGAGCTATTTTCGGGAAAATCGTCGATGACACCTGATATAACAAAATGCTCTTTATTTGTTTTCAGAATCCAATCCAATTGTATCTCTATGGTTTGCCCTAGCGGATCCTGCTTACCGAAATATTTTTTTGCCAGTGATCTGGTAATGACAAGAGCTCTTTCAGATGAAAAGGGCTGGTTTACGTTTATAAACCTTGATGGAAGATCGAATAACTTAAAAAACGAGTCATCGGCATAAATACCTACCTCATCAAATTTTAAGTGGCCATTTCCGAAGGACATCTTAGGTGTGGATATCGCACGGCAGGCATCCGCCACCGCCGGAATTTCTTTTTTTCCAAATACCGCGATCGGTGAAGGCACGGAGTAATTGAATTTTTCACTATTGGTTTCAAACTGTGCCGTCAATTGATAAATTTCGTCGGATTTGCTGAACTTAGAATTGTAAGTCAGCTCATCATTAACCCATAAAGAAATTAAGACGACGGAAGCCAAGCTTATTCCTAAACCCACAATATGCAATAGAGCAGATTTTTTGTCGCTAGTGATGGCGCGGAATCCGAATTTGATATAGTTTTTTAGCATTTCAAATTTAACTTAATTAAAAATGAGTTTATTTTACTTCCTTATATTCAATTCTTGAATTTTGTCATATGTATCATAGCTTGACACGATTACTTTATCTCCGGGTTTTAATCCATTTAAAACCTCAAAATATTCCGGATTTTGTCTGCCGACTTGTATGTCGGTACGATAAGCTGTATTACCGTCTTTATCTAGTTTAAAAATCCAATTTCCTGCTGTTTGCTGATAGAATCCGCCTCTCGCTAGTAAGATCGCCTTTGTTTCATCACTTAATGCTAAGCGGATCGTAAGCGTTTGACCGCGCCGGATGCCCTGCGGACGTTCACCAATAAACTCCATATCAACTTGAAACCTACCGTCTTTTACTTGGGTATATACTTTCTTAATTTTTAAATCATAGGATTTATTACCGATTGTAAACTGACCTTGTAGATCTGGAAAGATTCGGTTAATATAATGTTCATCGATGTCTGCTCGGACTTTGAACCCTGTTAACACATCGATCTGACCTAGTCTTTCCCCTGGGGTTTTGTTTTGTCCGATTTCTGCGTCAAACGAAGTTAACTGACCGTCCACTGGTGCGCGAAGGATTAAATCACCAACTTTTTTTCGCATTAGTTCCAATGCATTTTGGGTACGTTTATACGTTTCGCGGTCCTGATTCAGCTTTTGATTTGTTGAGACTTCGTCCTGTTTCAGAATTTGCTTGGTCAAGTTAATACGTTCTTTTTGGTAATTATATTCGTTTAAAGATTTTTGATATTCTTGTGAACCAATTGCTTTTTCCGCTAGTAACTTCTTATTGAGATGGTAGATTCGTTCTGCTTCTTTGTACGCTTGCTCTACGTCTGCCATTTGGTTTCTATTATTTATGGACACTTGTTGCGCGTTGGTCTGTGCTATTTGGGCCTGTGTTAACAAGTTTAAAACTTCTGTTTCTTGTTGTATCAAACTTAGTTCCATATCGGTATTGGAAAGCCGCATAATAGGTTCATCTTTTTTAAGTTGAGCGCCGTCCTCTACAAATTTTTCCTCTACTCGACCGCCTACCGATGCGTCCAGATATATACTACTAATGGGTAGCACTGTTCCGTTAATTGGGATGAATTCTTGAAAGGTATCTTCTTTAACCTCATATATTGAGATCCTTTCTGCATCGACATTTAGTTTGCTGTTTCCACTAGTATAATAGTAACTGGCAGATATCAAGGCGATTATAGCCACAATTCCTGCTAAAGTTAGAATCCGTTTTGTATTCCACGTCTTTTGTTTAATCGGTCTGTCCATCTACGTCAATATTCAAATTTGACTATTCTGTATACAAGGTTATGCCAAGTTTGTAAGTGATTGTTATCTAATTTGTTATTCGTATTCAGTTGCGCGCCACTGTCCGAAACTGAACAGTATATGTGCGGTGGCGAACAAACGCGTATACGACAAAAATGGATAACAGAAAATGAAGGTAATTTGCAATTATTAATGGGCTATTCATGTCGGTATATTTATTATAGATGGGTGTTCATAAGCGAACAGTAGCCTGTTCGACATCGAACAATTTCAGTATTGTGGAAACAGCAATTAATTGAAAGTAAGCGTGTTGTTTGTTTGGCACGCCCTGTGAAATGTAGCATGAAATACGTTTTAGATGAAAAGTAATTTACTTTATATTGTTTGTTTAGTTTGTAGTTTAGTTAGCACGGCGCAAGGACAGGGTAATTACCTGTCTTTAGCCGATTGCGTACAACAGGCCGTCCGAAATAATCCATCACTTAGAAGAGACGAGCTGAACGTTGACCGTACTGAGCTAGCAAGAAAACAGGCGAAGTATGATCGATTACCATCTTTGAGCGGTGGTATCTCGCATAATATCTCTCAAGGCAAAACCATAAACCCGACGACTAATCAATTTATTGACAACAATAACAGTTCTGGGAGTCAGTCTCTGAATTTAAGTGTTCCAATTTTCAATGGTTTTTATATCCTTCATAACATACGGATGAAATCCAACGCATTGGATGCGGGAAAGCTAGAATATGACGGGGCGGTGAATGATATGAAATTAGATGTAATCGAGGCGTACGTGAAAGTATTAACGGCACAAGACATGTTGAAACAGACTGAGGGGCAACTGAGTGTGACTAAGGAACAGCTGCATAGAAACGAAGTTTTGAATAGAGAAGGAGCCACCAATCCAGGTGATTTCTACGATATCAAAGGTCAATATAGCAGTGACCTTAATAATGTTGAGTTAACGCGGCAGACACTGTATACCGCGCGGGTCGAATTAGCTGGACTGATGAACGTAGATGTGCAGCATTTAGGCGAGTTGAAACCCATCAATATGTCTCAAGAAGTTAAAGCGACCAATGCCGAATTACTGTTTGAACAATCCATGAATTCGCTGCCCCAATTTAAAGCATTGGATTGGAGAATCAAGGAGATGGAGGCCGGAGTAAAACTTGCAAAATCTGATCTGTGGCCCAGCCTTTCTCTAAATGGTGGGATGAGTTCGAATTATAGTAAAGGAGAAGGCGCCGTATTTACACAAATTAAGAATAACTTGAGTAAAGGGATTGGCGTAACGTTATCGGTTCCTATTTTTAACAAATTTAGGGTTCGGACACAAGTGAGATTGGCCCAAGTATCGTTGAACGAAGCCCAACTGAACCGGGACATTCTTATGAATGATCTGCGAATGAAAACGGCGCAAGCCGTATTTGATTTGGCTACCTCCCGGAAAAATGTGCTAAATCTACGAAATCAAGAGCAAAGTTATACGGAGGCCTTTCGAATTGCAACTGTTCACTTTGAGTCAGGAAACAGCAATTCGGTCATTTATTTGACAGCTAAAAATAAATTGGACGCAACGCGTAGTCAATTAATAATCAGTCAATATCAATGGTTAATGCAAAAATATGTGAACGATTATTATGTTGGTTCTTTAGATTTATAAGTAACTTAGCTTGAAATGAAAAAAGCGACCATTCTAGTTGTTGATGACGACCAAGATTTATTAATTGCCACACGAATTTTATTAAGACCCAATGTAAAGGAAGTGTTAGTAGAACATAATCCTGAACGATTGATGAATATCTTAGAAAAGAATTCAGTTGATATCGTTTTATTGGATATGAACTACAAGAGCGCGATTAATACCGGTAATGAAGGCCTGTTCTGGCTGTCACGAATAAAGGCACAATTTCCGAAAGTTAATGTAATCATGATTACAGCATATGGCGCGGTGGACCTCGCCGTTAAATCCTTAAAACAGGGAGCATCAGATTTCGTTGTAAAACCTTGGCTAAATGAGCAACTTCTAAATACAATCAGCGACATTTACGCGGAAAATAAACCAAGTAAAAGCGAACGGTTTGCTGAGAATCCTCGCGAGCAGAATGGTATTGTAGGCCAATCTGCGATTATGGAGGATCTACAATACAAATTGGATAAGATTGCACCCACGGAGGCTAACATATTGATATTGGGCGAGAATGGAACGGGAAAGGATTTAATCGCGAATGCAATTCATCAGCGCTCAAGGCGAGCCAAAGAAGCTTTTGTGAAGGTTGATGTCGGTTCGTTAACGGAGACATTATTTGAAAGTGAGCTTTTTGGATATAAAAAGGGAGCCTTTACGGATGCTCGCGAAGACAGAAAAGGACGGTTTGAACATGCCGATAACGGGACGTTGTTTTTGGACGAGATTGGTAACATTAGTTTACAACAACAGGCCAAATTATTGAGTGTGTTACAAAATAGATCAGTCGTGCCTCTGGGGTCTAGTCAATCTGTTCCCGTTGATATCCGTTTGCTATCGGCAACAAATGTCCCCTTGCGTTCCCTGGCAGATGAGAATAGATTCCGTAAGGATTTGATATATCGTATAAACACGCTAGAAATTCAGGTTCCAGCATTGCGTGAGCGGGCAGACGATATTCCGTTGCTTGCAAATCATTTTCTAAAGTTCTATAATGCGAAATACCACAAAAATATCACAGGTATCGAATCAGACGCGCTGATAAAACTAAGGAATTATCACTTTCCAGGAAATGTTCGAGAATTACAGTATAGTATTGAGCGAGCAGTGATTATGTCAGAGCAACTTTCTATCCATCCTGAGGATATTCTGTTTTCGCCAATAGAACAGCAAGCCTCAATGCAAGTACCAGGACCGGAGGTTCCTTCTCATAACTTGGAAGAAATCGAACGAAAAGCCATCAAATCAGCAATTGAGCGCTATAACGGTAACATCAGCAAGGCCGCTAAAGAATTGGGGCTTACTCGTGCTGCGTTATACCGTAGGCTAGAAAAATATAACCTATAATCGATGACTCGCCACGCCTTAACGGATTTCTTCAAGATGTTATTACTGGTGATATTTGCAGTAGGTGTAGCTTTTCTGCTATTTAAAAGCTATTATTTATATGCCGGATTCGCCTTTTTCTTTTTAGTTCTAATCGCTTACCGCTGGCTCTCTATCCAACGATTGCTGTTAAGACAAATAGTTGAATTTTCGGAAGCAGTAAAATATCGTGATTTTACGCGCCGCTTTGTGATAAAAAGGCGGAGATCTGTCGAAGGGCAACTGTATACGGCTTTTAACCAGATCAATGAGGTATATAAAAGTATTAGTATCGATCAAGCTTTACAGCAGCAATACCTGAATAAGGTAATTAATATGTTAGATACAGCAATTATATTTTATCATCGTGATTCAGGTAAGATCGTATGGCTGAATGATGCTTTTAAAGAGCTATTTCAAGTTCCTCATTTGGGTAACATAGAAGGAATGAAGAAAAAACTCCCCGAACTTCACCAAATGACAATGCAACTGGAAGTTGGAAAGCATCACATGGAAACCGTTCATTCCAGCAAAGGAAAAATTAAGCTATATATGCAAAGTTCGGGATTTGAGACACAAGACGGTGCGTTCCGGATTATAGTCTATCAGAATATTAATGAGGCGATTGATGAAACAGAGACGAAGGCATGGCATAAGTTGTTGAGAGTTTTGACTCATGAAATTATGAATTCCATAGGCCCTATCAGCTCTTTAGCGGAGACCTTACATGACCGACTGGAACATTGGGAGGGAAAGCAGGATATTGAAGATCTAAAGGTTGGGATTTTCACTATCAGACGGCGAAGTGAAGGATTGTTGCAGTTTGCCAAAAGCTATAGGTTGATAAATAAGGTCGACCAACCCCAGCTGTCGGAGATTTCGGTGGTCCAGTTATTCGAGAATATTTATAAGTTATTAGAACCGAACTTGATACAGAAGAATATTGATGTAGACATTATTATTAAGAATACGAGATTGATCCTCCGCGCGGATCTTAATCTTTTGGAACAGATTCTTATCAATTTGCTGCTAAATGCAATCGAGGCCGTGAAGGAAATTGAACGGCCTTATATTAGTATGTCAGCGATCGATTCAAAGGGCCATATTCAATTAAAAATTCAAGATAATGGAATCGGGATGTCTGCGGAGATTCAAGAACAAATATTTACACCGTTCTTTACGACCAAGAAAACAGGTACGGGAGTCGGGTTAACCTTGAGTAAGCAAATTATGTTAATGCATAAAGGCAACATCTTTGTCGACAGCAAAGAAGGTCAAGGTAGCACATTCACCTTACAGTTCTAAACATGTAGCGCCAGCTTTAACTTTCTACAGGAGTGTGTGATAACGCGTTATCTAAAAGTCTGAATAAGACGTAGGCATGCAAAGAATTGTCACGTTTTTAGAAACATTATTTTGATATTGAGGCAATTCACTCATCGCCTTGTAGGGTGGGCCGAAGGCTTTCCAATGGGCTTCCCGATCTGCCATATCCTCAAAACAAGTTAGATACATCAAGTTTGGCATAGTGCTCCCCGCAATGACCTGACCATAGAAAACGGCATTGAAATTTAGGTTTTCGAAAATGTCGATTTCACCATTGTTAAACATATCAATTTTGTTCGCCGAAAGCTTCTCAGTCGGTCCCTCATAACTTCTTAGTTCGTAGACTCGTTTAGCTTTGTCAGAATTTAATTTCGGAATCGACATATTTGGCTTACTTCGAAAGGCTTTCATTAGAATTGACTCTATCCTTAAAAAAGGGGGAGCATCATGTTTAGCTTCCAAATAGGGTTTCCCTTTTTCAAGATATTGATCATCTTTTAGTAGGTCTGCATCCAAACTTGCAAAGTTCTCAAGATTATTACTCGTGTACAAGACGTATATTAGTTTATCATCCTTTTTCGCGTTATCCAGCGGTTTGAATACACCTACTTGTTTAAATCCTAATTTGTGCATCGCCGGGATATAAGCCTCTTGTAAAAACTGGTCAATCGTCGCTTCTTGTTTAGAGGTTTGAAAATGATAAACTTTCAATTGAAAATAAGAAGTTTCGGAGTTCGCATAAGATAGGGTTGTACTTCCGATTAGAAGTGCCATAAGGAGAATCCCTAAGCGAGGGTTCAAGAAATTGAGCAACGTCATTGTTAAGGTGGACTAATGTTTATAGTTTAAGTTGTTGTCACTATAGAAGGTGTATTGTGATGTATCATGCAATCAGGCATAACCTCCGATAGTTAGGTAAATATAGCGAAAATTTCCGTTAGTAAGAATAAGAAAAGACGGGAACTATCAATAATGATATCAATATGAAATCCAATTCTATTTGGAAACTCTCAATTATTTAAATGCGATTGTTCAGTGCTAAAAACTCGGTAGAATGGTCCCTAGAAAAGAAAAAGGGAGAACCAATTGTTTGCCTCTCCCTTTTCCTATTAAAGATACGTCTAATTCTGTTTTAAAATACCGTTGCTACGGTCGATCTCTGCCTGTGGAATAGGCCAATATTTGTCGTTATCGCTGAAAGTTAGCCCTTTGTAAGAAGGAAGGAAACTTCCCTCGAACGTAGAATACGCTTCAATTGTTTCTTTTGCAATGTCCCATCGTACTAGATCAAAAAAGCGGTGACCTTCTAATGCAAGCTCTAACCGTCGTTCGAATCTTACCGCGTTTCTAGCATAGGTTTGGTTAGGGAACGACGTGTATGGTTTAACGACGTAGTTTGCTGCATTCGCTCCTGTTGCTGTTTTCTTTGGAGCAAGATTCGCGGCACGGTTTCGCACATCATTTACCAGTTTAAGAGCTTCAGTCAGATTCCCAGCTTCTACTTCACATTCTGCAGCCATAAGCCAAACATCAGCTAAGCGGATAATATTGACATCCAGTCCCGTTACATATTTCTCCCCTGGGGCGGTCTCGTTAGCGAATTGCGACTGTGGAACCATTGTTTTAATTCCCACAAAAGGGCCCGCGTAGTTTGCGTCACGAATCCATCCGTTACCGGGCATAATGCCGTAATCTAGATAAGAAACACCCCTTCGTCCTACTGTATAATCTAAACGTGGGTCAAATCTTAAAGTTACATCCAGTCTGTACGAAGTATCGGCTTTACCGAGATCTGATTTGTAAGGATCTTCCCTGTAATCACCATTCAGCATAGGTAATCCATCGGCATCAGTTCGATAAGCATTTACAAGGTCAATTGTCGGTTGGAAGAATCCGCAGCAACCAACTGGAGAACTTCCATACAAGCCCGATAGCATGTCACCAACGTTCGCATTGTCGGACGAACCGTTGTCATTTATAGCATGCTTAGATACAAATATTGTCTCTGGGCCGTTTTCTTTTGTCACGTCGAAGTTATTCCAGAACGGCATGGCTACAAGATCTTTCCCCGCCATGACTTCCTTGAAAAGAACTAACGCTTCTGGGAACTTCTTTTGATATAGATATAGTTTCCCTAGATAAGCCTGTGCCGTCGTTTTATCCATTCGACCGTGCTCATTGTTAATTTTCGTTTCCGGTAAATTATCGATAGCGAATTTAAGATCCGCTTCGATAAATGGTAATACGTCTTGATCGTTGGCAATAGTCTCTGCTTCTTCTGCGCTTACTTCCTCAGTTATGATAGGGACATTTCTAAAAACGCGCCACATAAAAAAGTAATAATGAGCACGTAACAGTCTTGCCTCGCCTTGTATTTGGATTGCACGTTCCGCTGTAATTTCTTTCGCCCCCGCTTGATCATTCGCTAAAAGTTTCAATGTATTATTACAACGTAGGACACCTTCGAAATATACTTGCCACATTGTGCTTAAATTATCGTTGGTACTGATTGTTCCGTACGTCTCAATCATATTCATTGGTGTCTGATCGGTTAATTCCGATCCTTTGTGCGCATTGTCCGAGGGTAATTCGCCAAAGACCCACTGACTAGGCGCTGAACCATAATTTCCCCAAGTTCCGCTAACGTTCCCATTCAGAATGCTGTACGCGCCGATTAAGGCTCCTTCTACACCGTCCGAATTTCCTACTTGTGACTCAGCGAGTTCCCCTTGCGGTAGTTTCTGTAAAAATTCTTTCCCACAGGAGCTAGCTAATAACATTCCAGCACCTAAAAGAATTATTAATTTATTTCGTTTCATGATCGTTCTTTTTAATTGTTTTCCGATTAAAATCCTAGATTAAGCCCAAACGTATATTGACGTGCTTGTGGATAGGCTCCAAAGTCAACACCTAACGCTGGGTAATCTGAAGGTGTCGCAGTAACCTCAGGGTCTAGACCTTCATATTTGGTGATTGTGAACAAATTAGTCACACCAAAATAGACCCTAAACTTGCTAAAGGAGCTCTTTTCGCCGAACAATTTATTTGTAGGGATGTTGTAACCGAGTTGTAGATTTTTTAGCTTTAAGAAGCTGCCGTCCTGGACATAATAAGACGAAGTTGCATATTCTAAGGCGCTAGTCGACTCGTTAGGGTTCGCAAGAGACGGGATATCGCTTCCTCTGTTCGTTTCGCTCCATGAATCTAATAACCTTGTGCTTTTTTGCCCTTTGAATACGCCGAAATCCGTAAAGTAGCGTGTTGCTTCATACAAATCGTTGCCTTGCGATCCATAGAAGAAAAGAGAAAGATCGAAGTTCTGGTATGCAGCGTTTACATTTAATGAATAAACAAAATCCGGGTGCGGACTGCCGATTATCGTTCTGTCTTCCGGAGTAATCTCACCATCGCCATTGATATCTGCATATTTTAAACCGCCTGGTCTAGCATCGGCGTATGATGCCGAATTTTGAATGTCTTCCGCACTTTGGTAGATACCGGCCACTTGGTAGCCATAAAAGGCACCAAACGGATCTCCTTTTCTGAGAATCGATGTCTCCATACTTCTAAAGGCGCCATAATTTACTTGGGTAATTGACGGAGCAAGCGAAACAACTTCGTTTACGTAACGAGAGATGTTGGCAGTAAGATCTAAGGTAAAGGGTGACTCTTGACGGTGTCCGTAATGATAGCCCAAAGATAGCTCGATCCCGCTGTTACGCATGTCCCCGACATTTTGATAAGGAGGAGTTGCACGTCCAGTTGCTGCTGCTGGTAATGGCACTCGAAAGAGCATGTCGGTAGTCTTTTTATCAAACCAATCAAACGATCCGTCGAAATCTCCGTTAAATAAGGTAAAGTCAACGCCTAGGTTTAGAGCTTTTACCTGTTCCCATTTTATGTCTGGATTCGCGTAGGAGTTGTGCCATATACCATTTACAACGCCTTCGTTGATTGGGTAGGACGACTGTGTTAGTGAGGCTAAATATCTATCTAAAAACTGCGAACTTGGAATGCGCTGGTTACCCGTGACACCATAACCGGCACGCACTTTTAAATCTGTTAACCAATCGGCATCCTGTGCGAATTCTTCTTCGGAAATACGCCAAGCTCCACTTACTCCTGGGAACACTCCGTACAGGTTTTGTTCACCGAAGTTTGAGGAACCGTCACGGCGCAAAGTTAGGCTTAGTAGATATCTATCTTTGAAAGCGTAATCAGCTTTACCCATAATGGAAAACATCGTGCCGATAGAGCCTACTCCACCGTTATTGAAATTCGTGCTACCCGAATTTAAATACAGGTAGTCAAGATTGTTCATGGTAAAATAGCCATTTCGAGAACCGCTAATTTCGCGATTACGATTTTTTATTGCTTCAGTACCGACCATAACGTTTAAACTATGATCTTCGCCGAGCTGCGGTTTATAGTTTAACGTATTTGTCCATGTCCACTCGGTAGTGTAACCGTGATATTCACTCATCCCGTTGTTGAAGTTACCCTCCGAGAACTCCGGATTGGGGTAGGTGTAACTTACACCATTATAATTATCATATCTTAGCCCGTAGCTAGTTCGTAAGGTTAATCCATCGAGAATGTCATACTCTGCAAAGGCATTTCCGAAAAAGGTGTTGTTACGATTGACATTATCTTTACGGCGATAAGCCATTGCTACTGGGTTCTCTCCATTTCCATGATCATTTCCGAATGAGCCGGCAAAATTTCCTCCCTCATCATATACCGGTATAATATTCTGGATTCGGTAAGCAAAACCTAACACCGAACCTTCCCCAATATAATTACCAGCAGTATTCGTGTTTACCCCCATACCGTATCCTTCAGTATAAGTATACGACATGTTTTCTCCAAAGCGGAATTTGTCGTTGAATGCTTTGAACTGTGTATTGGTACGGACGCTATAACGTCTAAATCCAGTGTGAATCATCGTTCCTTTTTGGTCTAAATAGCCCCCAGAAAAAGCGTAGGTCGCTTTATCAGTACCGCCATTAGCCGCCAACTGATAAGACTGTATCGGTGCGGTTTCGGTTAGCTCATCAAACCAGTTTGTTCCGGCTTTGTTCGCCTTTGTTATTTGATAATAGGAAGCCCGGTCTTTTGCGTTGTAATTATACTTACTCATATCAACATCCTCTGGAGTGATATCCCAGTTAGATTTCGATCCTGCGAGTAGATAATCTTGTAATTCCAGATTTGTACCGTTAAACTTGTTGTCGTAATCGAGAATCTGCTGTGGTGTTAACATTTTTGGAAAAGCACCTTTGTTGGGTACTCCAGCGCCAGCGTATGCGTCGAAA
>NZ_JABMCQ010000360.1 GCF_013179575.1 Sphingobacterium shayense | reverse complement strand
CGATTACTCGACGATCTTGGCAACCACGCCAGCACCAACGGTACGACCACCTTCGCGAATTGCGAAGCGCAGGCCGTCTTCCATGGCGATCGGCTTGATCAGGGTGACAACCATTTTGATGTTGTCGCCCGGCATTACCATTTCAACGCCTTCCGGCAGTTCGCACGAACCGGTTACGTCGGTAGTACGGAAGTAGAACTGTGGACGGTAGCCTTTGAAGAACGGAGTGTGACGACCACCTTCTTCTTTGGACAGAACGTACACTTCAGCTTCGAACTTGGTGTGCGGCTTGATGGTGCCTGGCTTGGCCAGAACCTGACCACGCTCTACGTCGTCACGCTTGGTGCCGCGCAGCAGTACACCGCAGTTCTCGCCAGCACGACCTTCGTCGAGCAGCTTGCGGAACATCTCAACACCAGTACAGGTGGTCTTGGTGGTATCACGCAGACCAACGATCTCGATTTCTTCCTGGATCTTGACGATACCGCGCTCTACACGACCGGTCACAACAGTACCGCG
>NZ_JABMCQ010000036.1 GCF_013179575.1 Sphingobacterium shayense | reverse complement strand
TTACCAGAAAGCGAGGACCGTTATCAAATTGTTGCTAAGTATGCATACGATCAATATCCGCACAACCCAAATGGTTCAGATTACAATACTGCAATGATGTGTGATGCTTCGGGTCGACATCTGGTAACAATGCCTCACATTGAACGTTCAACGTTCCAATGGAACTGGGCAAACTATCCAGAAGGACGCCAAGATGAAGTTACACCGTGGATTGAAGCGTTTGTAAATGCTCGAAAATGGATCGAAAATCCAATAAAGTAAATTTTAAACAATTACCAAATAAAGTCACCATCTGGTGACTTTATTTGTGTTATAGACCGATTCAATTATACTTTTTCGAACGTATTCTCTTTGGGTCGGTTCACTTCGGTTTCAACTTTAACTGGTTGATAAAAAACCATACAGTATGCCAATGTCGGTAGTAGAACGAAAACAAATAGTCCAGCCCAAAAACCCAAAATTAAACCTATAATCCAGCTTAAAAAGAGGACCAGCAAAGGATAAGACAGAAAAAGTGCAACAAATAGAATAGAGTCATAAAATATTGTTCCCGCAGTTTTCTTACGAATATAATTGCGCCACAATTTATAGAACCAATTATGGGAATAATATCCCAGCTTTGCAGGGATACGCATCCACTCGTTCTCCGTATTATTTACTGTTGATGGAGACAACGGAAATTCCGTCATATTTTCCAATAGGTTCTCTCGCAAATCATGTATAATCGTTGCCGTCTTAACTTGATTTCCCTCAATATATTCTGTGGAATCAATTACAGGAAGGGCTTTAATTGTCATCGCTTTAGGGACGAAACGAAATGAACTATAATTTAACACATACGGCTGAATTTGTAAAGGGATATCGGCACGATAGGCCCGTTCAATTAATGTTGTGATTCCACCATTCATAAACGGTCTTAATTTCCATAAGTTATCCGATCTTCCCTCTGGAAAAATCAAAATGTGCTTCCCTTGTTCAAGGAGTCTAGTACATTCATCAAAAGTAAAATCATTCTTGACAGCGTACTCCGGATCATCGTTTTTTTTATAGACCGGAAGCATGTATAAAGCTCGTAGAAGAATGTTCACTATTGGGTGCCGGAAAAGATCACCTCTTACCAAGTATCGAATTTCTCCGGGCACATATGCCGCAAGTACCAAAGCATCAAAAAGTGAATTAGGATGGTTTGATAAAATAATAGACGGCCCTACCAGAGAATGTCCCTGTAGATTTGTAATTTTTAAATCCGAAATATACCAACGAAGGCCTTGACGGACGGAATACCTTAATACCTTGTAAAACATATACAGATTTTCTAAAATTTAGTTTTTACAATTTACGAAAAAAAATACTGCTATTGGAAAGGGGTGCAGCCAACAGGATGCCAAAAATCGCAATGCTCAATAATGGTGCATCGATTTGGTAATTTTTTCGACATTCAGACTGTTCGCCATCGCATTGAATATCTTATAATAGGAACTGTGGTTGGCATAAAGTTCCTCGTGCGTTCCATCTTCTACGACTCTCCCGCTCTCCATAACAATAATATGTTCCGAATCAATAATCTGCGAAATGCTGTGAGAAACAATAATAACTGTCCGTCCTTCCTTAATAGCATCTAAGCTCTTCTTTATCTGCTCTGTAGCTATCGCATCAAGATTAGCCGTCGGCTCGTCTAAGAAAATTATTGGCGGATTTTTGAGAAACATACGAGCTATAGCGATACGTTGTTGCTGCCCGCCAGACAATAAGTGCGCCGGGGAATCGTAACCATCTGGTAATTCCATTATCTGCTCATGAATATATGCTTTGACGGCAGCATCCCTTATCTGGTCAACTGTTGCATCCGTTTTTCCATAGCGAATATTTTCTTCAATGCTTCCTTTAAAAATATGGTTTCTTTGTAACACTAGGCCCACGTTCTGACGTAAGAATTCGGTGTTATACTCGGTCAAATCAACGCCGTCGAGTAGGATATTTCCCTTTGTCGGGGCATAGAACTTATCCAGAAGATTGATTACCGTGCTCTTCCCTGCGCCTGAAAGTCCCACAAGAGCAGTGTTTTGATTTGGAAGGATCGTCATGTTCACACCGGATAGCGCCTGATAACCGTTAGGATAATTAAAATCAACGTTTCTAATTTCGATTTTACCAGTGATTGAAAACGGACGGTAACTACCACTTTCCTCCTTCTGATGTTCCGATTCGAGAATGTCGAAGAAACTTTCTGAATAGATCAACGCATCATTCACCTCGTCGTAGATTCTATGCAACTGACGAATCGGAGCAGACACGTTACCGAACAGCATAATATGAAACATAATAGCCCCTATCGTCATCTCTTCGTTTAATACAAAATAGGCAGTAAGAATAATCACCAAAACAACGCCTATTTGTTCTATGAAATTCTTAATACTGTCAAATAGAAAACTCGTCTTACGCGTTGCCATTTGATTTTCAGTCATATCAAATTGAATCTGTTTATGACGCGAGGCCTCCGATTTCTCACGAACAAACGATTTGATCACCAGAATAGATTCGATCAGATTAATAATTTGGTTACTCTTATTTTCACGGTAGCTTCTCATGTTTCGGCGAAAACCCGATAAACGTTGTGCCTGCAGCTGAGAGACATAAAAATAAACTGGAATAACCATCAAGCCGACGAGCCCAACATAAAAATTGGCAAGAAACATGCATACGAGAGCAACAATAGCATTGGCAAAAAGTGGAAAAATATCAATAAAAAAATTTTGCACCAAGCGCGTTAGACTGCTAATCCCCGCATCAATCCGCGTTTGCAGTCTTCCAGATTCATTTGTCGACGAGCTATAAAAAGCCATCTTATATGTTAAGATTTTCTCAATGATCGATTGCGAAAAATCACGAGCGATCATAATTCGCAATTTTTCACCATAAAATTTTTGCCCAAATTGTAAACCTGCATACAAAACTTCCTTTCCTAAAAGCACAGAAGCTATAATACCCAACAGATAAAAACCCGCTGAGAGAGTTTCCTTATTAACCAATAAATTTGAGATAGAATCTACCGTATATTTCAAGATAAATGCATTCACCTGAGCAGCGAAAGAACCTACTAACGTCAAACCTAATGTATAAAAAATGAGATTCTTATAGGGTCTGGTGAATGGAAGAATTTTTGTGTATAGTTGCCCAATCGTCATTGTCTAATTAAACATCAAAAAAAGAGAAAAGTTTATTAATCGGAATAATATATATTGAAATTCGATAGTTTTGGATACTCGAATTTATTAACTGATCGCCATATTCGTACAAACTCGAATTTAAATTTTTAATTCAGCATTTTTACTTGTTAATTTGGCGTATGAGAATAATCGGAATTATCCCAGCACGATACGCATCCTCTCGGTTTCCAGGCAAACCACTTGCAGATATTGAAGGCAGATCTATGATTCAGCGTGTTTATGAACAGGTAAAAAGCTGTACAAGCCTATCGGAGGTGGTTATCGCAACTGATGATGACCGTATAGTGGATCATGTTCGGTTATTTGCTGGCAATGTAATACTAACATCTGATCAACACGTGTCTGGCACCGACCGCTGTGCGGAAGTAGTTAACAAAATTTCGGGGTTCGATGTCGCAATTAACATACAGGGAGATGAGCCGTTTATTAATCCATTACAAATCGAGCTTCTATGTTCTCTTTTTAAAGATCCCACCACCGATATTGGTACATTAGTCAAAAAAATTAGCGATCCGGAAGATCTTTTCAACGAAAACATTCCTAAAGTTACTTTCGATACTAATCAACATGCCCTCTATTTCTCCCGTCAAACCATCCCTTTCATACGAGGAGAAGAAAGAGATAAATGGTTCGCTAATCGGCCGTATTACAAACATATCGGAACATACGGCTATCGAGTTGACATCCTAAAAAAAATAACACAAATACCTGTTTCCTCATTGGAAAAAAGCGAAGCACTAGAACAATTACGTTGGCTCGAAAATGGATACACGATAAAGGTCGCTCATACCGAACATGACACCATATCTGTTGATTTGCCCGGAGATATAGATTTGATCCGAAAGCGATATTTTCATCGTTAACTGCAAAAATACTGCAAACCAATTTTTGAACGGCGAGACAGCAGCGACATCGCGAGTTTACCAGAGAATAGTTTATACAAGGTGCTTCAACGTGCCCTTTCTTGCCGTTAGAAACACAGCTGGAGCTCCGGAGGTGGACAGACCGGACACCTTTCTTCCATTCGACTTTTAATTAGACGATCTAAGTTGGGCAATTATGATATTGAATTTTATCAACGTATCTTTGCCAAAATTTTATTCTAGAGAAAATGGCGCGGACTCAACGGTTCCCCCCTTTTACGTTTTCATTGATGTTTATGATTGCAATTTCCTGAGCCCCGATGAAAACTACTATTAATAGATATCTAACACAATGGGATCATTAGAAATGAAAAATAAATATGCGGTAATATTTGATATGGACGGCGTAATATGTCATACAAACCCTTTCCATGCGAAGGCATTTACCGTTTTTTTTGATAAATACAAAATACCATATACCCAAATAGATTTCGAAAAACATATGTATGGTAAACACAACAGCCATATTATGACCCATTTTTTCGGACGCCCGATTGCCGGTAACGAGCTCAAAGCTCTTGAAGATGAGAAAGAAGCCCTCTTTCGCGAAATATACAGCAGCAAAGTTGAAACAATTCCCTACTACAAAGAATTCTTGGACGATTTGAAATTTCATGGGTTAAAGACCGCGGTAGCCACTTCAGCACCGCGAGCAAACTTAAATCTGATATTGGATAAATTAAGTATAGAGGACAAAATGGAATCGCTACTTGCTAGCGAGAACGTGTCATTACACAAACCTCATCCAGAAGTATATTTGAAATCAGCAAAAAACATGGGGCTTGAGCCTAACAGATGTTTGGTGTTCGAAGACTCCTTTTCTGGTGTTACGGCTGGCTTAAATGCAGGGATGAAGGTTGTAGGCGTACTAAGTTCGCACACACGAGAGGAGCTCCCTGCTTGTTCTTTATACATAAATGATTATAGCGAAATCAATGCAAGTAAAGTAATAGACCTTTTAACATCATAATAGATGGTTGAAGCCTGGCAACTCATTGCGTCCCCCTGGGGTTGGGTATTATACTTTTTCTGTGCGATGTTGATCGGTATGTCTAAAACTGGCATACAAAATATCGGAACAATCGCCGTCCCCCTATTTGCTTTTTTATTTGGAGCAAAATTCTCTACCGGTATTATTCTACTCCTCTTATGTTTTGCTGACGTGATCGCCGTTATATACTATCGAAAAGAATTTCTTTGGGGAGAAATCAAGAAACTGTTACCCGCCTCAATAATAGGAATGGCAATTGGGCTTATCCTAGGGAATTACATCGATGATACACTTTTCAAACTCATGATTGGAAGTTGTATAATTATTGGTGTTCTTACGATGCTATGGCTCGAACAGATTTCTAACGTGAAACAAGAGGCACTTGTCAGAAAATACTGGTATTCACCTGTATTCGGTTTTATACTCGGTTTTTCTACAATGATAGGCAATGCTGCGGGGCCTGCGCTCTCTGTTTATATGCTATCAAAGCGGTTAAATAAAGTCACATTTGCAGCCACTTCAGCTTGGTTCATTATGCTGTTAAACTTTTCCAAAATACCGCTTCAAGCATTCGTTTGGGAAAACCTCAGTTGGCAAGGATTCTATGTTAATATCGTTGCTATCCCTTTTATTCTTCTAGGAGGCTATATTGGAATACGGATTCTTAAGATACTACCCGAAGCACAGTTTCGACAGCTTATAATCTTCCTAGTGTTACTTTCTGCAGTAATGTTAATTTTGGTTTAGGAGTTTTGACATATTGGGTTGGTTTCTCAAATAAAAAAGGACTGAACCGTTGCTGTCAATCCTGATACGCCGAGAAATAAATACCAAACGACTATGCTAGAAGATCTTGCTGTTCAGGATATCGTTCGAAAACAATCTTTGCGAAGGAACAAGCAGGAACGACCTTCAGTTTACTTTCCCTTGCTTGTTGAATGGCAGATAATACGAGTTCTTCAGCAATCTTATGTCCGCGATAATGCGCATCAACTTCAGCATGAGAAATCGTCATATTATCCTTCGTAATTTCATATATAAGTTCGCCAATCTGAATTTCATCGTTCAATGCTAACCACCGTTTTTGACTTTTTACATGTACCAATTCCATACGAAATATTTTAAGATTTTCAATAGTTATTGGACTTCCTATTCGGACAACGTACCAAATCTATTTGTGGCCTAAAACATACCAACTTAAAGCTAGTGTTTTTGATTGTTGTCGTCAAATACGCAGGACTTCCCTATAGACATAACGGAAAAACTAAAAAATAGTTTTACCAGCGAACGACCAATTACGAATCCTCCAATGTAAAAGCGGTAAATTAACCGTACTTATTCTACTTGGTCAAAGATTTCAGACTAAAAAAAATCCTGTGTATCTTTGTTTACAATGAATGTAGATATTTTACTTAAACGAGCCCTAAACTTTGAGTCTCTGACTAAAGAAGAAGGGGTGCACCTTTACCGTCATGCGGCAACAGCCGATCTTACGTACGTAGCGAATGAACTTCGGAAGATACAAGTACCCCATGGTAAGGTAACGTGGCAAATTGACCGCAATGTTAATACTACGAATGTATGTGTCGCAAACTGTAAATTTTGTAATTTCTTCCGTCGTCCTGGGCATGAAGACAGCTATATTACAGATATTGACACTTACAAACAAAAAATCGAAGAGACATTCCGATTTGGTGGCGACCAATTGTTGCTGCAAGGGGGACACCACCCCGATTTAGGTCTAGAATTTTATTCTACATTATTCAAACAACTTAAGGAGTTATATCCAGCACTAAAATTACATTCACTTGGCCCCCCCGAAATTGCACACATTGCCAAATTAGAGGGAATGCAGCATATCGATGTTTTGATCGAACTAAAAGGCGCCGGGCTTGATTCTCTTCCTGGAGCGGGTGCCGAAATCCTCAACGACAGAGTACGCCGATTAATTTCCAAAGGTAAATGTGGCGGGCAAGAATGGCTTGACGTAATGCGTGCTGCACATAAGATAAATCTACCTACTTCTGCGACAATGATGTTTGGCCACATTGAAACAATTGAGGAACGGTTTGAACATTTGGTGTGGATACGTGAAGTACAAGACGAAAAACCTTCCGGAGCAGACGGATTTGTAGCTTTTATACCGTGGCCTTTCCAAGATGACGGCACGCTACTCAAGCGACTAAGAGGCATAACGAATACAGTAACAGGCGAAGAATATATACGCATGATCGCATTAAGTAGAATTATGCTTCCCAATATAAAAAACATCCAGGCTTCTTGGCTTACCGTTGGTAAACGTACAGCCCAACTATGTCTACACGCCGGCGCGAATGATTTTGGTTCGATAATGATTGAAGAAAATGTTGTTTCCGCGGCAGGTGCGCCCCATCGGTTTACTTCGACCTCGATTCAAGAGTCCATAAAAGAGGCGGGGTTTGTTCCACAACTTCGTACTCAAAAATATGAATTCAGAGAACTACCCGAGATGGAAGAACAAGTTATCAATTATTAAACGCAAAAGATTTTGAAAGATATACAATTAAATATCGAAGCTGCTATCTTCGCTGCAGAAGAAGGTATCAGCGCAAATGAATTAAAACAAGTCCTTCAGGATGCACTTGCCATTGATATCAATAAACAGGAAGTACTTGAATTTATTAAAAAGATTGAAAGTAAATACAGAGACGAAGACCAAGTTTTCAGTTTAAAAGTAATGAATAACCAATACCAGTTTCTTACAAAAGAAGGTTATCATGAAATCGTCAATCAGCTCCAAGCGCACAAGGATAGAAAAAAGCTTAGTCAATCGGCGTTAGAAACCTTAGCGATAATAGCCTATCGTCAGCCCATTACGAAATTGGAAGTGGAACAGATTCGAGGTGTCAACTGTGATTACTCAATACAGCGTTTGTTAGAAAGAAACATGATACAAATTGCAGGAAAATCCGATTCAATTGGCAAACCTTTATTGTACGCGACGAGTGACCAGTTTATGCAACATTTCGGTATTAATTCACCAAAGGACCTTCCACAACTAAAGGACATCATTTCAGATGAAAATAGAATAGGAGAAACTGTAGAGTAGAACACACACGTCACAACACTCTGTCAATCAGAATATAAAAAAAATAAAAAAATTTAAAGTTATAATATTCTTGTTTATTTTTACGCTTGTTAAAACATACAAGGTTTATCTTTTTATAACAGGCAATGATTATGGAGCAAGTGGTAGAAAACGACGTTTTAGTTGATGAAATCATCAATTTTAATGGTCCGGAAGACGATGCAGATGATACCTTTGACGATGACTTCGACCTAGAAGAACTCGATTCAATCGGTGAGTTTGGTGATTTCGATGACGATGACGATTTGTAGATCACGTCAATTAAATTAATGGGGTTGTTAACAATTACAGATATATAACTTAACTATTTGTAATTGTTAACATTTTTATTTTCACGAACCTTTTGTGCGAATACGCACCGTTTCTCTGTTATTTTTTACTTAGTAAAACCTTAACAATTCAAACCGGAACGATCTGCATTTTAGAAATAATTTTTACAAAAACGAAAATACACAAAGGGTCATGTGAAATAACATGACCCTTTTACCTATTTAGATAGTTTACCTATTTAGATAAATTATTTCTTATGCAATTGCTCGTATAGATCTATCACTTTCTTCTGCAGCTCTATCACCTCTGATTCACGAAATTGCAATTTTTTAGTCAACTCGTTGATTTCGTCTTGAACTTGTTTATCTTCCTCTGAATCCGAGGTCGACAATAGCTGAACAAGTGACAACCCAAAAAGCTTCGAAATTTGATTCAATCTTGATAGATTTACATCTGTAATTCCCGTTTCAATCTTTGAAAACGCTGGAATAGATATATCTAATCGCTTGGCTACATCCTCTTGGCTCCATCCCTTTTGGTGCCGCAATAGACGAATTTTCTTTCCTAATGCATTCATTGGTAAATTGTTTTTCTTATAATGTTTTTCTTCGATCAAAAGTAATAAAAAAAATATTAACGAAACATAAACGTCTGACTATAACTAATGATTTTTAAAGAAGGTGTCCGCCAGGCTCGCAATATTAAGGCTATTTTGATTAGGTGATATCATAAATAAAAGATTGTAGCCCAAAGATTTAAAAGAATCTAAGTAGTTTTCTAATGAATTTACTTCTGTCAAAAATGTGAAATTTTCGTGGTTAATTGCATCTTCCACCGGCCTTTTCAAATTTCCTATTATTATATTTTTATCCTTTATTGCTGCTCGATTTACTAAAACAACGATATGATCGGACTCTTTCATAGCGTCTTTATACTGATAAAGAAAATTTTTATCAGATATATCATAAGGATTTAACTCAATGATAGTAACTAGCCCTTGCTCGGGAAATTGCTCTTTCACTGCATGGATACTAGTACGCAATTTGTACGGTGAGTACAAATAGTCCTGGTAAACGACACTTTCATTATTACTTGCCACAAATTCAAGATATCGAATTGAACTTTTAAAATCTTTAATTGCATCATAAAAGTCGGCCTTTTTCACACCAAGCCATTCGCAAACTGTATACGCACCAGCGATATTCGATAAGTTTAGTTTACCAAATACTTGTAGCGGAATACGATCTTCTCCCAAATGCAAATATGTGATCCCCTTATTGATAGAATATTCTGGCAGTGTATAACCGTGCCTGTTTATTTTACATTCAGAGGTTTCCTCTACAATCTCTCGTAGGTTCGCATTTTCTTTATTATAGATTAATGTGCCTTTACTTACGATTGTATCTATAAAGGTCTCAAATTGCTTGAAATATTCCTCTTTGTCGATGTTTATACTTCCCTCCACCCATTCAACTCCACTTATTAATGCAATATTGGGGTTAAAAAGATGGAACTTTGAACGATGATCAATTGGTGAAGCATAATATTCATCCCCCTCTAGAAGGATGATCTTGTTGGTTGTCGTTAACTTAACTAACGAATCGAACCCTTCCAATTTCGCTCCGACCAAATAGTCAAATCCCCTGCCTAATTTTTTAAGCACATGCATAATCATGCTCATAATGGTTGTCTTACCATATGTACCAGCGATGACCACACGTGTTTTATCTTGACTTAGCTCTTGAATGAATTCGGGGAAGGAGTAGATTTTAATATTTAACTCCTGAGCACGAAGTAATTCAGAATTTGTTGCCTCCGCGTGCATTCCTAAAATTACAGCATCAATATCTTCAGTAATATTATCTGGAAACCAACCGAGTGTCTCCGGTAAAAGTTTCGCATTCCGTAATTTCGATTTGGATGGTTCGACTATCTGATCGTCAGACCCAGTCACTTGATGTCCTTGCCCAGCCAAAGAAATGGCTAAATTATGCATCACTGCTCCACCGATTGCGATAAAATGAATCCGCATGCCTTTTAAATCTTAATAAATTTTGCTGCACACCAGTTGTCCAGCTCCTTGTCGTTTTCAAACCTGTATCCTACAGACTCAGCCTTAGCTTTCAGTATTGCTAAATCCTCCTGTTTATAAAAGCCACTTATATAAAGAACGCAACTAGGTCTGCTACACAAGGCGTACTGATCGAACTGATCCAAGAGGATGTTACGGTTGATATTGGCTAAAATAACATCAAATTGCAAACCATCAAGCTGTTCCTTGGATCCTAGAGAAGACGTTATTTGACCAATATTGTTTAATACCTTATTTTCTTCCACGCTTGCCACACAAATTTCGTCGTAATCCACCGCATATGCACATTTTGCACCACGCTTGATGGCTAATATAGCTAAAATGCCAGTTCCACATCCCATATCAAGAACATCCTTGTCTTCAAAATCTCCTTCTAGTATATAGCTAAGCATCAATGAAGTTGTTTGATGATGGCCAGTACCGAATGACATTTTTGGATCAATGATTATTTGATAGGGCATGTCCGGCCGATCTTCATGAAAAGTCGCCCGAACATAACATTTATCGCCTACGATGATAGGACTAAAATTGCTTTCCCAAAGCTTGTTCCAATTCTCATCCTTGAGTTCTTCAACAACGTAATGAACATCAAAGCCATTGGTATCCGCCAACAAAAGCGTTTCTAAAGCCTGCACATCAAAATTCGCCGAAGGGATATATGCGGAAAAACCATCTTCTTTATCTTCAAATGTATCGAAACCAATCTCACCAAGTGAAGCTATAAGCAAATCTTTCTGCCATTCCTGTATACCTCTAGAAGTAAATGTGACGGATGAATACCTCATTATTAAGAATTAAACACTTTAACGATATCTAAGAAGTCGCGAGACTTTAATGATGCTCCGCCGATTAAGCCTCCGTCGATATCCGTTTGCGAAAATAATTCTTTGGCATTCCCTGGATTACAGCTTCCTCCGTATAAAATACTAGTACTCTCTGCAACATGCTGATCGTATTTGTCGGCTATTGTCTTACGAATAAAAGCGTGAACTTCTTGTGCCTGCTCTGGAGACGCTGTAAGGCCTGTCCCGATAGCCCAAACAGGTTCATATGCTAACACTATTGTTGAAAATGCATCAGCGCCTAAATGGAAAATACCGTCTGTTAATTGAGATTCGATAATGTCGAAAAATTTTCCGCTTTCACGTTCTGCTTTGGTTTCACCGATGCAAAAAACAGGGATTAAACCATTCGCTAACGCCGCATCTACTTTTTCTGCCAACAACGCATCGGTCTCTCCAAAATAAGCACGTCTTTCGGAATGACCTAAAATAATGTACTCTGCACCTGTAGATTTAACTTGCGATGCTGACAACTCACCCGTAAAAGCCCCTGATTCCGCTTGGTGAATATTTTGTCCGCCCACGCTCACATTTCTTACTGCTGCTGATAGTTTAGCGATGCTGGATAAATGGATTGCTGGACTACAAACAACCACCTGCTGATCACCTACGACTTCATCTTTTACCATATTGACAATCTCCGAAAAAAGGCTAATCCCTTTTTCGAAATCTAAATTCATCTTCCAGTTTCCTGCAACAATGTTCTTACGCATATTATTATATTATTAGTATTTCTTAGTTATAAATTCTTTTCTAATTTTTTCTGTTAGTCGATAAACTTCTCGCAATATACGAACATCACCCTCATCTACTACCTCTTTTCTTATCTTCGCGCGATTTGCTAACATTAGCTCAAATTTATCCGCTCGATATTCTTCTTGCTTTGTCTCTGTTAGCCACATAAAATCAGCCACAAATTTCGGAATAAAATTTGACTTCGCAATCTGTGCTCCAACACCTATAACAGTTCCAGTCGTTATCGACGAATTAATACCGCACATTGCATAATCTCCCATAATAACTCCAATTTTCGACTGGTTCGTTCTTCGAGGGCCAGTCAGATCGTAATCATAAACCGATACCTCCCCCCAATTGTTTTGTAAATTGGAATTATTCGTCCCCGCCCCGATATTACAGCACTCTCCTATTATGGACGATCCCAGATAACCGTCATGACCTTTCGCGCTATTCCCCCAAATTACCGTGTTATTGATCTCGCCTGAAACAGTCGATCCGGGACCGATTGTAACATTCGGATAAATTCTAGCACCCATCTTCACCCGCGAACCAGCGCCAATAGCCACGGGGCCTTTAATATGGCATCCCTGCTCAATTACAGCGTGATTATTAATAAAAATTGGTCCATCTACAGTGTTAAAAGTGCTCGCCAGTGCCTCTACGTTTTGTCCAACAAAAAGTTGATTGCCAATAACGACATTTGACGGATCTAAAGGAGACGATTCCCTATCTATTGTCAGCAATTCATAATCAAATACCAGCTGCGTCCGGTTGAAAAGAAAAACATCTTCAAGATTTAAAAGTTGCGCAAAATCTGCCTTATATTCTACCCTGTGAACTGTATCCCAGTAAGGATCGTCTATGGGGTGCGGCGTTCGATAAGCGATCCACTGCCCATCCTGTTCTAAAACTGTATTTTCAGGCAAACTTGAGATGGCTTCAACCAGCTGCATATCAGGGCAGGTATTTGCCGCGATGACTATATAATCTTTATTTGACGTAGGCTCGGGGAACTTTTGCTGAAGAAATTTCTCAGTATAGAACGTCACATTGCACCCGAATATAAGTTGCCATTTTTCACGAAATGTCAAAATACCGACGCGCAAGTCGCCCACAGGACGTGTAAAAACTAAGGGTAAAAAATGCCCACGCCAATCCGCGCGGTCATGTAATACAATTTCTAACATAAACCAGTTTAAAAATACGTAAAAAATCCCGATAAGCGAACCTATCGGGATAATCTTGTCTTTCTATTACGCAGCGATATTACTTCTTGTTGTAACGGCTACGGAATTTATCGATACGACCTGCCGTATCAACCAATTTCATTTTACCAGTATAGAATGGGTGTGATGTATGAGAAATCTCTAATTTTACTAATGGATATTCATTCCCATCTTCCCAAGTAATTGATTCTTTTGTATCTACACACGATTTAGTTACGAAAGCATAGTCGTTGGACATATCTTTAAAAACAACTAATCTGTAGTTTGATGGATGCAAATCTTTTTTCATTTTATCTTATGATTACGTAATATTCTACTCAACAATTGAGGTGCAAAGATAATCTATTCTTTAAAAAAAACAAAAGAATAATTATTAACAGTTCTACTTTCTAGAACTTCTGCTACACTTGCTGGCTACAAAGATAGTATTTTATAAATAATATTTAAAACAACACGCTTAAACAGTGCCACTTAAGGCAACCGTAAATGCTTAGACCCTTATGCAAGGTGTACAACAAAAAGAAAGAATATATAAGTCGAACTATACTAAATATTGATTCTCCATATTCTATCTCCCAATTTTTAACTACTGTCTGGTGCATGATAATTTTTTTTTGCTACTTTTGCATTCTTATTTAGCACATTACATTAATCATGAGTACTGTATTATCGGAACAGGAACAGCAACGTAGATCAAACCTCCAAGCCATTATCAATTTAGGTATCGACCCCTATCCCGCAGATGAGTTTGAAGTGAATGTTTCTACAGCTGACATATTAGAAAATTACGACAGGGATAAAATTAATTATAAAAATATCCGAATAGCAGGAAGAATCATGTCTCGCCGTGTAATGGGAAGCGCTTCCTTCATGGAATTGCAAGACTCCAGCGGGCGAATTCAAGCATATGTCAAACGTGATGATCTTTGCCCAGGTGAAGACAAAACTCTATATAACACTGTTTTCAAAAAGCTTTTAGACATCGGAGACATTGTGGGTGTCGACGGATATGTTTTCACCACTCAAACCGGTGAAATCTCAATTCACGTCGATAAACTAACGATTCTGACCAAATCGTTAAGACCGTTACCTATTGTAAAGGAAGCCGATGGAAAAACATTTGATGCTTTTACAGACCCTGAGCAACGCTATCGGATGCGTTATGTCGATCTGATTGTCAACCCCCAAAATAGAGAAACCTTCGTAAAACGTACCAAGTTATTCACCGCTATGCGAGGTTTTTTCAATAACGCTGGCTACATGGAAGTAGAAACGCCGGTACTGCAATCGATTCCTGGTGGAGCTGCCGCCCGACCGTTCACCACACATCATAACGCCCTTGATATTCCATTGTATCTGCGGATCGCAAATGAGCTCTATCTGAAGCGTCTAATTGTTGGTGGCTTTGAAGGCGTATATGAGTTTTCAAAAAACTTCCGCAACGAAGGTATGGACAGAACTCATAATCCAGAATTTACTGTAATGGAAATTTATGTAGCCTATAAAGACTACAACTGGATGATGAAATTCACCGAGCAATTATTAGAACATTGTGCACTTCAGGTAAACGGAACCACAAAGGCCGTTTTTGGTGAACATGAAATAGATTTTCGCGCACCGTACAAACGCGTTACCATGGCAGAAGCAATACTTGAATTCACAGGCTTTGACATTAATGGGAAAACCGAGGACGAGATTCGTGAAGCAGCGAAGCAAATGGGAGTTGTGGTAAACCAAACAATGGGCAAAGGAAAATTAATTGACGAGATTTTTGGCGAAAAATGTGAAGGAAACTATATTCAACCAACCTTCATCACGGACTACCCAGTATCCATGTCTCCACTAACCAAGAAACATCGCGACAATCCAGAATTAACGGAACGATTTGAACTCATGGTTTGTGGTAAGGAAGTTGCTAATGCGTATTCTGAATTAAACGACCCCATAGATCAACGTGAACGCTTTGAAGATCAACTCGCTCTCTCAGAAAAGGGCGATGATGAAGCAATGTTTATCGATCAAGATTTTTTACGGGCGTTAGAATATGGAATGCCTCCTACATCGGGATTGGGTATCGGTATGGATCGACTAACAATGTTCTTAACTAACAATGCGTCTATCCAAGAGGTGTTGTTCTTCCCCCAAATGCGTCCAGAAAAAATTGTTCAGGTAGCAAGCATTGAAGACTATGTGGCTCAAGGTATTCCTGAAGAATGGGTTCCTGTACTTCAAAAAATGGGATTCAATACGATCGAGGAACTAAAATCTGCGAATCCAAATAAAGTATTTAATGACTTGGGTGGAATGCGAAAAAAATTAAAGCTTGAAATCGGGATGCCGTCTAAAGACAATGTACTCGACTGGTTTAACTAAGCACCTATTTTAAAACACTATATACCGCGGTTAAACGACTCTCGTTTAACCGCTTTTTATTATAAAAAAATATTTTTTTCGTTCAGTTAACCTTAGTGTATTAAGTTACACGTGAAAACGGTCAGGTTACGACTTATTTTTGGATAGAAGTTCCCTACAAATCTTTTTGACAATGGCCGGTCCTTCATAAATGAAACCGGTATACAGCTGAATCAAACTAGCACCTGCATTTAACTTTTCTATTGCGTCTGCTGCAGAGTGTATCCCTCCAACCCCTATAATCGGAAAAGCCCCTTTAGAATGCTCATGCAAATATTTTATTACCTGTGTGGAACGCGCTGATAATGGCTTTCCACTAACACCTCCAGCTTCCTTCAACAACGATGGATTACTATGTAACCCTTCTCTTGAAATAGTCGTATTGGTGGCAATCACGCCTGCTATCTGTGTTTCCAAGACAATTTCAATAATGTCATCTAATTGCGAGTCGGTTAAATCTGGTGCAATCTTGAGCAGAATAGGCTTCTGTGTATACTTCGTATGATTAAGCTGTTGGAGCTGATTTAAAATCATTTTCAACGGGCCCTTCTCTTGCAAGTCGCGTAGCCCTGGAGTATTAGGAGAACTTACATTAACTACGAAATAGTCAACATAATCAAAAAGAACATTGAAACAATAGATATAATCATTTACAGCTTCTTCATTCGGTGTTATTTTATTCTTACCAATATTTCCACCTATAATAAGACTCTGCCTTTCTTTAAGTTTTCTTAATCTTCCCGCAGCAACATCGGCCCCTTGATTGTTAAACCCCATTCGATTAATCAATGCGGCATCGTTTACCAAACGAAACATCCGCGGTTTATCGTTTCCGGGTTGCGGCTTCGGTGTCACGGTACCTATCTCAATAAATCCAAAACCCAAATTTGCCATATCGTCTATGTACTCTGCATTTTTATCAAACCCAGCTGCTAACCCAACCGGATTTTTGAATTTAAGCCCAAAAACCTCTCTCTCCAGACGCGGGTCCTCCACTGTATACATAGATCTTAATAACGATTTCATCCCCCACACGTTACCAAATTTGCGAAGGCCGCCCGTCACTTGGTAATGAGCAGTCTCAGGATCCATCGTAAAAAATAATGGTTTGACTAGTTTATACATATGCGCAAAGGTAGCCAAAGATGCAGAAATATTCATTACTTTTGCTTTGAAATGATCTCAATAAATAACTTAACATTCGAACTGGGCTCGCGCGCACTTTATGACGAGGCGAATTGGCATATAAAACCAGGTGATAAAGCTGGATTAATCGGCGCAAACGGCGCGGGAAAATCGACTTTATTAAAACTCATCGTCGGCGACTACACTCCAACTTCAGGATCAATATCGATGGCCAAAGATTTGAAAATTGGTTATCTAAATCAGGATCTTCTATCCTATCATTCTGAAAAAAACATTGTGCAGGTTGCTATGGAGGCTTTTGAACGTCAAAATCAATTGCACGAGGAAATTGAAAATCTGTTGAAGAAATTGGAAACCGATTACTCGGATGATATTTTAAATAAATTAAGTGATAAGCAAACCGAGTTTGAAGCATTAGATGGTTATAACATCGAATTTAGAGCTCACGAGATACTCGCCGGACTCGGTTTTTCCGACGAAGAACAGCAGCGTCCGTTAGCAACCTTTTCCGGTGGATGGCGGATGCGCGTTATGCTCGCGCGTATCTTACTTCAAACACCAGATATATTACTTTTAGACGAACCAACCAACCACCTTGACCTACCGTCAATTAAGTGGTTAGAAAATTATTTACAATCCTTCGATGGGTCTATCGTTATTGTTTCCCATGACCGCTATTTCTTGGATCGTATTATTAATAAAACAGTGGAGTCTCGAAAAGGAAAACTGACAGCTTACGCCGGAAACTACACCTATTATCTGGAGGAAAAATCGATGCGTGAAGAGATTCAAAGCAACCAGTTCAAGAATCAACAGGCAAAAATCAAGCAGGAAGAAAAACTAATTGAACGTTTTCGAGCCAAAGCAAGCAAAGCAAAAATGGTACAATCACGGATCAAAGCGTTAGATAGAATGGAACGTGTTGATAATATCGATGATGACAATCCTGTGGTAAACTTCAGCTTCAAATTCTCAAAACCATCAGGTCGACATGTAGTAACGTTGGAACATGTTTCGAAATCTTATCCTAATCTTGAGATCCTCAGCGATACAAGCGCAATCATTGAAAAAGGCGATAAAATTGCACTCATCGGCGCCAACGGGAAAGGTAAATCGACTTTATTGCGTATCGTCGCCGACGCCGATAATGAGTTCTCCGGCACAAACATAAAAGGCCATAACGTCTCCCAGACCTTTTTTGCACAGCATCAACTGGAAGCTTTACATTTAGAAAATACGATTTTAGAAGAACTCGTCGGTTTCGCTCCCAAACATACAGAGACGGAGCTACGCTCAATACTTGGCTGCTTCTTGTTTACTGGGGATGATGTTTTTAAAAAAATAAAGGTTTTATCTGGGGGCGAAAAATCGCGAGTAGCGCTCGCTAAGGCGCTAACAGCGGACGCAAACTTCCTAGTACTAGATGAGCCGACTAACCACTTGGATATGGCTTCCGTTAATATTCTTATCCAGGCTCTTCAACAATATGAAGGGACTTTGATCGTTGTATCCCACGATCGTTACTTCCTCGACCACGTCGCTAATAAAATATGGTTCATTGAGGATAAAGAAATCAAAGAATATCCTGGAACGTATGAAGAGTTTGAAGTCTGGAACAGTAAGCGCACGCTAAAATCTCCGACTAAACAAGAAAAGAAAATTGTTAAGGAAGAACCTAAGAAAGAAAAAGATACCTCTTCGGAAGACAAAATGCGCACTCTTTTACGCAAAAACAAGGAACTTTCACAGCTTGAGGAAAGAATTAACCAAAAAGATCTAGAAGTAAAAAAACTCGAACTGCACCTAGCAGACGAATCTGTATATAGCGATTCCAAAAAGCTACAGGAAACTACTCGAACATACAATTCGGAAAAGGCGCTGCTCGTTCAACTTCAGGAGAACTGGGAAACGCTTGCCGAGGAAATCATGGAATTAGAAACTTAAGTGCAATAGTCTATCCTTTATCTGTGTGCACACAAATAAAGGATAGACCTATCCACACACAACTATTAAAAATGGTATGAAGACTATCTATTTTATTACGTTTTGGGCCTGCCAGATCATCTCAAGTATTATATTCAAATACGGAGGGATTAACTCTAGGTATCACTGGATTGCGTTAATAGTTGGTAATGTTATTCTTCTTTCGGCTAGTTGGGTACTGATACAACTTTTTAAAACTGTTCCCCAACCTATTGTGATTGCTTTATGTTCGGGAGGGACCTTCCTGACAGTTCAATTAGCGATGGCGCTGTTTTTTAAGCAACCCCTTTCTTGGATACAGATTCTAGGATCACTAGTTATCGTATGTGGGATGGCTATGGTAACTTTCGGGGAAAAAACCAATTCAGCCATGCCCTAATAAAGCGCCAATTCATTTTGTATCCAATCATTAGAAGTGTTATCTTTAATTTAGATGGACAGACGACTAACATACCTGACTTTCCTAATTATCGTATTTACTTTACAATCTTGTAAACTAGGCCGATTCATATACCATAACTATGCGAACATTACTGACTATAAAATATTTCCGGCCCGCGTGCTAGAGGCTCCTCAAAAACCATTTTTATTTCCTTATTCCGATACACCGAAGATTCCTCAAACAATAAGTTATAATAACCAAGACGTATCGTTTGAAAAGTTCATCGCGGAAAACCATTCTGTCGCATTTTTGATAATACAAAACGACACGATATTATATGAAAAGTACTTCCATGAGTACAACGAGCATTCCACTGTTGCTTCCTTTTCCATGGCCAAGTCATTTACATCAATGTTAATTGGAATTGCTTTGGATGAAGGGCTAATCGAATCGATAGACGAACCTATCACCAATTATATCCCAGAACTTGCTGAAAATGGTTTCGAGCAGGTAACTATTAAACATCTTCTACAGATGACTTCCGGTTTAGATTTTAATGAAGCATACAAAAATCCATTTGGTCATGTTGCAACATTTTATTACGGAATAAACTTACGCAAGGCGATTTCAAAATTAAAACTAGCTAGGCAACCTGGCGAAAAATTCGAATATACAAGCGGCCAAACACAGCTATTGGGTTTAGTATTAGAACGTGCACTCGGCAACCGTTCAATTTCCGATTACTTTGAAGAAAAGATATGGAAACCTATTGGAATGGAATACGATGGTACCTGGAGTATAGATAGAAAAAAGAACGGCTTGGAAAAAACATTTTGCTGTGTAAACGCTAGAGCGCGTGACTTCGCAAAATTAGGACGATTGTACCTACGTAAAGGGAATTGGGACGGGGAACAAATCATATCGGAAAAATGGGTTGAAGAATCAACCAAGATTGATACCGCGGAGGGCAGTGTATGGAATTATCAATATCAATGGTGGTTACCATCGCGCGACGGAGATTTTACCGCAGACGGATTATTGGGACAGTACATTTACGTTAACCCGGGAAAAAACCTGATTATTGTTCGTCTGGGAACTAAAACAGGCGATGTAAATTGGAAAAAATTTATTCCCGAACTCGCAAAAAGTTATGAATAAGAGAACAGACGGACTATTTTCTTAAAAGCTCAGTTATCCTTGTGTCTAACAATAAGAAATATATTCTGATCGAGTTCCAAGTAACCATATTCGTACACAAAGTAGTAAACCTGCCCTTTTGCATTGACAATCTGGTTTGTAAAATACTCAAAATTTAGTCCTTTCGTCAAAAGAAGATCTTTTGCTATTTTTACCGTTTTTTCCGCTCCAAGAAGTTCTTCCAATATCTTTCGATTTTTTCTAAGTGCTCCATTCACCCGTCTAATTAATGCACTTGAAACACTATTCAATCTGTTGTTGTAGGAGTTCCTACAAGCGTCATCACAAAATCTCTTATCGGAGCGTCCACGGAGAAGATTTCCGCAATCCAAGCATACTTTTTCTGCTATCATACTGATTCGATTGTAAACGTTTAAAAACGCTTGTAAGCATATATAATTGATTAACAACCGACTAGTTGTTGAGATCATTACCACTTTTGTTTCGTCAAAGCAAAGTGTTTTGATGTGTTAAATTTAACACTACAGTTTATGATTTACAATTTTTTTTATGAACATGTTGGTAAATGCAGTTCAATTGATTGGACGTTTAGGTGCTGATGTAGAAATAAACTCTACATCTCAGGGAATCAAAGTTGCAAATATTCGTTTGGCAACTAACGAATACACAAAAAACAGCAAGGACGAATGGGTAGAGATGACCTATTGGCACTCTCTTGTTTTTTGGGGAAAGCAGGCCGAAAAATTACTAAAAAACTGCAAAAAAAGCACGAAGATTCTAGTCCAAGGATCCTTAATTTATCGTGAATACACGGACGTTCACGAAATACGTCGCCATGTAGCAGAGATTCGTGTAACAAGCTTTATGATATTGGACAACCCCGTATCATTAGAGCGAGGAATATCAACGCTCGAAAAGGTCGAAGACGATCACGAGCAATCCTTTTAAACAAAACTGCCTGCAACTGTTCGAACTGCTGCAGGCAGTTTTACTTGAGTAATGTCAATAATAAACGATTAGTTCGCCAACTGCCATCCTGCAACGGAGGCAATCTTCTTAGGTATATCGACGTTCTCCATTTTATGAGAGAAAATCTCTGACCCCGCTCCGATTGCAAACACCGGTATATAAGCAGCAGAGTGATTTCCTGAAGCCCAAGATACCGTAGCAATCCGATTTAAAACCTTCAGAGCCTCATTCGCTAACTTGTCATCTGTTGCGTACAAACTTTTAGCAGTCTGGTCTTGATGGTCAACAAACGATCTTTCATATATTCCACGTAGTTTTTCCTCGTCCTCATTTTTCACTTTTATCGTCGAAAATAATCCAAGATTCTCCGTTAACACACCTTTAA
This sequence comes from Sphingobacterium shayense, assembly GCF_013179575.1. Lineage (GTDB taxonomy): Bacteria > Bacteroidota > Bacteroidia > Sphingobacteriales > Sphingobacteriaceae > Sphingobacterium > Sphingobacterium shayense. Next base: position 5,994 of record NZ_JABMCQ010000036.1, on the reverse strand, counting down.
CCTCTTCCCAACTTGGTGTCTTTCCTTCTCCACGTAACGCAGAAATTCGATTGGAAAGCTCCTTGTGAGAAACACGTTGTTCCGCAAGGATTTTTGTCTCTAAACGACTACTTCCATTACCAATACCAATACCACCCGTCTCATGATCGGCAGTCACGACAATCAGGGTTTCTTCGGGGTGTTTTTCATAAAATGCAATGACGCGCTTCACGGCTTCATTAAAGTCTAACACCTCTTTTATAGTCGTTGCAGCATCGTTAGCATGTGACGCCCAATCAATTTTTCCGCCTTCAACCATCAAGAAGAATCCTTTTTCATTATCAGTCGAAAGCGATTGAATAGCGGCATCTGTTATATCTGCCAATTTCATATCCGTACTTTTTTGATCAATGGCATATTTCAGGGCCACATTATCTTCCCCTTTATTATTCATTAAAATAATTTTATCTCCCTTATTTTCGACATTCTTATATTCATTGAGTCCATAAAGCAATCTATAACCACTCTTTTCAAACTGTGGAAAAAGCGAAGGAGCCTTCTCTTTTGCATATGTTTTCTCAGGACTTAAAAATCCCGCACCACCGAAGAAATCGAAATCCGATTTCATAAGGTCCAAACCGATTTCATAATACATATTTCTATTCGCTTGGTTGGCATAGAATGACGCCGGTGTGGCGTGGTCAATACTTACAGAAGTCGTAATGCCAACTTTCAATCCGGCCTCTTTTGCGGCATAGGCAATACTTTTATAACTTGTCGTCGCTGCACTATCCATAGCTATTACACCGTTTTTGGTTTTTCGACCGACGGCCAGCGCTGTTCCCCCCGCTGCAGAATCTGTAATACCGTGGGACAGTGAGTACGATGTTGCAAAAGTGGCAAATGGAAAAACGCTAAAACTCAAGGGAAATACCGCGTTTTTATCCTGCTGAGCTGCTAAATACACCTCGGTTAAATTAATCTGATTTAACCCCATTCCATCACCAATAAGTACGAAGATATATTTCGGCTTTTGTTGTGCAAATAGATTACTAAAAACAAATAAAAACAAGCATAAAATTAAATTGGTTTTTTTCATATTAATTGTGCAGGAGACACACAAATCGGTACTTCCATATGTGTGAGGAATGCGCCTGCATTTCGCTATTTCCTAATTATAAATTTTAAATCCACTCAAAGATACTCCCCTAATGTGAACTCAATATTAAGTAATGCCTTAATATAGCCACTATTCGGTTAATATTAAAACTTATAAACAGAATAATGCAGGAACTAATATATCACTTGATTTTAATAACGAAAACGCTATTTTTGTATGATGACAAACGAGATAAAAAAAATGATTGTAAGTGATTTTGAAAAATTGATGCGATATACGGTACAACAAAATATACTATTTACAATTGACACATTTATCACATACAGTGTCTCGCTTGTCAATTTCTATACAGGATCAAAACTCATTACTGAACAAGAACGTTACATGACTGCCATGCAATTAACTGAACGTTTTAACGCAGGAATTGGAAATAGAATTACCGATAAAGATTTACAAGAAATTGCAAACTTGATAACCTCTGATCCAACATTAGACTATTCAATATTAAATCCCATATTTAAGTACTCTTAAAGGACAATTAGCTGATTTTTTTGAAAATAGTATGAGAATTATATTTATTATTTTGGCAATATCGTTGCTAGGTGGATGTTCAAAAAGCGACGATGTTAAAGATAATACTTTAAGAATGGTCTTTGACACATCTAGCTACCCAGGCACTGTGATCATACGACAATCTTATGAAGGAGGTTATTTTTCGACAAGTAGCCCCGAATTCACGGGACTTTGGGAAAGGGAGCTCGAATATAGGAAAGGAGACAATCTTTCTTTAACTCTGCAAGTTGACGATCTTAATCCAAAAAACGTCAGTATCAAAGTTTTCGTTGGCGGAGTTCAACGAAAATTAGCAATAAAATCAGAAATCATCCAGGATCAAACGTATTACACTACACAAATAATACTTTAAACTCATCGCGAAACAACTAGGGCTTGGGCTAAAGTATTATCCTACGTCTTGCGTTTAAAGAAAACATCCTTTATTGTAACCTTTTCGATTAGTACACGTGTAAAACACGAACGTATAGATACAGAGCACAGTTATATCATATAGATTTAGTATTTGAGAGAAACTAGCAAAATAAGATTAACAATTATTTGCAGCTTTAATCAAAATTATAGTACATTTGTCGCGCGGGGGATTAGCTCAGTTGGCTAGAGCGTTTGGCTGGCAGCCAAAAGGCCATCGGTTCGAATCCGATATTCTCCACTAATCAAGGCACTTTCTAGTGCCTTTTCTGTTTTATGGGAAACAGAAAATTCACAAAAAAGAAATTACCCTAAATCTGTTTAGTCATGAACAGTCCAGACAAGGTTTTCGATATTATATCCACATTCCTCGGCATAATTGAGATATATCTCTTTTACCGAATCAGGAATAGACCTAACTCGCGATAATATCCACATATAATCAAGATTCTCCCCAAAAACAAGCGCATACTTATAATTTTCGTCAATTTTTACCACATTATACCCGGAATAAAAAGGGCCAAAAAACGAAACCTTCAACGCTCCCTCATCTTTTTTTCGCACAAAAGATGCTTTCGCTTGTCGACGCTTGTTTTTCTGTTTAACCGTATCAAACCCTTGATTTAAGACGCCAACACTTCCATCTTCATTTAGCGAATAGTTTGCCGAAACGTTCTTCAAGTTCTTCTCCCAAAAGAAGTCCATTCTGGCAATCTCATACCAATCACCAAGATAACGATCTAAATCAAATTCCTGAACAACCGGGACATTTGACCGAATGGGTTTCAATAAATTATACAATGTAGTCCCTGCAGCTACAGCAGTAAGCAAAAGCAACGATTTTTTCTTATCCATTATAGGTAAACACGCCAATCGGGGAAAAGTTTTCTGATACAAACAAATTCAAATCATCTTGATCGAATAATTTTCCATCTTTTTGACACTACACTTCGCTATTGTTCTCCGTCTATTTTTTACCTTTGCAATTAAAACAAACAAATGAGAACAACTTTAAAACTGGTTCTGCTTTCTATTTTTCTTTTTCAACACGACTGGGCTAACGCCTGGGGCATGACCGGCCACCGCGTTATCGCGGAAATAGCAGAACATCACCTCAATAAAAAGGCAAAACGAAGTATTGAAGAGTTGATTGGTAAACAAAAGTTGGCCTATTGGGCAAACTGGGGTGATTTTATCAAATCAGATCCAAACCCCCGATTAAACAAAACAGGCAACACACATTTTGTAAACACCCCGAAAAATTTAAATTTCGAAGACTTCAAATCAGCTATCCAGGCCTTAGAGACGAATAACATCTACAATACATATCTTTCAATCAAAGAAAAAGCGAAGCAAAAAAACAATGATCTTCAAACACAAAAAGAATATCTTTATTTTATCATCCACCTAATCGGCGACGCTCATCAGCCTATGCATGTCAGCCGCGCGGAAGATCTTGGAGGAAATAAAATTGAAGTTGAGTTCTTTGGTGAAAAAGACAATATCCATCGCGTTTGGGATTCTCGGTTGATAGATTATGAAAAATATAGTTTCACAGAATATGCACAAATTCTAGATGTGCATACAGACTCATATTACAAAAAATATACAGCGAAAGGTTATATAGAGTGGCTGTACGAATCCCATCAACTTGCCAACCAGATCTATGCTGACATGGCGTTAAATAGAAACTTGCGTTATGAATATATCTTCAAAAACAAGTACAAAATGGAGGAATGCCTTTTAAAGGCCGGCATTCGGTTAGCGAAAGAATTGAATGAAATATATGGATAGCATGCTATCGAAAAACGAGAGAAAAACCTTTTTTTTCGAAGACATGTTGGGTAAAAGCTTTTTGCTCTAAATCTATGCTCTAGTCAAAAATACCTCTAAGACGCCAAAAGTGATCGTTAGAGCTGCTTTTGAGCGTAACGTTGTGCAATAATCGTAATCACTAGAATTTGAAACGCATGAAATACCATTAATGGTAAAAAATATAAACCGGCGGCAGAAGAATTTACAAACAAAAATTTACCAAAAACAGATCCATGCGTCAGCGATTTCTTTGAGCCACAAAACAGCACTGTTATACAATCTTCTCTGTTAAACCCAAGGACAGTTTTACTTAACCAGTATAGTATACCGTATACAACGAAAAAAAGCACTATTACACCAATAAATACTCCTATCAAATAGCTCGAACTGACGGTACGGAATACACCGCTTTCAAAAGATTCCGCGAAACTTCCATAAACAATAAGAAGGATCACAAGCTTATCAAATTTTCCAAGACCCCTTTTATACTGCGCCGCGAATTTACCTAAATACGGTTGTAACAAAATCCCAAGAATTACGGGGAGAATAATCTCTTTCACTAACCCCCAATAGACGTCAGTATAAACGTTAACGTCTCCAAAGTCTAAAAAAAAATGCATCAATAGTGGGGTAACCAGAACCCCGATCATTCCTGAAATGCTCGCATTAAATATTGCGGCGGGAACATTTCCGCGAGCGATTGAAACCATTACCACGGAAGAGGAAACAGTTGAAGGTACTACCGCCAAAAAGAAAAAAGAAAGCCAAAAATCTTCTTGCCCACCGTCAGAAATCAGTGGGTAGAAAATTAAAACAATAAATGGAAACACCACAAACGTACCACATTGAATTAATACGTGCATTTTCCAGTTCCGCAATCCCTTCGTCAAATTGTTAGTACTGAGCTTAAGTCCGTAAAAGAAAAAAATTAGCGAAACACCGATCGTTGTAAGCGAAGAGATCACTTTTCCGTTATTCCACAGGTATAGCTGCGGAAAAACATAAGCCAAAACGATGAATAGAACTAATGCTATAATAAAAGTGTCGAATTTAACGCTCATACGTAAAAATTTAATCGAAGATACTATTTGCGTCGCATAAAACGACCGCTTCAAAAATTTTGATAAAATCAACAAAGATATTTCCTTTTTTTCAATATTTAGATGGGATTAATGAAGTGTATATAATATCTTTGTATCATCATGAGTACGACATCATATTTATCAGATAGGATTAACAATTTATCCGAATCAGCGACCCTAAAAATGACGAAACTTGGCCGTGAGCTAGCTGCCAAAGGCGTCAACGTTATTAGTTTAAGTGTAGGCGAACCAGACTTCAATACACCGGAAAACGTAAAACAAGCGGCTAAAAAAGCTCTTGATGAGAATTTCACAAGATATTCACCTGTTCCCGGTTATCCAGAATTAAGACAAGCAATTGTAGATAAATTGAAAAATGAAAATGGCTTAGATTACGAGCCATCTCAGATTGTCGTTTCAACAGGCGCGAAACAATCGCTTTCCAACGTTATCTTAACACTCATCAATCCAGAGGATGAAGTTATTATCCCGACACCGTACTGGGTATCTTATTCAGAGATGGTTGTTTTGGCCCAAGGTAAGAGCGTGTTTATCGATACCGATATTGAATCAGATTTTAAAATCACCCCAGAGCAACTCGAAGCTGCGATTACGCCGAAAACAAAATTATTTATGTTTTCATCACCATGTAATCCTACTGGTTCAGTTTACAGTAAATCAGAACTCGAAGGCCTCGCCAAAGTATTTGAAAAATATCCAAATATTTTCATTCTGTCGGACGAAATCTATGAGCATATAAATTTCATAGACAAGCATGAGTCGATCGCCCAATTCAATAGTATCAAAGACCGTGTTATCATAGTCAATGGGTTTTCGAAAGCATTTGCAATGACGGGCTGGCGCTTAGGTTATATAGCGTCAAACAAAGAAATTGCTGCTGCCAATGACAAACTACAAGGACAAACGACATCGGGCACTTGCTCCATCTCACAACGTGCCGGAATCGTCGCCTACAACGAGGGGTTAGCAAGCGTGCAACAGATGAAACAGGCA
>NZ_JABMCQ010000359.1 GCF_013179575.1 Sphingobacterium shayense | reverse complement strand
GCACCGCGCCGCAGACCATCACCTTGACTGCCGCGCAAATCGCGGCTGGCTTCGTCACCACCACCTTTGCCAATCCAGGCGAAGGCCAGACCCTGACCGTCGATGCGACGCTTCAGGATCAGTTCGGCAACACCTCCAATAAAGGCACCGACAGCGCCACGGTCGACACCCTGGCCGGTGCCACCGGTGCCGCACCAATCGTCACCATTACCGAAGACACCAACAACGACGGCGTCATCAGCAAAGCTGAGCTCAACGGCGACATCGACGTCAGCATCAAGCTGCCAGCCGGTGCAGTTGCTGGTGACACCATCAGCATCACCTCGGGCAATGTCACCAAAGACATCGTCCTGACCACGGAGCAAATCACTGCAGGACAGGTCGGCACGACTTTCCCGAGCCCCGGCGAAGGTCAGACCATCACGGTCGATGCCGTGCTTAAAGATCAGTTCGGCAACACCTCCAATAAAGGCACCGACAGCGCCACGGTCGACACCCTGGCCGGCGACACCGGCGCTGCACCAATCGTCA
>NZ_JABMCQ010000358.1 GCF_013179575.1 Sphingobacterium shayense | reverse complement strand
TCCCTAACTTCCAAATAGTTATGTTCGGCCCCTCTCCCAAAAGGTTTCAAATAACAAGTTGCATCTGAAGTATTGAGCATTTATGGATAGATTAATTTTATTTCATAGAGTTAAATAAAAATGGTATCTTTGTAACTTAATTCTCATATAATATGCCATTCAATAGCAAAAGGAACAGTCGCGATGACAACTCCAACAAAGGTAGAAGTAACTCAGAAAGCTTCAAGCCAAAGGGTGGTCGCAATCAACAATCTTCGTCAAGTAACTCAACTGGAAAATTCGATTCCAATCGTTCAAACCGAAACGAATCCGATAGACCGTTTAAAAAGTTCGAACGATCAGATAAAAAAGATTACTCGAAAGATAAACGAGAGGGCCGGCATTTTGATGGCGAACGAAGCGAGAACCGAGGTGGTAGATCGTTCGGTGGCGAACGAAGTGAAAACCGAAGTGGTAGATCATTCGGCGGAGAACGAAGTGAAAACCGAGGTGGTAGATCATTTGGCGGAGAACGAAGTGAAAACCGAGGTGGTAGATCATTCGGCGGAGAACGAAGTGAAAACCGAGGTGGTAGATC
>NZ_JABMCQ010000357.1 GCF_013179575.1 Sphingobacterium shayense | reverse complement strand
GTTGAAGGTGAGGATTTGGAAAAGAGGAATCAATTGAATCCGTTGCAAGCGATGCAAGGACAGGCTCCTGGCGTGTCAATATCTTCGACATCGGGTCAGCCTGGAGCGAGCATGAAGGTTGTCGTCCGTGGATTAGGCACAATTGGCAATTCAGGGCCTCTATATGTCATTGACGGAGTTCCCGGAGGAGATATTAGCATAATTAATCCGGCTGACATTCAATCGATAGATGTATTAAAAGATGCAGCGTCAGCCGCGATTTACGGTTCGCAAGCCGCTAATGGAGTAATTTTGGTGACGACGAAAATGGGGACCTCAGGCTTGAATCAATTAAGTTTTGATGCCTTCAAGGGGGTGCAAAATGCTGCCCGGACTACCGCGATGCTTAATGCGGACGAATATAAAGTTATCATGAACGAACAGGCTTTGAATTCGGGAGCCGGTCCGATTGATTTTACTATTATGGACGGTCTGGGGAATACGGATTGGGTAGATCAAATGTTGGTGAATAATGCAAATACGGAGAACTATAATGTCGGTCTAACGGGCGGATCTGACAAGTCTATCTATGCTTTGA
>NZ_JABMCQ010000356.1 GCF_013179575.1 Sphingobacterium shayense | reverse complement strand
AAAGTTCATATCGATAAACAATAACCGATAAAATTACCGCGAGATGAGCACATTGATCGATTAAGAATAATCGAAAAGGAAACTGGGGGTACTGTTTCTCTATGGATATTTTCAGACTGTCAATAATCAGATGCGTGCACAGGACAAATAAAATAACATCCCAAAAGATTGGCAATTGATTTACAAATAATACCAATAATAATAAAGCGTGAATTCCGATATGCAACAACAAGTAACCGACGTTTTCTTTACGCTTGCGAACCCAACTTTTCGATTGAAACAAGAAATCACCTATCAAATGAGCTAGAAGCAATTTTAAAAACAATATACTCATAAGGCTAACATTTTTTTCGTACAATAATCTAGAGCACGTTGCATCTTCGAAAATCCAGCTTTTTGAAGCTCCGTACTTACTTGACTTTGATGCCTCTTACCGAGAACTTTGGCAAGATCAACCTGATTTAAACCTTCATGTATAATAGCACCTTTAACCGTGGCTGCTATATTAGGCGTCCACCGATTACTGATTTCCGTTATTAACGGTAAGATTGTATTACAAAGTGCATCAAGCTCTGGATTTGCTGAGCGAAGGTAAGCAG
>NZ_JABMCQ010000355.1 GCF_013179575.1 Sphingobacterium shayense | reverse complement strand
CTATACGAAAGTAGTTGATCCACCCCCGAGTAATTTGCCTTAACTTAGTTAATCGTACATGCATAAGAGTTGGTGAGTTTCGGCGAGTATTTTGACGTACTTTCTCTCGAATCCGCTCGATACTCTTAGGCGAAATACGAATGTGCCAGTGTCCTCGATTTTTGAAGAAGCTGAAACCTAATAAGCTACTTTGAACAGGCCTACTTATCTTACTCTTTTCTCGGTTTACCTTCAGTTTGAGGACAGATTCGATGTAGCTAGTGATGTTGTTCATAACACGGTGTGCGGATTTCTTACTCCCCGTGTAGATGCTACAATCATCGGCGTAGCGTACGAAGCGATGTCCTCGCGAGCTTAGCTCTGTGTCCAACTCGTTTAGGATAATATTAGACAAAAGTGGACTCAAAGGACTACCCTGTGGTGTACCTTCTGTTCGCTTCTGTTCGAGCCCATTTTCCATAATGCCACAACGAAGGTATTTCCCGATGAGTTCTAGAACTCGACGATCCTTAATCTTCTTGCTCAGAAGGTGCATCAATTTGTCATGGTTCACTTGATCGAAGAATTTCTCCAAATCAAGCTCTACAACCCACGTGTATCCCGTGTTGAGAT
>NZ_JABMCQ010000354.1 GCF_013179575.1 Sphingobacterium shayense | reverse complement strand
ATCATGTCTTACGTTTAGGTTTCCGTCAGGTAAAGTCGTTGCAGCAACAAGAAGTATCACACTTGCTAAAGGGAAGAACAAAGCCGTACAAAACAATCAATGAATTATTTCGTAGTGGCATATCTATCACCGCTATAGAACGTCTAGCCGATGCTGATGCTTTTGGTTCAATTGGGCTCGATCGCCGGCAAGCACTGTGGGAAGTGTCCGCTCTAAAAGACAACCCAATTGGATTATTTACCGAACAGCCCTCTGACAGCGCCTTTGAGCATCAGGTCACCCTCCCGCCCATTTCTGCCATGGAACATGTTATACAAGACTATGCAAACACGTCTTTGTCCCTCAAAGCTCATCCTGTAAGCTTCGCCAGAGAACGTCTGCATAAACTACACGTAACACCGGCCGCCCAGCTTAGCAGCCTAAAAAATGGCGATCTTGTAAAGGTGTGCGGATTAGTTACAGTACGTCAACGCCCGAGCACCGCCAAAGGCGTACTATTTATTACGATTGAAGATGAAACAGGATTTTCGAATCTTGTGGTATGGGAAAAAACGTTCAGCATATACCGTAAAATAATTCTACAGGCCCATTTATTGATGGTTGTTGGAAAGTTAC
>NZ_JABMCQ010000353.1 GCF_013179575.1 Sphingobacterium shayense | reverse complement strand
TTTCACCTTTCCCTCACGGTACTGGTTCACTATCGGTCTCTCAGGAGTATTTAGCCTTACCAGATGGTGCTGGCAGATTCCCACAGGATTTCTCCGGTCCCGCGGTACTCAGGGTATCACTAGCGCTGCTTTGCATACGTGTACGGGGCTATCACCCATATCGCCCGGTTTCCCACCCGGTTCCACTTCGCGCCGCAGATCACACATCGTGACCCTACAACCCCAACATTGCCGTAACAATATTGGTTTGGGCTCTTTCCCGTTCGCTCGCCACTACTTGGGAAATCATTATTATTTTCTCCTCCTACGCCTACTTAGATGTTTCAGTTCAGCGCGTTCGCGTATTATACAACATACCTTCAGTATGTTAGGTTGCCCCATTCGGAAATCCACGGATCAAATCATATTTGCTAATCCCCGTGGCTTATCGCAGCTTATCACGTCCTTCATCGCCTCTGAGAGCCTAGGCATCCTCCGTGTGCCCTTATTTACTTTCTTCGCGCATATATCCCTTTTGCTGATATATGGCTGCCTTTGTCTTCCATCCTATATTACTATAAAACTTCCGACATTCTGTTGTCTTCTCTTGTTAATCTTTCTTTCAATATGTCAAAGAACTCTTTACATCAGCTATAAACCGTATCCTTATA
>NZ_JABMCQ010000352.1 GCF_013179575.1 Sphingobacterium shayense | reverse complement strand
CCGGAGATCGAGAATACGTCTTCGATCGGCATCAGGAACGGACGGTCGATCGCACGAACTGGCTCTGGGATGTAGCTGTCCAGAGTCTCTACCAGGGTTTTCACCGCAGTAGTACCCATGCCGTTGTCGTCCTGGCCGTTCAGGGCCATCAGAGCGGAACCGATGATGATCGGCGTGTCGTCGCCCGGGAAATCGTAAGTGCTGAGCAGGTCACGCACTTCCATTTCCACCAGCTCCAGCAGCTCGGCGTCGTCAACCATGTCAGCCTTGTTCAGGAAGACAACGATGAACGGAACACCTACCTGACGGGACAGCAGGATGTGCTCGCGAGTCTGAGGCATCGGGCCGTCAGCAGCCGAGCAAACCAGGATAGCGCCGTCCATCTGCGCAGCCCCGGTGATCATGTTCTTCACATAGTCAGCGTGACCCGGGCAGTCAACGTGTGCGTAGTGACGTACGGCAGAGTCGTACTCAACGTGCGCAGTGTTGATGGTGATACCACGAGCCTTCTCTTCCGGCGCGCTATCGATCTTGTCGAAGTCGACCTTGGCCGAACCGAATACTTCGGAGCAAACGCGGGTCAGAGCAGCGGTCAGAGTGGTTTTACCGTGGTCAACGTGACCGATGGTGCCAACGTTGACGTGCGGTTTGTTACGTTCAAATTTTTCTTTAGCCA
>NZ_JABMCQ010000351.1 GCF_013179575.1 Sphingobacterium shayense | reverse complement strand
TATCGACACGGCATTTTTCCCTGGTATTCCGAAGAGTCGCCTATTTTGTGGTATGCACCAAAAAAACGATTCGTATTAGAACCGAATGAATTAAAAATTAGCAAGAGCACACGTCAACTTCTTCGTAAGAAGAAATTTACAAACAAACATAATATCGCGTTTGAAGCCGTCATTGAAAATTGTGCCCAGGTTCAACGAAAAGACCAAGACGGCACATGGATTACCAGTCAGATGCAACAAGCCTATACGCAACTTCACGAACTCGGCTTCGCACATAGCTTTGAAACATATGATCAAGAAGGTAATCTTGTTGGCGGATTATATGGTGTACAAGTCGGAGATATATTTTGTGGGGAAAGTATGTTCTCTACGGCGCCTAATGCATCCAAGTTAGCTCTTATTTATCTCTGTCAACAATTTTCGTTTAGGCTTATAGATTGCCAAATATATAGCGACCACTTATCTTCCTTGGGAGCGAAATCAATCGACGCTTCCATATATTATAACGAGTTAAAAAAATGCACTCTAAATCCCAATATCCTTGAAAGAACATTTTGACATTCCATCCTCAATCATCTATTTAAACACACCGGGAAATGGCTTACTTCCTAAGCAAACACAACAGTGGCGTGCCGAGCGAGAAAAAGATTTTTATGATCCCTCGGGATTTCTTCGTGATCA
>NZ_JABMCQ010000350.1 GCF_013179575.1 Sphingobacterium shayense | reverse complement strand
TGTCATGGGCCCCTCTCCCAATAGGGATAGAGGTATTTCAAAGCAGTCCAGACCGTTTTCACTTAGTCAGTTGAAATGAAAAGGTTGCCACCGATAGGTGGCAGCAAATAATGTTTGATAAAGTAGGATACATTATAGATCAAATTATGAAAAAGGGGTATTTAATATACGTAGTATTAGCCGTACTAGCATTTGGCTCATGCGAAAAACAGGGGTTTCTAGATTCTACACAATCTACAGATCTCAATGAACAGGTCGTCTTTTCTGACAGCTCCTACACTATTAATTTTCTTTCGGGGATATACGCTGATATTGGTTTCGCCAGTTGGCCCAAGCGTTTTGGTGGGGGAGGAGTGGATGCGAGTACCGATGAGGCGGAAGGAGCAGGCTTGGGTACAATAAATACTTTTATACAATTTGCTACCGGAACGGTAAACTCCAACATGATTACGAAAGATGCTTGGTCAACTAGCTATTCTAATATACGTCGCGCTAACATTTTACTGAAGAATCTTTCCGTGGCTAAATTCGGCGACGATATTAAGATTCGGGTAAAGGCCGAAGCCCGGTTTTTGCGAGCATACTATTACTTTATTCTCTTAGAGCATTATGGAGGCGTACCGTTGATGGGAGACAGTGTTTATCATGCGGACGATGTAATACCATCTGTGCGAAACACTTTTGAAGAATGCGTG
>NZ_JABMCQ010000035.1 GCF_013179575.1 Sphingobacterium shayense | reverse complement strand
TTTAATCGCTTGAATTGCAGACGTATTTTTTGCCAGTTGACAGCTGATCGTGGATATTAGTTGATGAACTTGTTTAAAACTATGGATTTCAAATTGTTTGTCCGCTCGGACCGTACCGGGCAGTGCACTTTTTGTTAGATCGTTCCGTACTAGGTCGACGATCATAACATTCTCGGCAAGTTCTTTGGGGTTGCTTCGTAATGTCCGTTTAATTTGTTCATCTTCTTCAATGGTTTTTCCCCGCGGTGCGGTCCCTTTGATTGGTTGAGAGACTAATTGATTACCTCTTTTTGCTAAAAAGCGCTCCGGCGATGCTGAAAGAATAAACTTATTACCAACTTTAACATAGCAAGAAAAAGGAGTGGGAGATAGCGAATTTAATTTGCTGTAGAGCAGAAGAGGATTGATTTTTACCTCTTTTACAAAGAACTCCTGGCAAAGGTTCACTTCATAGATATCACCCCGTTGGATATGTCCCTGCAGTTTATCAAATGCTTCAAGGTACTCTTTTTTGCTCATTTTCCGTTCAACTTTTACATTGGAGCAATTCTCAGACGTAGATGCGTTGTTATACCGAATTATTTTTGCGTAGATTTCTTGTGGATTATCAGATTCGATTTCTACTTTAGCCTCCCAAAACTTAATAATAGTTCTGGGGATAAAGAAAAATGCTTCCGGGAAATCAAGTGGATTTTCAAACCTCGAAGTCAGACTTTCCGTTTCATTTTTTAGATCATAACTAAAAAAGCCAGGCATCCATGTATTTGGATGCTTGGCTCTAAACTTTTCGAGTTGCTCGAATGTGTCTCCTTGTTCGAAAAATTCGAACTTTAATTTCGCATGTACGGCTAATAATGAGTTAATGTTACTATACTCATCGTGGTAACCATTGGATTGAAAGAAACAAACTTCTTCAAATTGGTCAGCCCAATCTAAAGCTTGCTGACGAAAAAACTCAATTTCAACCTCAAAAATGGCTTTAGCCATACTATTTATAATTCGATTGTTTGTACTCTGTCGGGACCTACGGATAGGTATTTGATAGGTACTTCTAATGCTTTTTCTAAATATGTAATGTAATCTTGTAACGCTGCTGGTATTTCGTCTTTTGAGCGAATACTGGTGATATCTTGATTCCACCCTTGGATCTCTTCTAATACAGGCTCTGCTTGGTTAGTAATGATTTCATATGGCATATAATCAATTACTTCGCCGTTATATCGATAATGGGTACAAACATTAATTTTTTCAAATGTATCCAGTACGTCCGCTTTCATCATGATAAGTTCGGTAACGCCGTTTAACATGATAGCATACTTTAATGCAGGTAAGTCAATCCACCCGGTGCGGCGAGCTCGCCCAGTAGTTGCGCCGAATTCATGTCCCAATTGGCGCAGTTGTTCGCCGGTTTCATTATCGAGCTCAGTAGGGAATGGTCCTCCGCCTACGCGGGTTGCGTAAGCTTTAAAGATACCATAAACTGATCCGATTGATTTAGGTGCTACACCTAGACCGGTACAGGCGCCAGCTGTTGTCGTGTTCGACGAAGTAACAAAAGGATATGAGCCGAAGTCTACGTCTAACAGCGTACCTTGTGCACCTTCAGCTAAAACTGATTTTCCTTCTTTTAAATAGCTATTAACCAAATGTTCCGAATCCACATGTGGGATTGTTTTGAGAAACTCAATTGCTTCTAAAAACGCAGCTTCTTTTTCAGAAAAGTCAGGAACGTCTCCGTAGTGTGATAAAATCTCTAAGTGTTTCGCTTTCAATTTTTCGTATCGTTCGATAAAGTTTGAAAGTGTGGTGTCTCCTACACGTAATCCGTTACGGCCGGTTTTATCCATATAAGTTGGACCGATCCCTTTTAATGTAGAACCTATTTTACCCGAACCCATTTTAGACTCTGAAGCAGCATCTAACAATTGGTGAGTAGGTAGTATTAAATGTGCTCTGCGAGCAATAACTAATTTACCTTTTCCCACAGGGTCGAAACCTGCTTTGCGCAAATTGTCTAATTCTCTTTTAAGGATGATAGGATCGATTACAACACCGCCACCGATTAGGTTGAGCGTGCCTTCATTGAATATTCCTGAAGGAATAGTATTTAATACGAATTTTTTGTTGTCAAATTCCAATGTGTGTCCCGCATTTGGCCCACCTTGAAAGCGTGCAATTAAATCGTATTTAGGACAAAATACATCAACGATTTTTCCTTTTCCTTCATCGCCCCATTGCAGGCCCAGAAGCACATCAACTTGCATAATATTTGAAATATTGAGATTTAAAATTTAATGATTTCAACAACCGTCTTATAAAAATAAAAGTTCAGAAAAATTGGGACAGCCCAATTTTCTGAACAAAGGTAATACATTAATATTCGATTAGTGCATTAATTTGAAATTACGGATTCCTTTGCTTTTTCTTTTTGATTTTCTGCATCTGCCGTTTGGCATGCCTCACAAATTCCATATAAATTGAGGGAATGATGTTTGATGTCAAACTTTAATAAATCTCCCATAAGACTTTGAATTTGATTGATTCGTGGATCACAAAATTCGACAACCTTATTACATTCGATGCATATCACATGATCATGTTGCTTATATCCGTAAGATTTTTCAAACTGCGCCATGTTTCTTCCGAATTGATGTTTGGTCACCAAATCGCAAGATACCAGAAGTTCTAACGTATTATACACTGTAGCACGGCTTACTCGATATTTCTTGTTTTTCATGTGAATATAAAGGGATTCCACATCAAAATGATCTGACCGGGAGTAAATTTCCTCAAGAATAGCGTAACGTTCCGGAGTCTTTCTTAGATTTTTGTTCTCTAAGTAAGCTTCAAATATTTTTTTTACCGTTTGGTAGTTTTCCACTTGATTCATGTTTTGATTAAATGCATTACAAATTTACCTATTTCCTTTCTAAAAAACGATCCTTTTGCAAAGGATGACATTTTGCGGATTAAAGGTCTGCTTCATAGCGAGAAACACCAGTAATTCCACTAATTTCTTTTAAGTTTTTCATTAGACTATCCAGCTGGTCAATATGATTGACGAACACCATGATATTACCTTCGAAAATTCCTTCGTTACTGCTGATTGATAATGAACGAATATTCACGCTAAATTCTTTAGAAATTACATTGGTTATTTTGTTAACTAAACCAACATCATCAATACCTACAATTCGCAACCCGGTTAAAAAAGCAACGTTGGTTTGTGAGGACGCCCACTTAGCTTTAAGTATGCGATACCCGTAATTCGCCATTAATTTGGACGCGTTAGGGCAGCTTGTGCGGTGTATTTTAATTCCATCGTTAACCGTTAAAAAACCAAAAATATCATCCCCAGGAATTGGGTTGCAGCATGGAGCGAGGGTATAATCGATCTTTTGTAAATCGTCTCCGATTAAGATGGTATCAATTTCTTTCTTGTTGACTTTCTCTAGGAGTCCTGGTATGTGGGTGTTAAATTGATTATGATTTTGTTCCGGTGCCTTTTCGCTCGCAACAAATTCGCGAAGATTTTTAACATCAATTATACCTTTTGCAACATTGTAAAACAATTCCTGCGAACTCGGGTATTTAAAGAAATTTGAAATTTTATTAAGGTTATCTGTGTTATAGGTAACCTTGAGTGATTTTAGTTTTCTCTCTAAAATTTCTTTACCGTCCTCGGCAACTCGTCTTTTTTCTTCTTTAAGTGAGGAGCGAATTTTTGATTTGGCTTTCGCGGTGACTACGAAACTGAGCCAATCTTCCTTAGGCGTTTGCTTACTGGATGTTATAATCTCAACCTGATCGCCGTTTTGGAGCGGATGGCTAAGTGGAACTAATTTATGGTTAACCTTAGCCCCAATACACGTTGCTCCAATGTCAGAGTGTATTTCAAAAGCGAAATCGAGTGCTGTAGCTCCATTAGGCAGCTGAACGAGAGTACCTTTTGGAGTGAAAATAAAAATTTCATCTGAAAACAAGTTCATCTTGAAGTCATCGACAAAATCCAGTGCATTTTCCTCTGAACTACTTAGCATATTACGTACTTTTTGGATCCATTGATCTAGTCCGCTGTCTGAATTCGATTCTTTATATTTCCAGTGCGCGGCGAAGCCTTTTTCCGCGATTTCATTCATTCGTTTTGTTCGTATTTGAACTTCAACCCATTGTCCTCTTGGGCCCATAACGGTCGTATGCAATGATTCGTAGCCGTTTCCTTTAGGTGAAGACACCCAATCACGTAGCCGGTCTGGATTAGGACGGTACAGATCGGTGATAATAGAGTAAACTTTCCAGCACTCTGTTTTTTCTCGCTCTGTAGGTGTGTCAATTATTACGCGGATTGCAAATAAGTCATAAACTTCCTCGAAAGGAATTGATTTTTTGCGCATCTTATTCCAAATTGAATAGATCGACTTGGGACGCCCATACACCTCTGCTTTGATCCCTTGTTCCTCCAGTATTTCTTGGACGGGTTTGATGAAATCTGCAACAAATTTTTCCCTTTCCGCCTTTTTTTCATTTAGCTTTCTCGCTACAAATTTGTAGGTATCGGGATCTGTGTATTTCATAGACAGATCCTCTAGTTCAGATTTTATAGCATACAGTCCCAACCGGTGAGCTAACGGCGCGTATAGATAGCTTGTTTCTGATGCAATTTTTAGTTGCTTATGTCGAGCCATAAACTCCATAGTTCGCATGTTGTGTAGCCGGTCTGCGAGCTTAATTAAAATCACCCTTACGTCGTCAGCTAGCGTAAGCAACATTTTGCGAAAATTTTCCGCTTGCATCGAGCTATTTGGATCGAATATGCCCGATATTTTTGTTAAGCCGTCAATTATTCTTGCAACTTTCTTTCCGAATTGCGTCTCTATTTCCGATAACGTGATAACTGTATCCTCGACGACATCATGCAATAGCGCGCACACGATCGATGTCGTGCCCAAGCCAATTTCTTCGGCCGCTATTTGGGCAACAGCAATAGGGTGGTAGATGTAAGGCTCGCCCGACTTACGTCTCATCTCTTTATGGCTTTCAAGCGCTAAATCAAACGCTTTCCGAATTTCCTGTTTATCTCCACGCTGTAATGTAGGTTTACACGCGCGCAGCAATGCCCGATACCTTTTTCTTATTTCCTTATTTTCTGCTTCAATATCAATCACATAATCTTCCATATACACGCTGAAAAAAGTTGCTTTTTTATTTTTTTATTACTATTTTTATTATTGTTGTTTCGGAGTTAATAAATACAGGGGGAAACAATATATAAATATAGCAATTATTTTAGAGAGATTAAAATACAGTTATTATTTTCAATAGTTAGATGAAACGGTTATTAGGGATGTGTGTGTGGCTTTGCACGTTGATACCTTTACAGGGTAACGGGCAAGCTTTGCAATTGCCGCATTATGGTCAAGGAGAGGGGAAAACAGTGGAGCGTTTCACGACTACTAAGCTAGATGATGGCGAGATTGTTCCTTGGTTCCCAATTGATGACGTCGTGGTGACTGCGGTTCGTACTTTTAAAACAGTAGACGATCGTATAAAATATTTGCGTCTGAAGCGAAATGTATTGCGGGTGCTTCCTTATGCTATTTATGCGCAAAGACGATATGAAAAGCTTGATCGTGATTTAGCAATGGTTTCCAGTAAGAAAGAAGAAGAACGCTTGGTGAAATCTTGTGAAAAGGAGATCAAAGATAAGTTTAACACTGAAATAAAAAACTTAAGTGTGTCACAAGGAAAAATTCTAATCAAGCTTGTTCAACGACAAACAGGTAATACGAGTTTTGAGATGCTTAAAGAGATGAAAGGAGGGGTGTCGGCTTTTTTTTATCAGTCCGTTGCCCAGGTCTTTGGTCACAATCTTAAAGCAGCTTATGATCCAGAGGAAGATTATGAAATTGAAAATATTATAAGGAGTTATGAACAACAACGTCCGATCAAAAATCTCTACAATCACTAACTGAGCATTAACGAAATAAGAAAGGACTTTTATGCAAACGATTTATCAGTTTCATGGATTACAGTTTAATGGGGAAAAGAAATCGTTGCAAGAATATTCTGGAAAAGTAGTGTTAATTGTAAATACTGCCAGTCGATGTTTTTTTACCAAGCAATTTAAATCCTTAGAGAGACTATATCAAAAATATAAAGACCAAGGATTCGAAATCCTTGCGTTTCCATCTAATGACTTTCGTGCACAAGAACCGATGACCGGACGACAACTTGAAACATTTTGCCGGGTACATCAGCAAGTGACATTTCCAATTTTTAAGCGAATACATGTCAAAGGCGATTATTGTGATCCGTTGTTTAGATATTTATCCGATAAATCATTAAACGGAAGAATAGGGGTAAAACCATTGTGGAATTTTCACAAATATTTAATAAATAAAAATGGTGAAGTAGTTGACCATTTTTATAGTGTAACTAGTCCGCAATCAAACAAGCTTATGACGAAAATAGAACAATTGATAGCCGAGTGATCAGTGTTAAGTCCTTATCTTTGTTAGCAAATTTTTAAAAGAATGAAGTTAGATTTATTAGTTGTGACGGTGCATCCGGATGACGCTGAACTAGGTGCAGGGGGGACCATCGCAAAATATGTTTCCGAAGGTAAAAAGGTTGGAATACTGGATCTTACGCGAGGCGAATTGGGTACAAGAGGGACTGCCGAAACCCGAAAGATAGAATCCACACGAGCAGCCGAGATATTAGGTGTGTCGACACGTGAGAACGTAGGTCTTCGGGATGGTTTTTTCGAAAATAATGAGGAAAGCCAACTTGCGATAATTTATTATATCCGTAAATTTCAACCGGAAATCGTTATTACCAATGCGTTGGACGACCGTCATCCTGATCATGGACGGGCGAGCAAATTGGTGAACGATAGTTTGTTTTTGAGTGGTCTGCGTAGAATAAATACCCAGCAAGATGGACAGGACCAAGAGCCGTTTCGCCCCCGATTGCAACTACAATTGATTCAGGACAAATATATTAAGCCAGATATCGTTGTTGATATCACCGATTACTGGGATATCAAAGAACGATCTATATTAGCTTACACAACACAATTTAACTCTTCCGGCGAAGATCTTGAACCCCAGACGTATATATCGAATCCTGATTTTATGGAATCTACTCGTGGGCGAGCAAACGAATTCGGTCGTAATATTCAAGTTAAATATGCAGAAGGTTTCACCGCTCGTAAGATCTTGGGGATTAGGGATATTTTTAATCTTATTTAAATCCAGTGCCAATCAAAATAAATAGGGTTCATCATATTGCGATAATATGCAGTAATTACCCTGTGTCCTTGGCTTTTTATTGTGATGTTTTAGGATTTACACTTTCCTGTGAGACGTTTCGCGACGATCGAAATTCCTATAAAGCGGATTTATCGTTAAATGGAGAATATTTGATCGAGCTGTTCTCTTTTCAGGATCCTCCCAAACGACCCACTTTCCCCGAAGCCGCTGGTTTGCGGCATCTTTCTTTTGAGGTTGACAACGTCGAGGAAACCCGATCTTCGTTGCTTAAAGCGGGAATAGCTTGTGAAAGAGTACGGATCGATCCGATTACCACAATGAAATTTTTCTTTATTGCTGACCCGGATGGACTTCCCTTAGAGTTTTATGAAGGTAGATGATTGTACTACATCTTCGTGTTATCCATTATGCACTATTTAACGATTTGTCCTGGGCCGTAGGTTAATTAAATACGAGAGTAGATAAGTGTTGTAAAGATAATATGCCGAAAGGACCTTTCATGCAATCTTTACGTGACAGGTTATGACGAATAGGAACTTGCGGAAACAACTATCGATGATCGGACAATAGCCCGTTCATGTTGAAGTTCAAGACGATAGTAAGAACCTAAGCGTTGCTCTCAAGATTTTGAAAGTAGTATCATAAAATCGCTTATTAAGCCCGAGCTTGTACGTAAAATTGAAAAATCCTGAAGCGGGGAACTCCAGGATTTTTACCAAACCAATTATTAACCTAAATTATGAAAATTATGAATTCTTTATTGTTATTACATCTATATAACGTACACAACATATCTATCGTATTTTATTAATGTACTCTTAACATTTTTTAACAATATGGATTAGTTTTTTTCCCCGAACAAAAACGCCGACCTTATAATGGGTCGGCGCGTAATATTGGGTTTAGTGACTACCGTTTAAAGAATTTCTGCCATAAAATTTCCGGATTGATTGATCAGTTCTCGCTTGGATATTATTTCGTTTAAATTTATTTTTCCGATTACGTATTTAAAATTCTCACCATAGAATCGTTCGGAAATCGACAAAAACTCAATCTGTTCCAATATGCTATCGTTGGCATACCTTAAATAAACGGAGAGTTCATAATCAGTTGTGTACCGTATCTGACTAGCATCAATGTGTTTCTTATATTCATACCGATATCCGTAACGAAGGGCGGCGATATCCGATAAGACGGCAGACCCGGTAGGATGTCCGCCTGCGCCCTTCCCATAGAAGAACTGTTCGTCAGCAAAGGCCGCCTTCACCAACACACCGTTGTTTTCATTTTCAACATTGTATAATATATTGTCAGACCGTAAAAATTTAGGCAAGACATATAGAACAACCTGCTTATCGCTGGTTTCTTTAGCGAGTGGCAACAGTTTAATTTTGAAGCCTTTTTCCTTTGCAAATCGTATATCTTGGTTGTCCAAGGTGTTAATTCCAAGATTTAAAATTTCATCTGGATTTACATAGATTCCATACGCGTGTGAAGCTACGATTGCAAGTTTGTATTTAGGGTCGTAGCCACCTACATCCAAGGTAGGGTCGGTTTCTGCAAATCCTAGCTCCTGGGCTTTTCTCAAAGCATTGTCATAACTCTGGTCCTCGTTGAAAATTTTTGAAAGTATATAGTTCGAAGACCCATTGAAGATGCCACTAATAGAATGTAGCAATTCGTTGTCATAATATTCTTCGAGATTTCGAATGATTGGAATACTACCACACACTGCACCTTCGTATAATAAACTGGTACCGTATTCTTGTTGAATATTTGTGAGTTCTTCCAGATGAGTAGCAATCATCTTTTTATTTGCGGAAACGACGTTCTTTCCAGATTGTAGTGCTCGTTTTGTAATTTCAAATGCCACATCTGCATTGTCGATGAGTTCGACAACTGTATTGATTTCCGGATCTGAAAGGACAGCTTCTGGGTCGGTTGTGAATAATTCCGCAGGGAGTGTCCGTTTTTTTTCTGGATTTTTAATAACGAATTTTTTTATCTCCAGGTTTAGATCTTTAGTTTTAATGATATCATAAAGTCCTTGCCCCACGACACCAAAACCGAACATCCCTATAATCAATTTCTCACTCATTTTGTATTAATGTTTTTTTATATTATTCTATTTGTAAAAGTTCTTCCGGTTGTATACTGCTTTTTTCCAAGAAATTACCAATCACTTCTGCTAATGTTTTTGTTTCGATTAGGAAACTGTCGTGTCCATAAGTAGAATTTAGTTCGTAATACGCGGCGTTGGGAATTTGGCTTGCAATGTATTCTTGTTCATGTGAAGGAAATAGTAAATCGGATGGCGTACCAATGACCAAAGTATCCGCCTCTATCTGCGAAAGGGTATGGCTTATCGAAATCCGGTTTCTCGAAAGATGATGGCTATCCATTGCTTTTGTTAAATACCAATAACTATACGCGTTGAATCGACGACCGAGTTTAAGACCTTGATATTGTTGGTAAGACGAAGCTTTGTAATTATCTGTGATGTTCGTGTCGGATTCTTCCTGTGTCTTGGAATAGGTGTGGTAGTTCCGATACGAAAGCAATGCTATACTTCGCGCAGTCTTTAGGCCTTCCATTCCTCCTGTATCGCTCGAATCGTAAAAGGAACTATCAGATTGGATAGCCATTCTTTGACTTTCATTAAACGCTATCGCCCAAGGAGAAGCTTGAGCGGAACACCCTATAACTATTAGCCGTTCGATCGGGATTGTTGCAGCAGTAGTCCACTCTAATGCTTGTTGTCCGCCCAGCGATCCGCCAATCAACGTCGCTATCTTTTGTATGCCCAGGTGCTCGGCGAGCACCTGGTTTACTCGTACGATGTCACGAATGGTAAATTGCGGGAAAGTAAGATAGTAAGGACAGCCTGTTTTTGGATTATTACTTAATGGGCTGGTTGTCCCATAACTAGAGCCAAGCACGTTAGCGCAGACGATAAAATGCTCGGTGTGATTAAAAAGTTCATTTTCACCAAATAAGCCAGGCCACCAATCAAACACATCGGAATTTGCGGTGAGTGGATGGCACACCCAAACAACATTATCTTTCTCGGCATTTAGTTCTCCAAAAGTATGGTAGGCAATAGTAAGCTCACCAATGCATTCACCGTTCTCTAGAATAAAGTCTTTTGTCGACTTTATGTGTTTCAACCCCATCTTATACAGCCTTGGAATACTTAAATGTTTTTATTTAATTTTATCAAAAGCTTGTTGTAGATCAGCCTTGATATCATCGATATGTTCAATACCGACCGAAATACGAAGTTCACCTGGGAATACGCCTGCCTGTTGTTGAGCTTCTTCACTAAGTTGCTGATGAGTTGTTGCAGCTGGGTGTATGATCAGCGTTTTCGCATCACCGACATTCGCAAGGTGACTGATTAACGATAACGAATCGATGAACTCGTTCGCATGAGCAGCTCCACCTTTCAGCGTGAAAGACAAGACAGCACCGTAACCGTTTTTTAAATATTTTTGCGCATTTTGGTGAGAGGGGTGACTCTTTAATCCTGGATAACTAACTTTTTCGACTTGGGGGTGTGCTTCCAACCATTGAGCAATTTCTAGTGTATTATCAACGTGACGTTGTACACGCAATGATAATGTTTCAAGTCCTTGAACAAGTAAAAAAGAGTTGAATGGCGATAGGGCAGGACCAAAGTCGCGAAGGCCTTCAACACGTACGCGAATGGCGAATTGTATATTACCGAAGGGACCGTCAGGACCGAACACCTCGGAAAACACTAATCCGTGATATCCTTCGGAGGGCTCTGAGAACTGTTTAAATTTACCGTTCCCCCAATTGTAATTACCCCCATCGATAATCACACCGCCGATGCTTGTGCCATGGCCGCCAATCCATTTTGTTGCAGATTCCACAACAACGTGTGCGCCATGCTCTAAGGGTTTGAAAAGGTACCCACCAGCACCAAATGTGTTGTCAACTATTAATGGTAGTTCGTATTTTTTCGCAACTGCGGCAACTTTTTCGAAATCGGGAATAATATAGCTCGGATTCCCGATCGTTTCGATAAAGATGGCTTTGGTTTTGTCGTCAATTAATTCCTCTATTTTGTCTGGTTCTCCATTGTGGGCTAAGCGGGCGTCAATACCTAGACGCTTAAAGGATACTTTAAATTGATTATATGTTCCTCCGTATAAATTCGATGCTGCAATAAAATTTTCACCACTTTCTAAGATGTTTGTTAATGCTAAAAATTGGGCCGCTTGGCCGGATGCCACTGCGACGGCTGCAACTCCCCCTTCAAGCGCTGCTATTCTCTTTTCGAATACGTCAGTTGTAGGATTCATAATCCTAGTATATATATTTCCAAATTGTTTTAAGGCGAATAGATTAGCTCCGTGTTCGGCATTTTCAAATACGAAAGACGTGGTTTGATAGATGGGTAATGCCCTGGCGCCCGTGGTTGGATCTACCTCTTGACCAGCGTGAACTTGTAGTGTTTCAAATTTTAGATTTGTATTATTAGACATAATTGAAATGTATTTATTTTAAAAATTGATTGATACTCCATCTGATTGGGAACTGTCGTTTATATAATATCATGTAGGATGGAGTATTTCCAATTACAGATATCAAACGACTACCGCATTCGGAAAACGAACGGAAGTTTGGACCTCGTACGTAGTATAAAATTATTTGAGATGATTTTCTTAAAAGTTGTCATAGTCTGTTTATTTATATTTTCCTAAGCGATATTGCTTCGGACAGGAATTGGCACCTTTTCAATCGATATTGAAGGTTGCCAGTGGGTCATAGAGCCAGTCTCTCGCCACTTCTTTATAAACCAAGACCCACCCAATGGAAGGTGTTGATTAGTTTGATCCTTGGATCAATGGAACAAATATAATTGAAATTTTAGGAATAGCAAATAATTTCGACGAATTAAAATAAATGATTGATAGGAGTGGGCACGAATTGACGAAATGAGTAGAAATAAAAATACCGAATGAAAATTCGGTATTTTTATTGGTGGTGCCAGCTGGATTCGAACCAGCGACACAAGGATTTTCAGTCCTTTGCTCTACCAACTGAGCTATGGCACCTCAAGTTTTTGATTTCAATCTGTTACTTTCAGATTTTTGGTGGTGCCAGCTGGATTCGAACCAGCGACACAAGGATTTTCAGTCCTTTGCTCTACCAACTGAGCTATGGCACCTTAAGTTTTTAATTTTCAATCTGTTACTTTCAGATTTTCGGTGGTGCCAGCTGGATTCGAACCAGCGACACAAGGATTTTCAGTCCTTTGCTCTACCAACTGAGCTATGGCACCTTTTTAACAACACATATTCTCTTGTTGCGTTGCAAATCTAGGTTCTTTTTTTGAAATCTAAAACTTTTGTCTGATTTATTTTCATTGATATTTTCAACTAATTGATTCTTATCGAGATAAAATTACACGAAATAAACACAGCAATTTCTCAAATAAGCTATCTTTGCACTTCACAAAATTATTATGAGTAAAAAAGGTAGAGTTTTGGTGGCAATGAGTGGGGGGGTAGATAGTTCTGTTGCGGCTGTAATGTTGCACGAACAGGGTTATGATGTTATCGGTATAACGATGAAAACCTGGGATTATGCGTCAGCCGGAGGATCTTCGAAAGAAACTGGTTGTTGTAGCCTAGATAGTATCAATGATGCTCGTGCTTTGGCAGTAGGTTATGGTTTCCCTCATTATATTTTAGATATCCGCGATGAGTTTGGAGATTATGTCATTGATAATTTTGTCGATGAATACATTGCAGGACGAACACCAAATCCATGTGTATTATGTAATACGCACATCAAATGGTCGGCGTTAATGAAAAGGGCAGATAAATTGGACTGTGAGTTTATTGCTACCGGACACTACGCGAATATCCGCATGCACGATAATGGACGGTATGTCATATCTAAAGGGCGTGATGAGAACAAAGATCAGTCCTATGTGTTATGGGGTGTGTCACAGGAGAATTTAGCGCGTACCCAATTTCCGTTGGGTAATTTTACCAAACAGGAAATTCGCCAAATGGCGCTTGATATGGGACAGGCAGAATTAGCACAAAAGTCCGAAAGCTATGAAATCTGTTTTGTGCCAGATAATGATTACCGCGCGTTTTTGCGTCATAAGAGACCTACCCTCGATCAAGAGGTTGGACCTGGTAATTTTATTTTGTCAGATGGAACCGTAGTCGGTCAGCATATAGGCTACCCTTATTTTACTATTGGTCAGCGTAAAGGCTTAGGTATAGCATTAGGAAAGCCAATGTTTGTCATCGAGATTTTGCCCGAGAGCAATTCTGTCGTACTAGGCGAAGAGCATGAATTGGAAAAGAGCCAAGCTTTTGTTCGTGATGTGAACTTGATCAAATACGCTTCTTTAGAGCAACCTCTGGAAGCTGTAACTAAAATTCGTTACAAAGACGCGGGGGCTCAATCTATTCTTACGCAACAGGGATCTTCTATTCAGGTCGACTTCACCCACAATGTCAAAGGTATAGCTCCTGGACAATCAGCCGTGTTTTACGAAGGTGATGATTTACTGGGTGGAGGCTTTTTAATGAAATAGAGAATGAAATGATGCCTCCAACAAAGAAAGACACTAAATAAAAAAACAGGGACCATTGGTCCCTGTTTTTTTATTTAGTTTGAGATGCTTTAGCGATTACAATTTGTTGATTTCTTGTGCTAAATCGATAATTTTGTTTGAATATCCCCATTCGTTATCGTACCAAGAAACAACTTTTACGAAGTTATCATTTAGTGAGATACCTGCGTTTGCATCAAAAATTGATGTACGTTCGTCACCTAAGAAGTCAGTCGAAACGACATCGTCTTCAGTATATCCAAGGATGCCTTTTAGCTCACCTTCTGAAGCTGCTTTCATTACATTTTTAATCTCTTCGTAAGAAGCTCCTTTGTCTAAACGTACTGTTAAATCTACTACTGATACATCAGCGGTAGGAACACGCATAGACATACCAGTTAATTTTCCTTTTAATTCAGGGAGAACTAAACCAACTGCTTTGGCAGCTCCAGTCGAAGAAGGGATAATGTTTTGATAAGCACCACGACCACCTCTCCAGTCCTTGACAGACGGGCCATCGACAGTTTTCTGAGTAGCTGTTACTGCATGAATAGTAGTCATAAGTCCTTCAGTGATACCAAAGTTATCATTCAATACTTTCGCGATTGGCGCTAAACAGTTTGTAGTACATGAAGCGTTTGAAACGATTGTATACTCTGCTTTAAGTTCTTTGTGATTAACACCCATAACAAATGTCGGAGTGTCATCTTTTGCAGGTGCTGACATAACAACCTTTTTTGCACCAGCATCGATATGTTTTTGTGCAAGTTCTTTTGTTAAGAAAAATCCTGTTGATTCAATAACTACATCTGCACCAACTTCGTTCCATTTGAGATTTGCAGGATCTTTTTCAGCAGTAACGCGGATGGTTTGTCCGTTTACGATAAGGTTACCGTCTTTAACTTCTACAGTACCATCGAACTTTCCGTGCGTCGAATCATATTTTAGCATATATGCTAAATAGTCCGGTTCAACTAAATCGTTAATACCTACAATTTGAATATCACTGCGCTTAATTGCTGCTCTAAATGCTAGACGACCAATACGGCCGAATCCGTTAATTCCAATTTTCATTTTATTAGTTTTTATTAATGTAATACTTTACTAAATTTTGTACTGGCTCTTTTACGATTGAACCTATATGCAAACCATATTCTTGACCTATCTCTCGTAACCATTCTGCGTAGTTGCTTGCAACGGAGCCTGTGAAGTTGAATTGACAGTCAGGATAACTTTCACTAAAAGGGAGGAGGTATGTTTTGATGTAAATATCAAGTCCCTTCTTTATGTGTTGGCTAAGGTACGGCTCGTCTTTATTTTCGTAAATAAAGTCTGCAAAGCTTGTTAAAAAAAGATTCGGATTTGGGTTATAATATATCCGCTCCAGAATCAGTCGTCTGTCGATAGAGTGTTTATTAAGCAACTTCTCGCGTAAGCCGGTGGGCATACTGCCCGTAAGAAAGTCTTTTAGCAACTGCTTTCCTAACCAGTTTGTAGAACCTTCATCTGCTAAAATATAACCTAAACCGTTATTGTTAGTTAAAACCTTTTTTCCGGTATAATACGCTGCATTTGAACCACTCCCAAGAATCCCTATTACTCCTTTTTCGTCTCCGAAAGTGGAAATAGCAGATGCTAAAACATCGTGACTTGCTTTTACCTTAGCATTTTTAAAAAATTGTTTAAAGACTCGTTCAATTTTTTCTTGACGCTCCGGCGAGGATACCCCTGCTCCAAAAAAATAAATTTTCCGAATCTTTTCTGCGTTATTGATTAAGTGGGTACTTTTATTTAATAACTGAAGAATGTATCGTTCGTCCTGAATATAAGAATTTATACCTGCAGTACGGAAACCATGTAGCACACGATTTTTATCCGCAATTCTCCAGTCCGCATACCTAGATCCACTAAAAACAACTACGATCATAAAATATTAAATAGCCATTATTTTTGCGATCTCCACGAGATCCTCGTTTAATTTTATTTCTTTTTTGCTTAATGCTTCTTCCAGTGGGGTTGTAACAATCTCAGACCCACGAATTCCGATTGTAGATCGAGTGTTTCCTTTGAGTAGCTCATTTACAGCTGCATATCCCATCCGAGTTGCCAACACCCGATCTGCGCTACTGGGCGATCCCCCGCGTTGCAAATGCCCTAATATACTAACTTTTATGTCAAAATTATCGAATTTTTCGTTAACTCGTTTCGCAACGTTAGACGCCCCGCCATTTTTATCGCCTTCGGCAATAATAACAATCATGGAAGACTTGTTACGGTCGGCAGCTTTCGATAAAAGTTCAATCAATTCGTCAATTGCGGTGTCCTTTTCAGGAAGTAAAATTGCCTCCGCGCCGCCAGCTATTCCTGCGTTAAGCGCTATACAGCCTGAGTCACGCCCCATTACTTCGACAAAAAATATTCGATTATGAGATGCGGCTGTATCTCTAATCTTGTCAAGAGCATCTATAACGGTATTATTTGCTGTATCGTATCCAATAGTTAGATCTGTGCCATTTAAATCGTTGTCGATTGTTCCTGGTATACACATTACTGGGATATCATGCTCACGAGAAAATATTTCGGCTCCTGTAAATGTCCCATCACCGCCTATAGCTACGAGAGCATCGACGCCTGCATTTTTTAAATGTTCGTATGCTTTCGCACGACCTTCAACTGTTTTGAAATCCATACATCGCGCCGTTTTTAGAACTGTACCTCCTTGTTGGATGATAGAACTCACGGAACTACTATTCATATTAAACATCGTGTCATCGATCATACCTTGGTAGCCATGATATATACCCGTTACTTCTTTATTGTTGTATAATGCTGTTCTTACGACTGCACGGATCGCAGCGTTCATTCCCGGGGCATCCCCGCCTGAAGTAAAAACACCAATTCGTTTTATTTCTCTCACTCGATTACTCATTTTAGGTTTTACGAATATAGTGTGTATTTTTTACACTATTAAATTTTTTTTGTTTTTTTTAGATTATTATGATATAATTGAAGTAGATTGTAAGCAAATCCATTAAGTTATTCAGATTCGTACTTAAATTAATAATTATTTTGCAAACCCATTTTACTATTGACTGCGTCATCTATAGTTTTACAGATGGCCAACTCCAAGTTTTACTTAATGAACGGAATGAATATCCCTATAAAGATTGGTGGGCGCTTCCAGGTTTCTTCGTAGAGAAAGATGAAGAAATGGAAGACGCAGTTAAACGTATCTTATATGAGCACACGGGACTGAAAGATATTTTTATGGAGCAACTCGGTGCGTTCGCTGGTGTAAAAAGGCACCCACAAGGACGAATTATGACGGTTGCTTTTTCGACCATTGTTAAGTACGACGATGTAAAGTCTAAAATTAAACCCACTACCACATATATGAGACAGGCGAGGTGGTTTCCAATTGACAAGTTACCGGACCTGGCATTCGATCACAACCAGATTATTCAAAAGAGTTTACAGAGTTTAAAAAATAGTATTAACTATTCGACCGCTATCTACGAATTGCTTCCGGAGAAGTTTACTTTAACACAATTACAGCAGGTTTACGAAGCCGTTCTCGGTAAGTCATTGGATAAGCGAAATTTTAGAAAAAAAATTGCTAATACTGGTTTTCTTAAAGAGCTACCCGAAGTTCAAAAAGGTGTTTCGTATCGCGCGGCGAGATTATATAAATTCGATAAAAGAAAGTTTCAAAAACATCTAGGCATCGATTAAATTCTAGATTTTTATATTCAAGATCAATTTGTTGACAGTAAGATTACATTTTTTGTAACTTTCTTCCTGTACTACTGTAATGTTTTTGTACTTTTGAACGTTTTAAGAAAAAAGTCAAAAAGTAGAAAGGTAAAATGGACAGCAGAAAAGATCAGATTATTCAGGCATCGTTGAGGAGGTTTGCTCATTTTGGTTTCAATAAAACAACAATGAGTGAAATTGCCTTAGACTTGAATATTACAAAAGCTAACCTTTATTATTACTACCCCGACAAAAATGCATTGATAAAAGACGTGCTTTTATTAATCCACCAAAAGTTTGTTGTTCAACAATCAGAAGTTATTTCAGACTATAACGGCAATTTGTTGGATATTCTCGATCGTTTGGTTGAGTTAAGAGCAGACTTTCTAAGGGAGTATTATATTCTTCACATTAACGAAAACTTAGAGTGGATAAAAGGGGATGGTGTTGGTACTATTCTCCAACAATTACACGATGGGAATGTAAAGACAACAACAGACCTTTTCGCTCAAGCGGTGGATAATGGAGAACTCGCTCTTGATAATATCAAAGAATACGCAAATTGTTTTGTTGAGATAGTGACTGGACTTAGTTTAATAAGGAGTATTGGAGACGTATTGTCAGGTATTCCTAATTCAATTAATGTGGATAGCATATTAGCGAGTCAAAAGTTGGCGATTCGGTTCATCTTTTCAAATAAATTAATTAGTAAGAATTCGTAAAACAGATAATCTTGTCAAAAATGAAATTTAAATTTTTGAGTGTGTTAACCGCCGGTTTGTTATTTAACGTAGCACAATCGCATGCACAAGAAACATTGACGCTTCAAGAAGCTGTCAAGTTTGCTTTAGAAAACAAAGCCGAAGCTAAAAAATCAAAATTGGACATCGAAAATGCACAGTATATGATCGATGAGGTTCGCGCGGGGGCGCTACCCCAAATTAGTGGTACAGGTAGTTTGACGTATAATCCGTTGATTCAGAAAAATGCGATCACAATGACTACGGAAACCGGCGAAACCACGACGATGATCATGAAGTTTGGTCAACCGTGGCAGGGAACAGCTAATCTGCAAGTAAGTCAGCAGATATTTAATCAATCTCTATTTACCGGGTTGAAAGCTGCTCGTACGACAAGAGAATTTTATCAGATAAATAACCAGTTGTCTGATGAACAGTTGATCGAAAAAGTTGCTAATGCTTACTACGAAGTTTATCAGTCACAGCTACAACTTGAAACGCTCGACGATAATTTAGAAAACACGCAGAAGACACAAGGAGTCTTGAAAGGGATGGTCGAAGCGGGTTTGATGAAACAAATTGACTTGGACCGTACCTCGGTAGCAATAAACAATTTACTCGCACAAAAACAACAACTTCTAAATGCATTAGAATTACGGGAAAATGCGTTGAAGTTTGCTATTGGGATGAATATTACTGATGACATAACTTTTCCTGAAGGGACATTTGAGATAAATCCAGCTATATCTTTAGAAACGAGTGATGTAACTCGCAGAACGGAAGTTGCTGTGTTGCAAAAGCAAATTGAACTTTTGGAACTAAATAAAAAATCAATGATATCAGCGTATTATCCCTCGCTCTCATTTTCAGGGAATATAGGATATACTGGCTTTGGAGAAACTATTCCAATTTTTAGCAGCAATGCGAACACGTCTGTCTTTTCAGCAATAGGTTTAAACCTTACGATCCCAATTTTTAACGGTGGGCAGACCAAGTCGAAAATTAACCAAGCTGAGATCGAGATTAAAAAAGCGAAAATTGATTTTGATGATACGAAGCTTGCGTTAGATTTGGCAAGTGAAAATGCCAAAGCACAGATAAAAAACAGCATTTTAACAGTTGACGCTAACAGGCGGAATGTAGAGTTGGCTAACGAAGTTTTAGAAGATACTCAAAATAATTATCGTAATGGGCTTGCAACCTTAACGGATCTGCTGGATGCGGAAAATGCTTACGCTGACGCTCAGAACAACTTGAATACATCTTTATTAAACTATAAGGTTGCAGAAATTCAACTTATTAAATCGAACGGAAACTTAAAATCTTTAGTAAACGAATAACTAACTATATATGAAACGTCTGATAATTACAGTACTTATTGTTGCTGCTGCTTTCGCAGGTATCTTTTATATTTTGGATAAAAACAAGACGAAAAATGAGGAACAGACGGCAGTTGTCGCCATCCAAAACTCATCAGTCGCTGTGCGTATTGATTCCGCCAGCGTTCGCGAGGTGAATGCACAATATGTTACGAATGGTGTGTTTGCACCCAAACAAGAAGTAAAATTAGCTGCAGAAGCTGCTGGTAAAGTAACCCGAGTTTTAGTTGACGAAGGATCATTTGTTCGCGCTGGACAAACTCTAGCTATAGTGAACGGAGATAAACAGAACGTTAATGTTGCCAATATGAAAGCAACGTACGAAAATGCGAAAGCAGAAGTGGCTCGTTTTGAAAACGCATATTCTACAGGAGGTGTTACAAAACAACAGCTCGATCAAGTGAAATTACAACTTGAAAACGCGAGTAACAATCTGAAAACCGCACAAATTTCGGCTTCCGACGTCAATGTTTCCGCTTCGTTTGCAGGAATTGTTAATAAACGTAGTATTGAACCAGGAAGCTATGTAAGCCCAGGTACGGAAATGTTTGAAATAGTGAATGTTTCAACATTAAAGCTTATGGTCAATGTGGATGAAAAGAATATAGGCTCCTTAAAGCTTGGACAAGTTGTTAAAGTAGAGTCTACAGTACTTTCCGATAAAGAGTTTAAAGGAACTATCACTTTTATTGCGCCTAAGGCTGATGGAAGTTTAAATTTTCCTGTTGAACTAGAGATAAAAAATAATCCAAACAACGATCTACGTGCTGGGATGTATGGAACAGCATATTTTGGTAGCGAGGCTGCAGTCAGAGCTCTGGTTGTACCCCGAAATGCATTTGTCGGAAGTGTTAGTTCCAATAATGTATTTGCGGTTTCCGATGGTAAAGCGGTGTTAAAGACCGTAGTTTCTGGAAGGAGCTTTGGTGATAATGTTGAAATAATATCAGGATTAGAAGAAGGAGAACAAGTGATAACTTCGGGTCAAATAAACCTGGTGGACGGTACTCCTGTAGAAATTATTAAGTAAAATATTGAATTCTTATAGATGAAAATATCTGAAATATCCATAAAAAGACCAAGTATAATTATAGTACTATTTATTATTCTTACACTTGGTGGTGTCTTTTCGTATACCCAAATGGGCTACGAACTGATTCCAAAGTTTGAGGTAAATGTTATTACGGTACAAACAGTATATCCTGGGGCTGCTCCTTCGGAGGTTGAAACGTCTGTGACGAAAGTCATCGAGGATGCTGTTGCTTCATTGGAAAACGTAAAGAAAATAGAATCCAAATCTATGGAATCTGTTTCTGTCGTGATGATTACGCTGAACACGGGGGCGGATGTAAATTTCTTACTCACCGACGCGCAGCGGAAAATTAATGCTGTTGTGAACGAACTGCCAGAGGATGTTGAGACGCCGGCTCTTTCCAAGTTCTCACTTGATGATATCGCGATTATGAACTTGTCGGTTACGTCCGATTTGACTGAAAAAGAGCTTTACGATTTGCTAGATCAGAAGATTCAGCCAGTGTTTGCCAGGATAAATGGAGTTGCGAAAGTCGATATGGTTGGAGGGGAAGAACGCGAAATTCAAGTCAGCGCAAATCCCGAAAAATTAGAAGGATACGGATTGTCAATTGTGCAATTGCAACAAACAATCGCCGCATCCAATCTAGATTTTCCTACTGGAAACGTAAAGACGAGAGACAACCAGACGACACTCAGATTATCTGGGAAATTTGCCTCAATTGATCAACTGCGTAACTTACCCATTACAACGCCAACAGGGGCACAAATACGCTTGAGTGACGTTGCAGATGTTCAAGATGGTATCAAGGATGTCGAAAAGATTTCTCGTATCGATAGGTCGAATACGATTATGTTGCAGGTTTTTAAACAGTCTGATGCAAATGCGGTGGAAGTTTCAGAATCCGTTCAAGGTATAATGCAGACTGTAGAACAGGATTATGCACAACAAGGCGTTAAAATAGAAATCGCTAATGATACGACAGAGTATACTTTAACTGCAGCAGACAACGTAGTGCATGACTTGATGATAGCGATAGCTCTTGTGGCTTTCATAATGTTGTTCTTCTTGCATAGTATACGTGACGCTTTTATTGCGGTAGTTGCAATTCCGCTGTCATTAATAGCAACATTTATCTTTTTGAATATATTAGGTTATACCCTGAATCTGATGTCATTGTTAGGATTATCTCTTGTTGTAGGTATCTTGGTGGATGACGCTATCGTTGTAATCGAGAATATTCACCGTCATATGGAGATGGGTAAAAATAAAGTTCGTGCAGCGTTTGATGGAGCTAAAGAGATTGGGTTCACTGTATCTGCGATTACATTGGTTATCGTGGTCGTATTCCTTCCGATAGCGTTGTCCTCCGGTTTGGTGTCAGACATCCTTCGTCAGTTTTGTGTTACGGTAATGATTTCAACGTTACTTTCTCTCTTAGTATCCTTTACTGTGGTCCCATGGATGTACTCTCGTTTAGGAAAACTTTCGCATATTGATAAACACACTTTTTTCGGACGTATACTTCATGGCTTTGAAGCTGGATTAACCAAATTAACTGACGGCATTTCAGGTCTATTGAAGTGGTCATTAAAAACGCGATTGAATAAGGTTCTCACGTTGTTAATTTCAATTGTGTTACTAGTGTTATCGTTCATGCTTGTGGGCAAAGGGTATATTGGTTCGGACTTTTTTCCTGGAAATGATAAGGGCGAATTTTATATCCAGATTGAAATGAACAAGGATGCTTCGCTTGAACAAACGAATTTTATGACGCAACGGGCGGAAGCCGTTCTTGAGAAAAAACCCGAGATTGAAAGATTAATAACTACTGTGGGGCAGGCATCCGACGGTACATTCAACACATCGGGCACTAAATATAAAGCAGAGATTCATATTATCTTAAAAGATGGTTATAATAAAACGGAACCTACTAAGGTTTACTCTGCAAAACTAAAACGCGAGATGGAAGGTATCTTAGTCGGAGCGAAGGTAAAAACAGTAAATATGGGTATTATGGGAGCTGAACAAGCCCCATTGACGCTGACTGTAATTGGATCTTCGCAGGCTGATGCATTAGAGACTGCCAGACAATTTGAGGTTTTGTTGAAGAAGGTTCCAGGTGCAACTGAGGTTAAGTTGACCTCGGAGGATGGTAATCCAGAGATATCCGTTCAAGTCGATAGAGATAAGATGAACTCTTTAGGACTGGATGTTGCAACTGTTGGGATGACCATGCAAACAGCATTCTCAGGTAACACTGATACAAAGTTCCGTGCGGGAGACACTGAATATGACATTAATATTCGTTTTGAGGAAGGCGGGAGAGGTAATATCGACGATGTTAAATCACTAAAATTCCTAAATAGTAACGGTCAAGCACTACGTTTAGATCAATTTGCGGATGTTTCTTATACATCTGGACCAACTTTACTCGAACGTAGGGATAAATCACCTTCCGTTTCGGTTCAGGCACAGGTGGTAGGGCGTCCAGCTGGTACAGTAGCCTCGGAATGGCAGACTGAGTTTGAAAAAGTACAATTGAAGCCAGGTGTGTCTTATAAATGGGGTGGAAATATGGAAAACCAACAAGAAGGTTTCGGTACTTTAGGGGTTGCATTACTTGCATCTATCATATTAGTGTATTTGGTAATGGTTGCTTTGTATGATAATTTTGTCACTCCGTTCGTTGTACTATTTTCTATTCCGTTGTCATTTATTGGTGCATTATTGGCCCTTGCGTTGGCGAACCAAACACTAAATATTTTTACAATTTTGGGTATTATTATGTTGATTGGTCTGGTAGCTAAGAATGCGATTATGCTGGTTGATTTTGCTAATCACCAAAAAGAAAATGGTGCAAATACATATGACGCATTGGTAGCCGCTAATCACGCTCGTTTTCGTCCGATTTTGATGACAACGATCGCCATGGTAATCGGGATGCTCCCAATCGCTCTTGCGACTGGTGATGGCGCAGATATGAACAGAGGGCTTGCCATTGTGATTATAGGCGGTCTATTGTCCTCGTTATTCTTGACATTAGTGGTCGTACCTGTTGTTTACTCTATCTTTGATAGTCTAGGTAGACGTTTTGGTAGCGGAAAAAAGGTTGACTATAATGAACTGATTGTAGCGGATTATGAAGAAAATGAAGACTATGTAGATGAGATGGCTGTTAAACATTAAACAGTATTTTACTTTATAAATGTAAAATGCCGGTATCCTTAGGAATACCGGCATTTTTGTTTTTAATAGCATTTGAGCACGATTTTTGCTGTTTACAGAATATAT
This sequence comes from Sphingobacterium shayense, assembly GCF_013179575.1. Lineage (GTDB taxonomy): Bacteria > Bacteroidota > Bacteroidia > Sphingobacteriales > Sphingobacteriaceae > Sphingobacterium > Sphingobacterium shayense. Next base: position 4,326 of record NZ_JABMCQ010000035.1, on the reverse strand, counting down.
AAACTTAGTAATCAATATTTTGAATAAACTAATATATTGATACTTTTAACCAATTTAAAAAGGAGGTAAACATGAACTTAGTCCAAAAAGTTGAACATTGGGGGGATACGCATCATCCGAAATGGATCGACATTTTGCGTATTGCACTTGGTATTATAATATTTGCAAAGGGTGTGGGCTTTGTCAACGATAGGGAGGCCGTTGCAGAATTGTTCCGACAGACGAATTTTCAGCTGTCGATATGGTCCGCCGTTCATTATGTGGTGTTTGCGCATCTCGTCGGCGGTTTATTTATTATTTTAGGCTTGAAAACTCGATTTGCTGCTCTGCTACAGATCCCTATTCTTATAGGCGCTGTGTTTTTCGTGAATATAACCAATGGATTTAGCTATTTAAATTCCGAATTTTGGCTGTCGCTAGCTGTTCTAATTCTATTATGCGCTTTTTTAGTATTGGGATCTGGAAAATATTCTCTTGATCATTTGATGGATAAACCTGGTTACGAACGCACAATATAGATAACAATCTAAAAAAAGGTGCAAATTTTGCACCTTTTTTATGTCATAATCTAGATTACCATATTTTAATACGTTCCTCTTTTGACTTGTATAGCTTGTCACCGACTTTGATGTCGAATGCCTCGTGGAAAGCATCCAAATTGATAATCGGCGCGACCGCACGATATTGTGCTGGCGAGTGTGGATCTGTTTTAACCTGATTGACGACAAATTCATCCGTTGTTTTTGTTCTCCAAATTGTAGCCCAAGAAAGGAAAAAACGTTGTTCAGGAGTGAATCCATCGATCAAGCCGGGATTGCCTTTTTCTTTAATATACATCTGTAGCGCATCAAAAGCAACCGAAGAACCGCCAAGGTCGCCTATGTTTTCGCCTAAGGTAAATCTTCCATTAACAAATATACCAGGAACAGGTTGGTATGCTTCGAACTGTGCGACTAATGCGTTGGCGGCTTTATCGAATTTCTCTTTGTCTTCAGGAGTCCACCAGTTATTTAAATTCCCGTTTCCATCGTATTGAGAACCAGAATCATCGAACCCGTGTGATAGTTCGTGGCCAATTACCGCGCCGATTCCTCCAAAATTTACTGCTGCATCGGCCTTATAGTCATAGAATGGTGGTTGAAGGATCGCTGCAGGAAAAACGATCTCGTTAAATAGCGGGCTGTAATACGCATTTACAGTTTGTGGTGTCATACCCCATTCAGATTTGTCCACTGGCTTTCCTTGCTTTTCAAGATTCTGCTGAAATGACCATAATTGAAGCCGTTTTACATTTTCAAATAACGAATTACCAACTTCCAATTTTGAATAATCTTTCCATTTATCTGGGTAGCCTATTTTTACTTTGAATTTCGAAAGTTTCTCGAGGGCTTTTGTTTTCGTATCGTCCGACATCCAATCTAGATGTGTGATGTGCATGTTAAATGATTTTACCAAATATTGAACCATTTCTTCGCACGCTGCTTTTGCCTCTGGTGGGAAATTTTCTTCGACATAAAGTTTACCTAGTAATTCTCCTGCAGAACCATTTACAAATTCTAATCCTCGCTTATCTAAGCTACGTTGTTCCTTTTGTCCTCGTAATGTGCGCCCATAGAAATCGAATGAAAGCTCATCCAATTCCTTTGTCAAATACCCGGTGGCATCGTTCATGACATTGAACTTCAAAAACTCTTTGATTTGAGGTAGATTTTCTTTATTAATTATCTTGTCTAGGTTTTGATAGTATTTTAATTCACCGATAATAACAGTGTCTGCGGTGAAGCCAAGCGCTTTAATATATTTAGCGACATCGATATTTTTCACAAGCTTACCTAAATCTTTTACAGCTACAGGATTATAGCGTTTTTGAGCGTCGCGGGACTCTTCAATTGTTTTTAGATAGGACGCTAAGTCTTTTTCAAACGCTACAATTTTAGGTCCTTTTAAGTCGCGCGTACGTTGATCGATTTTGCTATACAAAGTTGAAATAAAATTTGCGTATTGACCTAGTGTTTCCGTGTTTTTATCATCAACCTTTTGGTAATAGGAGCGGCCTAACCCTAGATCACCTCCACCCAGATAAACAGCGTTAATATCGCTATTTTTCATGTGTGCATAGACATAAGCACCAAAAAATGGGTTTCCGCCCGTTGGACCTACTTCAAGAAGGTAATTATAAAGTTCATTGACGTTTTTAATGCCATCAATTTTTTCTAGATACGTTTTTATAGGTGAGGTTCCCAAATTATTGCGCTGGTCGAAATCAACGAAGGATTTATATAGATCTGCAATTTTTTGTCCATCGGAACCTTTTTGGTGCGTGTTATCAAGTGATTCCTTAAGTATTTTTAATACTGCCTCATCGGTATGTTCACGTAGTTCGTCAAATGAACCCCAACGCGCCTTATCAGACGGAATCTCAACGGTTTTCATCCAGTTTCCGTTAACATAGTTATAGAAGTCATCTTGTGCTCGGACGGTTGTGTCCATATATGACAAGTTAATTGCTGGTTTTTCCTGTGCAATTAAACAACTTCCTGTAGCCGCGAATACTGCGGCGATAGCAAGAAATTTTTTCATACAAATAGTTTTTATGTTGTTTATGCAAACATAGCAATTCTGGATTAAAAAAAAGCTAATAGCAATATTCCCAAAAAGCTTTTAAATTATGTAATTTACGGCATGATTTGGCATGTTGATGGACACGATGTCGAGGTATTTGTGTCTGGAGTTTCGGAAGTTGAGATTCATTTGTGGACAAAGGACGAGAAAGTTATATCTGTTCCCTGTACATTATCAAAAGACGAAGTGCGTTGGACTATTCGTAATATACATAAAGACAGATATGTTCTTGCTCATCATAGCAAAAAATATGATGAGCTGGTAGTTTTCGGTAAACGCTGGTCGGTGGAATTGAAGAAGGGGACGGGAAGGGCATATTTATCAGGGGGTATAATCTATTGTTATACAAATAGAAAATCAATTTCATGTAATTTAACAATGCAGATAAAGAAGCAGCTCCTTGAACAATTCGTATTGTCATTTATAGGTATATGGGAAGACCGATTTGAGAAATTAGTTCCTCAAATTATGTTCCGTAGAGACGCTCGAAACCCATTTGTAATTGGTTACGACCATCACCGAATTACCTTTGATAAAGGACTTGATCGTTTTCCACTTATTTACGTAGAATATTGTGTTTTTGACGCATTATCGTCCTTCTTTGGAGTAGATAAACAGGAGAGGGAGCTATACTTAGTTAAATATTTTTCAAGCGTAAAAACAATACAAAAGACACTAAAATATGAGTACCGCTCAACTAATAGAGATTAAGATCGTAATTCCAAGTTTCGTTTTTAACGATATCCAGAACAACCCAAAGAGTATTCTAGAAATAATGGGACACCAACAGTTAGAACATTTAAAATCTAGTTTAGTGAATTCGCTGTCCGAAACGGAGGGTGGTCCAGAAATCGTGGATTTGAATATTGCTAAGTTTGAATACAACAAGGAGCTATATAAAGGATGTTTCCGTGTGAATTTTCGGATTAGCCGACGGTATTGCTGCTCAGATATTACCGCTGCAAATAATGATTACGTCGATTTCGAATTTGAATATCGAGATCAAGTGATGATCGCCCAGGGAAATTTCTTTCAATGGACCTTAGATAATTAATATCCATTGAAAAAAAATAATTGTAATTCACAGACAAGAACAAGCTTTCCAAAAACTATCCTTTGCGTAAATACTTGGTTAATATTACGATTGTTTGTCCCTCTACTTTTCCCTCGATTTGCTCACTGTTGTCTGGAACTAGTCGAATGTTTTTGACGACGGTGCCAAGTTTTGCTGATAACGATGAACCTTTAACATCTAATGTTTTTATTAATACAACAGAGTCGCCTTCGTAAAGACGTGTACCATTACTATCTTGATGAAATTCCACCGTTCCATCTTGCTCATGATCGCCAGTTCTCTTTGCCCATTCTAGATTTTCTTCGTCAAGATAGAGAATATCAAGATTGTCCGCAGCCCAACTTTCGTTGCGGAGACGACTTAACATACGCCATGCTACAACCTGAACCGCCGAGTGTTCGGACCACATAGTGTCGCTTAGGACTTTCCAATGAATAACATCTAATTGTTCTCGTTTTTCAATCTGATCTAGACACGTTTTACATACTAATACGGCATTATCAATGTTCTGTATATCCGCTGGTGGTACTGTGTAGACAGACAGACTCCCGGTAGCGGTGCAGAGTTCACAGGAATTATCGCTACGCTTAATTAATTGTTGCTCCATAGACATATGTTTTACTTTTAGG
>NZ_JABMCQ010000349.1 GCF_013179575.1 Sphingobacterium shayense | reverse complement strand
TTCTCCACCTGAATTTTGATCTTCAGGTAAAGGGTATCATGGAAATCGTTCTAGAACGAGACAATAAAAAGGAAACAAAAGAAATATATGCTAAGGAAGTATAGTACGCACCGTACGCTTGGCGATAATTTGAAGCTGGGCGCCCTCACTGCATTTTCTGCAGGTATGTTGAACGTAGCTTCAGTAATCGTCTTTTTTGCGTTTACCTCAAACATTACTGGCTACTATGCTGTATTCGCTCAGGAGATTAGTAAGGGAAACTGGTACCAAGGTGCTGTTGTCTTGCTTTGGATATCTTCATTTTTTATTGGTAGTTTCCTTTCAAATTTTCTCATCATTCACGGAAAAAGCAGATGGAGTCAATATTTCGCTCACGCTGTACCCATCTTACTGGAATTCCTAAGCGTTCTATATGTCGGAATATACTTGGATTTTTTCTACGAAAACTCTCTGCAGGAAACTGAGTATTTAGTTGCATTTTTATTGTTTGCTATGGGATTGCAGAATGGATTAACCGCGAGTATATCCAATTCGGTCGTTAAGACAACACATTTAACGGGGCTAACCACTGATCTCGCTATACTTGTTTCTCTGTTTAGCAAAAAGAAAAATAGGCAAGACAAGGCTATGGTTGATAAATTTCACTTATTACTGACGATTATGGTGAGTTACGTATTAGGTGGGCTTCTTGGAGGGTTAGGCTTTGTCCATATCG
>NZ_JABMCQ010000348.1 GCF_013179575.1 Sphingobacterium shayense | reverse complement strand
CTACAATGGATGGTACAGCGGGCAGCTAGACAGCAATGTCATGCTAATCTCTAAAAGCCATTCACAGTTCGGATCGGGGTCTGCAACTCGACCCCGTGAAGTTGGATTCGCTAGTAATCGCGTATCAGCAATGACGCGGTGAATACGTTCCCGGGCCTTGTACACACCGCCCGTCAAGCCATGAAAGTTGGGGGTGCCTAAAGCATGTAACCGCAAGGAGCGTGTTAGGGCAAAACCGATAATTGGGGCTAAGTCGTAACAAGGTAGCCGTACCGGAAGGTGCGGCTGGAATACCTCCTTTCTAGAGTGTTTGAATAGACACTCGTTACGCACATTCATGATCATAAGAAGAAAAAAAGCATTTACAGAAGAAAGTGCCCTCCCTGGATAGGGGTTGTGGTTACCGAAGAAGAGGAATAAAAAGCTAGTCCCGTAGCTCAGTTGGTTAGAGCACTACACTGATAATGTAGGGGTCAGCAGTTCAAATCTGCTCGGGACTACACCAAACTAAGGGGAATTAGCTCAGCTGGCTAGAGCACCTGCCTTGCACGCAGGGGGTCAACGGTTCGAATCCGTTATTCTCCACATTCATCGGTAGTATCTATAAGGATACGGTTTATAGCTGATGTAAAGAGTTCTTTGACATATTGAAAGAAAGATTAACAAGAGAAGACAACAGAATGTCGGAAGTTTTATAGCAATATAGGATGGAAGACAAAGGCAGCCATA
>NZ_JABMCQ010000347.1 GCF_013179575.1 Sphingobacterium shayense | reverse complement strand
CCTTTGAAAGCCTCCGTTACCTTTTTGGAGGCGACCACCCCAGTCAAACTACCCACCAAACAATGTCCTCGACATAATCGAGTTAGAAACCGAATACCTAAAGGGCGGTATTTCAAGGTTGATTCCACGCATCCTAGCGAACACGCTTCAACATCTCCCGCCTATCCTACACATTAGGCACCCAATTTCAATGTTAAGCTATAGTGAAGGTTCATGGGGTCTTTCCGTCCCGTTGCGGGTAACCGGCGTCTTCACCGGTACCACAATTTCACCGAGCTCATGGCTGAGACAGCGCCCAGATCGTTACACCATTCGTGCAGGTCGGAACTTACCCGACAAGGAATTTCGCTACCTTAGGACCGTTATAGTTACGGCCGCCGTTTACTGGGGCTTCGATTCAATGCTTCGCCTTGCGGCTGACATCCCCTCTTAACCTTCCAGCACCGGGCAGGTGTCAGGCCTTATACCTCATCTTTCGATTTCGCAAAGCCATATGTTTTTGCTAAACAGTCGCCTGGGCCTTTTCACTGCGGCTTCTCTATTTGCATAGAGGAAGCGCCCCTTCTCCCGAAGTTACAGGGCCATTTTGCCGAGTTCCTTAGCCATGATTCACTCGAGCACCTTAGGATTCTCTCCTCGACTACCTGTGTCGGTTTACGGTACGGGTTTTTATAACCTGAAGCTTAGCGGGTTTTCTTGGAAGTCTGATTACCTGCACTATCAGCGCCGCCGAAGCTTTGCTGTACTATC
>NZ_JABMCQ010000346.1 GCF_013179575.1 Sphingobacterium shayense | reverse complement strand
GCTGAATGAGAGTGGCGCACGGGTGCGTAACGCGTGAGCAACCTACCCATATCAGGGGGATAGCCCGGAGAAATCCGGATTAACACCGCATAACATTACCGGATGGCATCATTTGGTAATCAAATATTTATAGGATATGGATGGGCTCGCGTGACATTAGCTAGTTGGAGAGGTAACGGCTCACCAAGGCTACGATGTCTAGGGGCTCTGAGAGGAGAATCCCCCACACTGGTACTGAGACACGGACCAGACTCCTACGGGAGGCAGCAGTAAGGAATATTGGTCAATGGAGGCAACTCTGAACCAGCCATGCCGCGTGCAGGATGACTGCCCTACGGGTTGTAAACTGCTTTTGTCTAGGAATAACCCTTGGTACGTGTACCGAGCTGAATGTACTAGAAGAATAAGGATCGGCTAACTCCGTGCCAGCAGCCGCGGTAATACGGAGGATCCGAGCGTTATCCGGATTTATTGGGTTTAAAGGGTGCGTAGGCGGCCTGTTAAGTCAGGAGTGAAATACGGCAGCTCAACTGTCGCAGTGCTCTTGATACTGATGGGCTTGAATATCGCTGAAGATGGCGGAATGAGACAAGTAGCGGTGAAATGCATAGATATGTCTCAGAACACCGATTGCGAAGGCAGCTGTCTAAACGATTATTGACGCTGATGCACGAAAGCGTGGGGATCAAACAGGATTAGATACCCTGGTAGTCCACGCCCTAAACGATGATAACTCGATGTTAGCGATATAC
>NZ_JABMCQ010000345.1 GCF_013179575.1 Sphingobacterium shayense | reverse complement strand
GGATCAGTATCAGGCTTTTGCTCGATCAATGCTTGCACCCAACCATTCGCGTCCGAAGGAAAATCTCCTGAATACGCAATATCGTAATGATATTTACGTAAATCTACCCACGCTTCGGGAGCTCCCCAAGGATACAATGCAACCCATTTCTGCATCATAATATGCGATAACGTAAGATCAGCTAAATTCCCAACATAGGGCCCATTTAGGTATTCCGCAGCTAGGTTGTTAAATACATCTTTGGTTATTTTATCGCCTCCTGTTGGGCTTCCCTCTTTTCCTGGATAGATATACCGCGCCGAGGTTTCCATGTCTGCAGCGACACCATTTTTGAACGCTTGAAACGCCTGGGATTTCTGCCCCATCTTCCAATAGGTCTCCGCCAGGCAGAATTGAAGCTCCGCATATGTAGTCAAGATATAGGGGGCATCGTCCCTGTAAATCCAACGACCGATACCATCGTGCTCTGTACCGGAAAATGTCGACGACTTATTTCGTCCGTAAAATGAAGGTGCTATCCCGATAGAACCAGTCGTATTAGCAAAGTTACCACCGTAGTATTTATAAGTCTTTACACTATCGCGATCGTCAATATCGAAATAGTCCTTATTGCTCGTTGTGCCAAGTTTAATAGCTACTCTTGGATCATAGTGCCCTGTTTCATGTAACAACGTGTCGGTAATTATTTGATCGCTCGCTAATTTATACGGATAATAGGGGTTACCATCTGTTGGAATTTTATCGCCGGTAGCAGGATCATACACCGGAACTGTCCCAGTCATCACTTGAACAGCCCACTCATGTTGAAAATAATTATACGTGAGGTTAGCGCGCGCCGTTCC
>NZ_JABMCQ010000344.1 GCF_013179575.1 Sphingobacterium shayense | reverse complement strand
CACTTGTGGTGCGGCAACTTCTACCTCACGTTCATAACCGAAACGGTTGCCCCAAGTATTGTACACCTTTATTTCTAGTTTATTTTCGCCTACTTTCAGCCCTGTTTTCAAATCAATTTCAAAAGGTTTTGCCCAAATTACTCCTTGAGGAGTACCATTTAAGATCACCTCAGCCATACATTCAAGTTGACCAAGGCGAAGGGAAAGCCGCTGGTCGGCTTTAAGTTCATCGAACGTAAACCGTGTGCTATAAGTCCCCGTTCCTGAGTGATAACGATGCTCACCTTGAAGAACACTCGTCCAAAACAACGGTTCTTTAAATGAAAGTGGGTCAAGATCCACACCGTCCAACTCCAGTTCCCACTGCCCAGATAAAGGCATGGTCTCCACAGGTTTCCATAACGGTAGCTCCACCTGGTTTTCACTAAACAAAACAAAGAATGCCTGGTGTTCCAGAAACGAAAGTTCAACAATGGTCCTACCATCTTTTTGACTGGAAGCGAGTGGAGTTAAACGATCCACTTGCGCATCGTATAGATAACAGTAAGGACTGCTAGTACGAAAAGAAAAGCTATGTTTACGGGTTACACTATCTTGATTAGAAAGAAAGTAACTATCACCATCTTTAAAGGCGCGATGGTTCCAAGCAATAGATTCATTATTCCCAGATCCCACAATCACGTCCTTTTGAATTCCTAATTTATCAAAACTATTTTCTTGATATGCCCCTAGGTAGACCTCACCCTTTCCAACTTTTTTGTACTCTCCCCTCGCGTCCTTTTGCATGTTTTGGAAAAGGTCGATAAGCAAATGGTTAAATTTCACGGAGTCTGCTGCACTAACCTTCCCTATAATCTTGTGCGGT
>NZ_JABMCQ010000343.1 GCF_013179575.1 Sphingobacterium shayense | reverse complement strand
ATCGATCTGTTCAATCGTCTTTAGCCTATAAGGCCAAAAAAGCTGCGTAGAATCCAGGTCTTCGTAAATATCATATCTGTGGGCTCGGGCAATAATCTTCGCATTGATCTTTCGTTGCTTTCTCACTTCAGTGAGCGCTAATGGCGCCTCATTTAACCAGTAGCAGTAGAATACCTCGGCATCCTGAATGTCTCTATTATTCATAAAGAAATCATAGTAACTCAGGTAAGTAGCCATATATTTAGCTAATACTTTCAACCCCGAAGTACTGCCTGAAAATTTTTTATGTTGAGCTAAGGCTTTATAGAATTTAGAAGAGAACAAAGCTCGCAACAGACGCCTCTTTCGATGCTTATATTTGCTAGCAAATGCAGTCGAAACACGTACATTTTTAGGCAAGGAGCGCTTAAACGAAGCGACCTCGGTTGGAAAGATAACGATCTCTTGAAACCGACTAGCTAGAAACTTGATTTCCGACTCGATAAAGGCCTCAGTGGTATGATAAGGGAATCGCCTTGTAAAAAGAATCAGTTTTTTACCCATTTTAACCTAGTTATTAAATTACAAATTCTTTATTTCCACATTGTTTATAAACTCCTGGCACCTACTCGTTAAAGCCTCTGCATACGGGACGTGACGCGTCTTATTTACAGGCAGACTGCCGACTTCGATCTTACCTTTTAAGCCAAAATTGTTGGAAATCTCACCTTCCTCACTGATATCCACACGGTTAAAAAAATCGATAAGCCCTTCGAAACGACTGTTAAACCGATTCCCAAATCCCTCAAAGCCGCCATTTAAAAATATAACCGGTGTGCCCATCGCAAGGCAGGGCAATGCGCAATGTATTCTAGAGGTAACGACTAGCTTCGCTCTGGAAAGTCG
>NZ_JABMCQ010000342.1 GCF_013179575.1 Sphingobacterium shayense | reverse complement strand
TCAATAATATACAGTTATAATGATTCATTTCTTCGTGAACCCTAGCAACATCGTTTACGGTGTGCAAACCCAACAAGAGCTCTCTCAAGAAGACACAGCTAAACTTAATTGGCTCTTTGGAAATTCAAAAAAACTTTCAGAGCAAACTCTTAACGATCATTTCGTAGGGCCACGTGCTGCCATGATAACACCTTGGAGCACGAATGCAGTAGAAATTACCCAAAACATGGGTATTCAAGGAATTATCAGAATCGAAGAATTCTATAGCGTCCCAGCAGATTTTACAGAATTCGATCCGATGATTTCTCAAAAATTTGTAGCCCTGACGCAGGAAATTTTTTCTGTTAAAATAAATCCGGAGCCTATTTTAGAAGTTGATGATATAGCCCAATATAACAAAAAAGAAGGCTTGGCGCTAAGTACCGAAGAGGTCACGTATTTGAACGAGCTATCGACGAAATTAAAACGTAAATTAACAGATTCTGAAGTTTTCGCTTTTTCTCAAGCAAATTCCGAGCATTGTCGACATAAAATATTCAACGGAACGTTCGTCATTGATGGCCAGCAGCAACCAACCTCATTATTTAAGCTAATTAAAAAAACATCAGAAGTAAATCCTAATGGAATTGTTTCAGCGTATAAAGATAACGTTGCATTTATTAAGGGACCGAAAGTTACGCAGTTCGCACCAAAAACTGCTGACAAGCCCGACTATTATCAAGAAAAAGAATTTGATTCGGTAATTTCATTAAAAGCCGAAACACATAACTTCCCAACCACCGTTGAGCCTTTTGCCGGTGCTGCGACCGGATCTGGTGGAGAAATCCGCGATCGTCTAGCCGGCGGACAGGGATCGCTTCCGCTGGCCGGAACAGCGATTTATATGACTG
>NZ_JABMCQ010000341.1 GCF_013179575.1 Sphingobacterium shayense | reverse complement strand
ACCTTTTGAAATTGATTTGAAAACAGGGCTGAAAGTAGGCGAAAATAAACTAGAAATAAAGGTGTACAATACTTGGGGCAACCGTTTCGGTTATGAACGTGAGGTAGAAGTTGCCGCACCACAAGTGAAGACGACCGCACCGTCAAAATTTTTGAAAGAGATGCAACCGGCCGGGTTACAGGGAAAGGTAGAGATTGTTCGTTATGGACAAGGAAATTAGGAAACGATCATTGATGGAAATGAAACAAATGAAAGGTATCAGGAGAATTACAGCGTTATGCACTGCAATATCAGTATTTACAGCTGTTAACGCGCAAGAAAAAGCACTTACCAATACGAGCAAAAGCCCTCATGCGGTCACCGCCGGTATAGACCTTGGTGATGTGTCATGGACAAAAGGTTTTTGGGCTGATCGGACGACAACTTGTTATAATCATATGGTTCCTCGGTTGTGGGAAGTCTATACGAGTGCAGATATCAGTCATGCTTATCGTAACTTTGAGATAGCCGCAGGTCTTGAACAGGGGGAACATCAGGGGCCCTCGTTTCACGATGGTGATTTTTATAAAACGCTGGAGGCTGTGTGTGCGTTGTACGCACAAACCAAAGATGCCAAGTTATTATCGATGATTAATCAAGTTATACCTGTAATTGCAAAAGCGCAACGTGCTGATGGTTATATTTATACCAAAGCAACGATTGACCAGCGTAATTCTGGTGAAAATATTGAGTTTCAAGATCGCCTGAGTTTCGAATCCTATAATATCGGACATTTAATGACCGCTGCATGCATACATTACCGGGTTACCGGTGAAAAGCAATTATTAAATATAGCTATCAAGGCCGCGGACTATCTATATGGGTTTTATAAAAATTCCAATCCAACTTTAGCTAGAAACGCTATTTGCCCTTCACATTATATGGGGACAGTAGAACTC
>NZ_JABMCQ010000340.1 GCF_013179575.1 Sphingobacterium shayense | reverse complement strand
TTGAACATAAAAAAACTAGCAGGATTACCTATAAATCCGTAAATAGAATCCCCAAACACTAAACTGAATCCAAAGACAATCCAAATAACGGCTATAACAGCCATGCAAATGAAACTTTGTAACATTGTAGAGATTACATTCTTTTTCTTAACCATACCTCCATAAAAATAAGCTAGGCCCGGTGTCATTATCAAAACCAAGGCTGTAGAGGTTAGCATCCAAGCTACATCTGCAGGATTATATACATATTCATCGGCATTTGTAGGTAAAGATGGATTAAAAAAGGCGACAATAACAACAGCCACCATAATAAGAAAAGGAAATAACGATTTTTTCTGCTCCGTTGACATAATATTTATAATTTACAATGCAATTATATACAAAAAACACAAGAAAATATCATTTTTGTTAAAAAAAACACAAAAACAACAATCAAATACCCAACAATAAACAAGAAATCCCAAAACAATAGGCGATAAAAGCACAAAAGACAACAAAAAAAAGGGTTGACATAAAGTCAACCCAAAATAAAATCAAAAACTAATGTTACTTCAACAATTTGAAAAAGATTAAGTCAAAAAAATCAATAGAACTCGTTTAGCGTTCTCCTAAATTGTTTAATGCAACGGTTTAGCATCTACCCGCCTAATTTCCGCACCTAATGCTTTAAGTCGTTCTTCAATATCTTGGTATCCCCGTTCAATTTGATCTATATTATAGATGATAGACTTTCCTTGAGCAGAAAGCGCAGCAATTAATAAAGAAACACCAGCCCTAATGTCAGGCGAAGTCATTTCAATTCCGCGAAGTTTAGTTTGATTATTAAGACCAATTACGGTCGCTCTATGTGGATCGCAGAGAATTATTTGGGCGCCCATATCGATCAATTTGTCCACAAAGAACAATCTACTTTCAAACATCTTCTGATGGATAAGAACA
>NZ_JABMCQ010000034.1 GCF_013179575.1 Sphingobacterium shayense | reverse complement strand
GGTTCAAAATATTGCACTTGGCTATCGTGTAATCCTGTCGTAACAAGTAAATTCGGATATTCTTTTTCCTCAACATTTTCATAAGGAGAGTACGACTTCATATATGCATATGCTTCTTTTTCATTGGGATTACCCCACTCATCATATTCATTGGTCGTCAACGGGATCGTTTCATCAAGCATTGTTGTGACAACATCCACGAATGGGACTTCTGCAATCATTCCATTCCATAGCTGGGGAGCCATATTCGCAACCGCTCCAATCAATAAGCCCCCAGCGCTTCCACCTTGTGCATATAAATGTGTTGACGTGGTATACCCCTGTTCAATGAGATACTTCCCACAATCAACAAAATCAATAAATGTGTTTTTCTTTTTTAGCATTTTACCGTCTTCGTACCACTGGCGGCCCATTTCTTCTCCGCCCCGAATGTGAGCTATGGCGAAAACAAATCCTCGATCCAATAAACTTAAACGAGAAGAACTAAAAGACGGATCCATAGAAGAACCATATGATCCATAAGCATAAAGAAGTAGAGGAGCTCGACCATTCCTTTCAAAACCCGTTTTGTAAACGATCGAAATAGGCACCTTTGTTCCGTCCATGCCGGTAGCGAACAAACGTTCAGTAATATAGTGCTCTTTCTTGTATCCTCCCACTACCTCTTGTTGCTTCAAGAGGTCCTTTCTCTTGTTCACCATATTGTAATCAAACGTCGATGAAGGGGTTACCAATGAAGTATAACCGTAGCGTAAAACATTCGAATCATATTCAACATTAGTACTTGGATATACTGTGTACGCCGTCTCACCAAAATCTAAATAATGTTGACTATCATCAGCTAGCGAACGGATTGCCATGTGTGTTAACCCATTCTTGCGTTCAGATATAACAATAAAATTCTTGAACTCGTCCAAATTAGAAATCAAAACGTCATCTCTGTGGGGTATGAAGGTATTCCAATTCTCTCTCTCGGTCCTATCTAACGGGCATTCCATCACTTTGAAATTTTTTGCATCGTCGTTAGTAAGAACTAAAAAACGATCTGCGAGCGGAATGACACTATATAACACATCTTTTATACGAGGTTGAAAAGATTTAAAGGGTTTATCAGGCGTATTCGCGTCAAGTAAGTATACTTCGGACGAGAGGGTTCCTCCAGAATAAATTAAAATATATGCTCCGTTTTTCGATTTTTCAACCCCAATATAATTGGATTTATCTTCTTCTTGATACACTGTAACGTCTGTTTGACTTATCTGGCCTAATGTATGACGCATAATTTTTTCGCTTAGCAAGGTAACTGGATTTTGCGACGTATAAAATAAATTTCTGCTGTCATTTGCCCATACTGACCCTCCCGTCGTCCGTTCCATCTGATCTGCTAGAAGTTCTCCCGTTTCAAGATTTTTAACATAGATGGTATATTCCCGTCGTGAAACGGTATCTACTCCATAGGCTAACAACTTATTATCAGGGCTCACTGAGAAGCCCCCCACTGAGAAATAAGCATAGCCCTCGGCCATGGCATCGACGTCGAGCAAAACCTCTTCTTTCCCACTAAGGCTTCCCCTCTTACGACAAAACTTATAATATTGCTTCCCTTCATCGGTTCTACTATAGTAATAATAGCCGTTTTTTAAATAGGGAACAGATTCATCCTTCTCCTTAATACGGCTCCTCATTTCCTCAAATAGCGCCCCTTGTAACTTTTCAGTATCGGCCATCATTCCAGTCGTATATTTATTTTCTTCTTCCAAATACGCTATTACCGAAGAAGAATCCGGCCCCTTTTTGAAATAATCGTTCAACCATTAATATTCATCCTGTACAGTATCGGAATGGATAATTCTAGTGTACGATTTCTTTGTCGCGAGAGGGGCAGCGATATCTGGCCAGCGCACAAGCGATCCTCCATTTTTTTCAGCACATGAGGTTATTATCATAACCCCAATAATAACTATATAGTTCCACTTTTTAAACATGTCGGCTAGCTTTAAATCTAAATTTATCAAAAATAACCGTATTTATACTTTTTTAACAAGAACTGCATATAAGTTCCATTATCTTTGTTTAAGACGAAACAAACATATATGACAGGTACAATGAAACGTTACGCATTATTAGGTATCAGTATCCTTCCTTTTTTGGGCCATGCACAGAATGAAGCCAAGAACCCACAAAATTGGTACAACTTAGATTATACAGTAGATGGGGTCCGCGGTATTAGTACAGAAAAAGCCTACGAACAATTAAAAGGTAAAAAATCGACTAAAATAATTGTAGGGGTTTTAGACGGGGGAATTGATTATAATCATGAAGACCTAAAAGATATAATATGGATAAACGCCGGAGAGACCCCTGGAAACGGCAAAGACGACGATAATAATGGTTATATCGACGATATTCATGGTTGGAATTTTCTCGGAAATGCAAGCGGTGAAAATGTGCAGTATGATAACTTGGAGGTAACTCGGCAAATACGAATATATGAGCCTAAATACATGTCTGTCCTCCCATCAACTCCACTAAGCGAAGCTGAGCGGCGTGAATTTGTTGCCTATCAACGGATGGTTGCTGATTACACAACAAAACTCGACCAAGCTAATTTCGGTAATTTAAACTACGGCACCTTAAAAGAAGAGACTGATAAAATTATCGAGGATTTGAAGAAGGATCCTAAAGATATTACCAAAGAAGATATCGACGGATTCAACGCTATATCCGATCGACAAAAGATGGCTATAAGGATGATAAAACGCAGTTTAGGTGACACTAGTTTTGAAGATTTTTATAAGGACTTAGCCGAAGGAGTAAAGTATTTCAGCGCACAAGTGAAATACCATCTTAATAAGGAATATAACTCACGTGCTATCGTTGGAGATAACTACGAAGATGCCTCAGAACGCCATTATGGCAACCCCGACATCCAAGGGCCAGATGCCGAACACGGGACGCACGTCGCTGGTATTATTGGTGCTAAGCGCGAGAACGGAATTGGCATAAACGGCGTCGCGAATAACGTACAAATAATGGGGGTCCGCTTAGTTCCTGACGGGGATGAGCGAGACAAAGATGTTGCCAATGGGATTCGCTACGCTGTCGACAACGGCGCAAAGGTGATAAATATGAGCTTTGGAAAGGGCTATGTATATAACAAGAAAACGGTAGATGAAGCGATAAAGTACGCGCAGGAAAAAGATGTACTATTAGTTCACGCTGCAGGTAATGATTCGGAAAACAACGATGTGACACCGAATTACCCAATGAAATATTTCACCGACAGTTTAAATGCAATCACCGGTGAAGTAGACAATTGGATTACCGTGGGGGCAACGTCATCCGAGTTGAATGATGACTTATTAGCAAGTTTTTCCAATTACGGATATAAATCCGTTGACGTGTTTGCTCCTGGAGTAAAAATAAACTCAACGATGCCGGGATCTTCATACAAACAACAAGATGGAACTAGCATGGCCGCACCGGTAGTGGCTGGATTAGCTGCATTAATCCGCTCCTACTATCCAGAACTTACTGCAAAAGAAGTAAAAGAGATTATCATGAAGTCAGTGACCAAGGTGGACGAAAAAGTAAAAATTAAGAGCGAAGGAGGGACTAAGAAAGTATATCTAGATGAGATAAGCGTATCCGGCGGCATTGTTAATGCAAAATCGGCTATTGACGAGGCTGAACGCTATATTGAAATAAAAAAGTAAAAAAATGTTAAATTTTATATAATATAAAATTTTATCTTGCGTTTTATAGGTATCACTAAAACAAAACGCGTATGGTCGAATACTTTACTACAAAAGAACATGATACTAACTTAAGTGAGACACAGGAAACTATGGTAAATAGGACAGACGAAATATACGAAGAAACACTAAAGTCTGGTTTCAAGAAACTAATTAAAGAACCAACCCCTAGGGTCATTGAGAATATATTAAATTTCTCAAAAAGCTTAACAAAGTAATTCGACAAAGTCTCTAAACAAAAATTAGAGACTTTGTTTTTTAATGTCGTTTTTGAATATCTTTGTTACATGCTAAAGAAAGAGAGATATAGAGAATTTGTAGCTTACTTCTCCACCCATAACCCCGATGCTCAGACCGAGTTAAATTACACCAACCCATACGAACTTTTAGTCGCGGTTATATTGTCCGCTCAATGTACTGATAAACGAATTAATCAAGTAACACCTGCATTATTCGAACGATTTCCCGAACCGGAATCATTAGCAGCCAGCACCTCTGAGGAAGTTTTCACTTACATTCGTTCTGTTAGCTACCCTAATAACAAAGCTAAGCATTTAGTAGGTATGGCGAAAAAACTCACCACTGAGTTTGGGGGCGTTGTGCCTGAAAAAATTGACGATCTTATTAAACTTCCTGGTGTAGGTAGAAAAACCGCTAATGTCATTTCTTCTGTTGTTTATAATAACCCTTCTATGGCGGTGGATACCCATGTATTTCGGGTGAGCAACAGACTCGGACTTACAAGTCGAGCGACAACACCATTAGCCGTAGAAAAACAGTTAGTGAAGTATCTCCCAGAGGAAACCATAGCGGTTGCACATCATTGGCTCATTCTCCATGGTCGGTACATATGTGTTGCTCGAACACCTAAATGTGAAAAATGTCCCATCACCTATTTTTGTAAATATTTCGAAAACACATATCAACGTGAGAAAAGCAAATAATCTAACATAATTAGCAAAATAAATTTGTACTTAAAAAAAAATTACCCTATTTTTGAATACTATATACTAAAAACATGAGCAATTCAGATAAATTAAAAGCGCTTCAGCTAACCTTAGATAAACTCGAAAAATCATACGGGAAAGGCGCAATAATGAAATTAGGAGACACAGCTGTTGAACCTATCGAGTCGATATCAACTGGGTCACTAGGTTTAGATATAGCCTTAGGAATTGGTGGTGTACCAAAAGGGCGTATTATTGAAATATATGGCCCGGAATCATCCGGTAAAACAACCTTAGCTACTCATATCGTTGCTGAAGCCCAAAAACAGGGTGGTATTGCTGCAATAATTGACGCGGAGCACGCCTTTGACAAATATTACGCGCAAAAATTAGGCGTTGATGTCGAAAACTTACTCATCTCTCAACCGGATAACGGCGAGCAAGGTCTAGAAATTGCGGATAACTTAATTCGTTCAGGAGCAATTGATGTCATAGTTATCGACTCAGTTGCTGCACTCGTACCTAAAGGCGAGATTGAAGGTGAAATGGGCGATTCGAAAATGGGACTTCAAGCCCGCTTAATGTCACAAGCTTTACGAAAACTTACAGGTACAATCTCTAAAACAAACTGTTGTTGTATCTTTATTAACCAATTACGGGAAAAAATCGGAGTAATGTTCGGTAACCCCGAAACGACTACCGGGGGGAATGCGCTGAAATTTTACGCATCTGTACGTTTAGATATCCGTCGTACTTCACAAATTAAAGACTCTGATGAAGTTTCAGGTAACCGTGTAAAAGTAAAAATTGTTAAAAATAAAGTAGCTCCTCCATTCCGAATTGCAGAGTTTGACATCATGTTTGGCCAAGGTATATCGAAGGTAGGAGAAATTATCGACCTTGGCGTTGAATACGGAATCGTAAAGAAATCAGGTTCTTGGTTTAGCTATGGCGATACTAAATTAGGCCAAGGCCGCGACGCCGTTAAATCATTGTTGCTAGATAATCCTGACTTAAGTGATGAGCTAGAAGCAAAAATCAGGGCGGTAGTCGATGGAACAGCGCTTGACGAGAAAGCTACCCTAGCAGGAGAATAATATTTATAAAATATACTATGGGTTGTTGTTTTTTTAGCAGCAACCCCTTTTTATGAATAAATAGGAGCTATTTTTCAATAGCTTTGATCTTCTCCGCAAATATTTTCTAAGATTTCTTCATTTTCGGTTGAACCACGAACGAACAATAAGGTGCGTCTTTGTTATTTTGATAATATTGTTGATGATAATCTTCGGCAGGAAAAAAAGCTTTAAAGTCTTACACCGTTGTCGCGATAGGCCTATCATAAACATTTTCATCCTCCAATTTATTGATGTAATATATGCTTTTCTGTTTTTGGATCGCTGAATGTGCGAATATGATAGGCAGATATTGAGGTCCGACATCATTTCCCTGTCTATTTAACTGGCTTGGGTCATGAGCTATAAAAAAAGCTTTTAAAAGTTCGTTGTAGCCGATTATCATATTGAACATTGATAACCTCTGCATGTCCGGTACGCTCCGACGACACATGCTCATCGCTGGGTTTACTCAACATGCCTCCTGAAAAATGGCCAGAAAGAACCGTATCGACACCGTTAAGCCATCCGAACTGTGCCTCTACACACCAAAAAAGCCTGCTCCAAATGTCGCTCGTGTATTAGAAGTAGTTTTTACAAACCACGGAGTCGAGGCTTCGATTTTCTGTTGCCTCTGGGCACACGCGGTAAATATCATTACACTCAACCACCCACACAATATGGTAGTATGATTTTATCTTTCATAACACCTCATTAACAAAAAAACAGGCGGTAATCATAAAAATAACCGCCTGTCAAACTTATGTTTATTCAATTATTTTGCTTCTTGGAAACGTTTTGCAACAGCATCCCAGTTAATTACGTTGAAAATCGCTTCAAGATATGCTGGGCGCTTGTTTTGATACTTTAAATAGTAAGCATGCTCCCAAACATCAATTCCTAAAATTGGAGTGCCTTGTACTTCTGCAACATCCATTAGCGGATTATCCTGATTCGGCGTAGAAGATACAGCCAACTGGCCATCCGCTTTAACAATTAACCAAGACCATCCAGAGCCAAAACGTGTAGCACCGGCATTTTGTAATTGCGTCTTCAACTCTGCGAAAGAACCAAATGTCGCATTAATCGCATCTGCCAATTCGCCAGTAGGCTCTCCTCCTGCGTTAGGACCTAAAATAGACCAAAATAATTTGTGGTTAAAATGTCCACCACCATTATTACGTACACCTGCAGCATACTTCGAAATATTCTTATTAATTTCTTCCAACGACAATCCCTCAGCATCCGTACCTGCAATTGCTTTATTCAAATTGTCTACATATGCTTGGTGATGGCGATCATGATGGATCTCCATGGTGTCTTTGTCAATGTGTGGTTCCAACGCATCCGCTGCGTATGGTAAAGCTTCTAATTCAAATGCCATAATATTATTTTTTTTGATACTTATTATTGTTAATAATACGAATATAACAAATTCAAAGCAGCTTCGGTTTTAACCAACGACGAAAATTCGTAATTCATTATCTTTTATTACGAAAAAATGATGTTACCAGATCACTACACAGCTCTTCCAACACCCCTCCAACAATTTCTGTTTTGGGGTGATATAATTTACCATATCGCGACGCACCTCGCTTGTCATCGGCTGCACCATAAACCACTTTTGAAATTTGAGCCCAATACGATGCTCCAGCGCACATCACACAAGGTTCGACTGTCACATAAAGCGTACAATCCTTTAAGTACTTCCCGCCCATATAGTTAGACGCAGCAGTAAACGCCTGCATTTCCGCATGCGCTGTGACATCGTGTAGTCGCTCTGTCAAATTATACCCTTTCCCTATTATCTTTCCCTGACTGACAATAACAGCCCCAATGGGTACTTCATCTTCTTGAAGCGCCATATTAGCAAGCTTCAATGCCTCTCGCATAAACAACTCATCGATTGAAACCGCAGAGTCACTTTCGTCTCCAAATTGATAAATCCGCATATTTAAATTAATTTTACTCCATTGGGCACCTTCAACTGAAGTGCCGTTAACACAATATGCCCATCGCTATCTTCAACCCCTGTAACCAAACACTCCGACATGAAATCCGCGATCTGCTTTTTGGGAAAATTGACGACCGCCAACACCTGTCTATTTATAAGATCTTCTTTTGTATAATGGTGGGTAATTTGCGCACTGGATTTTAAGATCCCTATTTCACTTCCGAAATCTATTCGTAATTGATAGGCAGCCTTTCGTGCTTTAGGAAAATCATCCGCTTGTATAATCGTTCCTACCCGTATATCAACAGATTGGAAGTACTCCCAAGAAATTTCTCTGGACATCTGCTACAGGCTATTAGATTGAATACTAGACAATTCCTTAGATAGCGTAAATAATACGTATTCCTTATTTCGGCGGAGTCTCGCCGCCAATTTAAGCAGTAAATCTTCCTCTTGTCCAGGCGTATATAGAAGGTCGTCATCAGTAAGATGATTATACTTTCTACTCAATTTTATTTTGAGAGTTTCCCACTCTTCTGCAGATATTTTAAGTACACCCATATATCATTAATTGAAATAAATACGTTAATATTGTAATTTATTAAAATAAACAAATATTTTTCACATGAAAAAATCTCTACTTACTTTAATTTGTTTGATTGTTGCAATAAGCGCTTCGCAAGCACAACTACTTCCAAGCATTAAGTTTGGTGTGAAAGGGGCTCTAGGGTTTTCAAGCCTAAGTTCTGAAGGAAAGCTTTTTAATTCGGACACTAAAACTGGCTATCAATTAGGTTTATGGGGACGTGTAGGAGTAGCTGGATTCCATGTTCAACCAGAAGCATATTATGCAAATAAGAAAGTCGGTGTTGAAACCGGAGATCAAGAAGGAGACGCGACTTTTAAGAGTTTTGATGTACCAGTATTGTTAGGTACTAAAATAGGTATTGGTCCTATAGGCTTTAGAATTCAAGCTGGCCCTGTATTTTCTTTTGCGCAAGACGGAAAAGTAAGCTTTACTACTGCGACTGATTGGGATAGATATAAGAAAACCTCTACTGGCGTAATCGGTGGTATTGGAGCCGATATCAGTAAATTCACCGTTGATCTTCGTTACGAACATGGGCTTACTGACTTAAATGATTCACCAGATTACAACCAAAAGATCCGCATGTGGACAGTTGGGGTAGGTTTTGCATTCTTATAGGACTTTTTCCAAAACTGGAGTAGTCACAATATACTGGGCTACACTGATTTTATTCGGTGTAGCCCTTTTTGATTAGAATAATTCTAAATTATTCGTTTTTCCAGCCTATTGTCAAAATTTTGTTAACAAATGGATAGATTTGCGAAATAATATAAACATTAAGGATAATGAGTAATTCAAAGCCAGCATTAAGTTCTTCCTTAGGAAGAAAGCTAATCATGAGCTTAACGGGGATTTTTTTATGTACATTCCTGGTAGTTCACTTGATTGGTAACTTGCAATTATTTAAAGATGACGCAGGTTACGCTTTCAACAACTATGCGTATTTTATGACGCATTTCACACCGATTAAAGTAGTTTCTTACCTACTTTATGCTTCTATTATTATTCACGCTATCTATGCAATTGTCTTGTCTTCGAAAAACAAGGCTGCGCGTCCGATCGGCTACGCACAGTACGATGGTAAAGCGAACAGTAAATGGAATTCACGCAACATGGGAATCCTAGGAACAATCATCCTTGTTTTTATTGCTACCCATTTACAAAATTTTTGGTGGAAATACCATAATGATCAGGTGCCTTACATTGAGTACCGTACGGATCTTGCAACGGGCGCAACGGCTGCTCAAGAAATTCAGGCAGGTGATTTCAATGATTTTCAAAAGACTGTTGAAAACAATGTCGAAATTGTCAAAGCCCGCGACCTTTACAAGCAGGTTGATTACGCATTTGAGAATATTGGTTTAGTTATTTTATATGTGATCGCTATGGCAGCTCTCGCATTTCACCTTATCCATGGTTTCAAGTCTGCCTTCCAGACTTTAGGCGTATCTCACAAAAAATACGTGCCTATAATTGAATTTTTAGGAGTGTGGGTATTTGGAGTAATCATTCCAGTGTTATTCGCATTAATGCCATTATATTTTTATTTCGTTAAATAATATTTAAGATATATCGATATCTGTTAAATATAAAGTATTCAAATATGTTAGATTCAAAAGTACCTGCAGGCCCATTAGCCGAAAAATGGTCAAAACATAAATTTGACATGAAGCTAGTTAACCCCGCCAACAAACGTAAATTCACTATTATCGTTGTTGGGACAGGATTAGCCGGTGCTTCAGCAGCGGCGTCCCTTGCCGAACTAGGTTACAATGTAAAAACCTTCTGTTATCAAGATTCTCCACGCCGGGCGCACTCAATTGCTGCTCAAGGAGGAATAAACGCTGCTAAAAACTATCAAAACGACGGTGACTCTGTCTACCGCTTGTTTTACGATACAATTAAAGGAGGCGATTACCGCGCACGTGAGGCAAATGTATACCGCCTGGCTGAAGTATCGGTCAACATCATTGACCAATGTGTCGCTCAAGGAGTTCCTTTTGCACGCGAATACGGTGGATTATTAGACAACCGTTCATTTGGGGGTGCGCAAGTCTCTCGTACGTTCTACGCTCGTGGTCAAACCGGGCAACAATTACTATTGGGTGCTTATTCAGCATTGAACCGTCAAATCCAAAAAGGAAAAGTAACTTCGTACACGCGTCACGAAATGTTAGATTTAGTAAAAATTGACGGACATGCCCGTGGTATCATCACTCGTGATCTAGTCACTGGTAAAATAGAGTCTCACGAAGGTCACGCTGTACTACTTTGTACCGGAGGTTACGGGAACGTTTTTTTCCTTTCAACAAATGCGATGGGCTGTAACGTGACAGCAGCATGGAGAGCGCACAAACGTGGCGCCTTCTTCGCAAACCCTTGTTACACGCAAATCCACCCAACTTGTATCCCAGTTACTGGAGATCACCAGTCGAAACTTACATTGATGTCAGAATCATTACGTAATGACGGTCGTGTATGGGTACCAAAAACAAAAGAACTATCCGCTAAACTTCGCAAAGGAGAACTGAAACCTTCAGACATTCAGGAAACAGATAGAGATTACTTCTTGGAAAGAAAGTATCCCTCATTCGGTAACTTAGTACCTCGCGATGTAGCCTCCCGTAACGCAAAAGAAATGGTTGACGACGGTCGCGGCGTAGGAAAAACCGGTGTTGCAGTTTTCTTAGATTTCGCTGAGGCAATTCAACGTCTAGGTAAAGATACTGTTGCTGCTAAATACGGAAACTTGTTCGACATGTATTATCAGATTACTGACGAAAACCCATACGAACAACCGATGCGTATTTATCCTGCGGTCCACTATACAATGGGAGGTATTTGGGTTGACTACAACCTTATGACAACAGTCCCTGGCCTTTATGCTTTAGGAGAATGTAATTTCTCCGACCACGGAGCTAACCGTTTAGGAGCATCAGCGTTGATGCAAGGTTTATCCGACGGATATTTTGTGATTCCTTACACTGTTGGTGACTATCTAGCAAAACTAGGTTCATTTGCACCGATAGATAAGAAAGACCCTGCATTCGAACAAACGCGCAAAGAAGTAGAAGATAAAGTTAACGCTTTATTAGCACTTAAAGGATCGAAAACTGTTGACGATATTCACAAAGAACTTGGTAAGATCATGTGGGAGTATTGTGGAATGGCTCGTACAGCCGAAGGCTTAACAAAAGCGAAAGGTTTAATCCAAGAGCTTAAGAAAGATTTTTGGACGAACGCAAAAGTTTTAGGAGATAATGAAGAACTGAATTTGTCGTTAGAAAAAGCTGGACGTGTTGCAGATTTCATTGAGCTAGGAGAATTGATGGTCGATGATGCTTTGAATCGGGCGGAATCATGTGGTGGTCACTTCCGTCTTGAATCTCAAACAGAAGAGGGAGAAGCGAAAAGGGACGATGAAAACTTTACTTTTGTCTCCGCATGGGAATTTAAAGGAGAAAATCAAGCCGAAACTCTTCATAAAGAAGAATTGATATTCGAAAACGTCAAATTAACACAAAGAAGTTATAAATAGTGGGCAAAGGGAGAAATGCTTGTCCTTCTCTCCCTTTCACTGCTTAACAATATTATCATGGCACAACATATGAATTTAACGCTTAAAATTTGGCGTCAAAAAAATGATAAAACAAAAGGTCAATTCGTGACTATCCAAGCGAAAGACATTGCTGATGATATGTCTTTCTTAGAAATGCTTGACGTCGTAAATGAGGACCTAACACGCAAAGGTGAAGACCCCGTTTACTTTGATCACGACTGTCGGGAAGGTATCTGTGGTATGTGTTCATTAGTTATTAATGGACGTCCCCACGGACCTAAATATGGGATTACAACTTGCCAATTACATATGCGTTCATTTCACGATGGTCAAACCATTGTAATTGAACCATGGAGAGCTGCCGCATTCCCTGTCTTAAAAGATTTAGCAGTAGACCGTACGGCATTCGACAGGATCCAACAAGCCGGAGGCTACGTGAATGTAAACACTGGTGGCGTACCAGATGCGAACGAAATTGCAATTCCTAAACGGGTGGCTGACGAAGCTTTCGAGTCAGCAACATGCATCGGATGTGGAGCTTGTGTTGCGGCATGTAAGAATGCATCAGCGATGTTATTCGTTTCAGCAAAAATCTCACAATTTGCCTTATTACCTCAAGGTCAGACAGAACGTTACGAACGTGCTCAAGCAATGGTAGATCAGATGGATGCCGAGGGATTTGGTAACTGTACAAATACTGGCGCATGTGAAGCGGAGTGTCCTAAAGGCATTAAGCTATCGAATATTTCAAGAATGAACCGTGAGTATTTTACGGCGAAATTCTTCCGTGAAGAAGATGTCCACGTACAATAAGATTTAAATATACTACGGCAAATTTGAGTCCCTGTTATTATTAAATAGCAGGGACTTTTCTTTATATTTACAATTCACGAAACGTAACTTAAATGCTTACCAAGATTCGATTCCTTCTCTTAATTCTTACTTTGTCATTAATTGGTACTGCTATAACTATCCACTTCACAATTACCGATGAGGATATGCTCACTTTGGACGAACGTAAACTTACCTCGAAGATACATGAATTTGAGGATCGAATTGAAGAGGTAATAAACGACACTCTGGTAAGTAAAACTTTTCAAAATGTAGACAACTATCCTGTTCAAGTTTCCACTATAAGTCATGAATTGGCTAAGGAAAATATCTACTTCTATATTTATCGTGACAATCAAATTGTACACTGGTCAACCAACATTTATGTTCCTGTAACCGATGTAGGTTTGCGTCGGGAAACATCCTATCTACAATCGGAAAATCGCTCTTTTCTTGTGCGTAAAAAAGAGCTTAATCATGGTATATCCGTCTTAGCACTGGTACCAATAAGAGATAATTTTCAAAGTCCAAATAAATTCCTCGGAAACAATTTTCTTCCAGATATTGACGTCAATAATATTGAAATTGCACAATATAATGACGACAAACATATTCGAAATATATATAGCAAAGATAAAAGCTATCTTTTCTCGATAAAATTGACTGATGGTAAGAAAGACAATATATATATTACACTTCAGTTTATTTGCTGGGTTTCCGCATTGATTTGTTTCTTAATCCTTATCAACAGTATCTGTTTCCACGTTGCAAAAAACGGCCATCCGTGGCTCGCTATACTTCTCTTCTTAGCAGTTCTGATTCTGGTGCGCTATATTGATCTAAAATCTAATTGGCTCTCGATACATTCAAGTTTAGAAATCTTCGATCCGAAATATTACGCATACAACGAATTCCTACCAAACATTTGGTCGTACTTGACAACGACCGCATCAATATTCTGGCTACTCTGTTTTATCAAAATTATACAACAAAGACTAGTTCTACCTGCTTTTGTACACAAAGGTTATAGCCCAGTCATCCTTTCCTTTGTTGGGATTTTCTCGATTTATGTGATTGCACAGCTCATGTATTATTTCTTGGGAACACTTTTAACACACTCCCCTTTGCATGAGCAAGATTTTACCAAGATTCTTGATTTGGGCTTTTACGGTTGGATTTGTATAATATTATTCTGTTTTAATGTTACAGCGATGATATTATACACAGACGGAATTGTTCAAATGATCCGATATTTTCTAAAAGACATCACGTTAATGTTAAATATTGAGCTGATCTGCCTTATTGTTTCGCTCATAGTAACGACGTTCGTGGGTTTCAACGTGTTCTTTTGTATCTTCTTTGGGATCTTAATATTTCTCAGGACTTATAAAACATATAATGACGCAATTCCCTATCAACTATCGGTCTTTATATCCACCATATTCTTAATCTCGAGTATCTCCGTAATTGCGTATAATCACTACAACCGAATTAAAAAAACGGAGACGATGAAACTGGCCATATCTCATTTGCTTGCTGAGGACGATATGAATGCCGTTTCCCTTTTTATTGAATTGGAGAAGAATATTAACAATGATTACCGTTTAGAAAAATTGATCAACCTAAATGATAGCACACATAACGTATCCTATATAACAGATTACATTAAAACGAGATACCTCAGCGGATATCTATCGAAATTTGATTTCGAAGCATATTATTATAACAACGATGGTAGGCCATTAGAAAACTACCCGGTCAATAAAGCCGCTCAATTTCGAGAGAATGTAATTAAAAGCGCTGTAAAAATTCCTTTGACTTCAAACTTTTATCGTTTGCGCAGTGAATTGGGGACACATGAATACATTACGCATATATCAGTCCCCTATGAGCACGATCCAGATAGACGATACCATATTTATATTAATCTCAAAAACCAATCCTACAGCACTCTACTTCCATATCCGGAAATATTATCTGACAATAAAAATCCAAGCTGGCAACTAGAAACCTTACGAGATAACTCTTATGCACTTTATAAAGGAGGCAGTTTGGTGACTCAATATGGCTCATATAGCTATCCAGAAAAAGAGACTTCTTCCAACACTGAGGTCGAACAATATTCGGAGTTAGAGGAAAATGATAACTACATTCATTTAGGCTATAAGCCGGATCCGTACACTTCGATCGTGCTGAGTAAACGAAACACAACTCTATGGGAGTTTTTAGCACTAGGATCCATTATTTTCATCGTGCTGCTGGTGTTTTTCGGCATATTCAACTCCACGAACTATCTAATCAAAACAATTTCGGACAAATCGTTTCAGTCTCGACGAATACGCTACCACTTTCGAATATTATTCAACAATACGCAATACAGTACGCGGATTCAAGCATTAGTTATCCTATCGGTGTTATTAGGTATTTTCTTGTCTGGAGCGATCGCATTTATTAGTATAAACAGGCAAATTGAACAATCAACGACAACCGCACGGATGCGTGAAATTTCTGAGATTACGAAGCGCATCGAGAATCATTTAAGCACAGTAAAAGATGACCTCGACACTAAGATAGTGAGCATGCTTAAAGACATGGCGCCTTCCACCATGACAAATTTTAACCTCTATAACCGTAGAGGGAAACTTTTGTATTCCTCACAGCCGCGTATTTTCGATTTAAAGCTGATTTCAAATTACATTAATCCATCAGCACTTAACAAATTAGCCATATTACGCAAGTCCGAAGCATACGAGCAAGAAAGTATCTCTGACTTTAAGTTCGCGTCAACTTATTCAATCTTAAAGGATGAAGAATATAAAACGATGGCTTATATTAATATCCCATATTACACAACAGAAAAAGATGCCACCGCAAGCAAAAATTTACTTCTAAATACAATACTAAATATTTATACGTTTATCATTATTCTTTTTGGTTTTATCGCGGTGGCATTATCACGAAAAATCACACAACCTCTCGACATCGTACGTCAAAAACTCGCCGAAACACAGTTATCCAACAAAATAAATGAACCTCTTTATTGGGAGCGCAATGACGAAATAGGAATGCTCATTAAAGAATACAACTATATGCTTGTCAAACTAGAAGATAGCGCTAAGCAACTACGTGACGCGGAGCGAGAGAAGGCATGGCGTGAAATGGCTAAACAAGTGGCGCACGAGATAAAGAATCCGCTTACGCCAATGAAGCTTGGAATTCAGCAACTCATTAGAACATACAATGCTGGTGATCCAAAATTCTCGGAAAGATTTCATAGAGTATCTGAATCTATCATCGAACAAATAGACAGTCTGTCAAAGATTGCAACCGAATTTTCTGCATTCGCAAAACTACCTGAAACGAATTTAACAAAAATCAATTTGGTTGAAGAAATCTTAAAAGCCATGAATCTGTTCAACAACACACAAACTAGTATCCTGTTAACTAATGATACAGACGATCAGGAAGTATTCATACTTGGAGATCGAGATCAGGTATTACGGTCATTCAATAATTTATTCAAGAACGCTATAGAAGCGAGTATAGGCCGAAAAAAAGTTCGTATCGGTATTAACCTGAGCTACAAGGATGATAATTGGATCGTTATTCGGATCGACGATAACGGATATGGAATTCCAGAAGAAGTTATTCCAAATATTTTTAAACCTAATTTCACCACTAAAAGTTCAGGAACCGGATTAGGCTTAGCATTTGTAAAACAAACGGTAACCGGAATTGGTGGGAAGATCAGATTTATTACTAAAGCTAATATTGGAACAACATTTATTATTACTCTTCCAAGACTCAAGGAATAAAAATAAATTATCAGAAATGAAACAAAAGTAATATGCTCTATACCTGGTGATTAATGGTTCCCCTCGACGTAAGGTTACGAGGAAAATAATGTTTAATCATCTATCATAGCTCTTTATTGCCGAATTTATACTCGGTTACCTAAAAAAAAGGAAATCTAATAAGATAGTACGAACTCAATTTGATCAATAACTGTTGCCATACCCCTTGAGGTACACTTTTTTTCCTGCGCTGCAGTTTATTTAAGCACTAGCCCCGCTCTGCCCATAATAGCGTTTTCATTATACAGGAGAACAGTATAAGCACCTTTTTGAAACTTATCTAGTGGCCACATAAATTGGTACTCTTCCCCTTTATTAGTGAAGTTTATCCGATCTTTAAATGTATACTGCA
Organism: Sphingobacterium shayense; assembly: GCF_013179575.1. GTDB lineage: Bacteria > Bacteroidota > Bacteroidia > Sphingobacteriales > Sphingobacteriaceae > Sphingobacterium > Sphingobacterium shayense. The sequence goes on along the minus strand of NZ_JABMCQ010000034.1, from coordinate 11,582 downwards.
ACTTCTCTCCGTGCACATAGAAAATGTTATCCGCATCGCCAAATAGATTTCCGACAGGATCAATAATACGAACAAAAATTTCTTTGGAACCCATCTTTGCCAAGGTATTGTCTGCTATGGAAAATAAGATTTGGAGTTCGTCGACCCGTCTCGTCTTAGTTTCTACACTAATATTCCCACTTTTTGAAATTGAAACCCCATTAACTTGTATATTCGACACCTTTAAAGCTGACGCCGCCACCACCTGATTTTTCAACACGTTGTTCTCTTGTGAAAGAGTATTTACTTGTTGATCTACATAAGTTATTTGATTAGCTAAATCACTATTTTCTCTCTGGAGCAGATCATTTTTTGCTTTTAATTCATTAAGGCTAATGCGAAGATCCGAAACGTCCCCTTTAAGAACAGCAACCTCTCGTCTGGCTGATGCAATATCAGCGTCAGATATGGTCTGGTTTTCAAGTTTAGCACGTAAATCCTTGATAATCTCCCGTGCACGGTTTTCAGATGCTTCTAAGGCATTATCGGGATTCTCATTTTTTAATGATATCAAATTATCTAATTCAGCTTCAATACGATCAATTTCGATCTGCAAATCTTGCTTCTGAATCGCCATTGTATAAAGCTTTTCGCCAGAAGATTTAAACTTAACATAAAAATATACGTTCGTAGCCAACAAAGCTGCGATAGCGATTATGAAAAAATAAATTTTTGAATTATTCCTTTTCGGAGGTTCCTCTTTTCTTCCCCCTTGGGTGTCATAGGTACCTTCCTTTTCGATATCTTCTAAATCTTGTATTTCGTGCATTATAATCTTCTTCTCTCTGTTACCCTAAAGCAACTTAAATATTAACAATATGTTAGGTTAGCAAAAACTATTCCAACTAACACATGCCCGTTGATGATTTTTATTCGAAATAATTCATCACGTTAAAGCCGCCTTTGCGGAGATATTCTTCTTTACGCATCAACTGCAAATCACTTTCTACCATCTCCTTAACAAGAAGCGACAGATCATACTTTGGAAACCATCCCAGTTGATTATTTGCCTTACTCGGATCCCCAATTAACAAATCGACCTCTGTTGGGCGATAATATGCAGGATCGACCTTGACAACAGTCTGCCCGAGCTTAATATTTTCTACGGGAATATTAAGGCTGGTCAACAGATCCATATCACAGTCAATGATAACTCCCTTTTCATTTTCGCCTTTACCACTGAACTCAACTTCAATACCCACCTCAGCAAAAGCCATTCGGACAAACTCTCGAACAGCAGTAGTGATACCTGTGGCAATAACGAAATCTTCCGGTTTTTCTTGCTGAAGGATGAGCCACATTGCTTCAACATAATCTTTAGCATGACCCCAATCACGTTGAGCAGAAAGGTTCCCTAAATACAATTTATCTTGTAGCCCTAAAACAATCTTCGCAACGCCCCTTGTTATCTTACGCGTTACAAATGTTTCGCCTCGGACCGGACTCTCATGATTAAAAAGGATTCCATTGCAAGCATACATATTGTAGGCTTCGCGGTAATTTACTGTAATCCAATACGCGTACATTTTCGCAACAGCGTAAGGACTACGCGGATAAAATGGGGTACGCTCACTTTGAGGTACTTCTTGTACAAGTCCGTAAAGTTCGGATGTCGAAGCTTGATAAATACGGGTCTTATTTACTAAGCCTAATAAGCGTACCGCATCTAATATTCGTAGTGTTCCAATTCCATCTGCATTAGCTGTATATTCCGGCGTATCGAAACTCACTTTAACGTGTGACTGTGCTGCCAAATTGTATATCTCATCTGGTTGTATCTCTTGGATAATACGAATCAAATTACTCGAATCTGTCAAATCACCATAGTGAAGTATAAAATTACGTTCGCTTACATGTGGATCTTGATATAAATGATCAATCCTGTCGGTATTAAACATCGATGAGCGTCTCTTCAACCCATGGACGACATAGCCCTTTTTCAGAAGAAATTCCGCGAGATAGGCGCCATCCTGCCCAGTTATACCTGTGATAAATGCTATTTTAGGAGTATCCATGCTTTTCAATATTTGACAAAAATAACAATTATTAAAACTTTCTACCTATATATTAACACACTCGGTCTGATAAAAATGCAAAACACCTCATATTTCAGAAGTGAGCGTAAATTTCAAGAAAACCAATGAATTCTATTGGAAATCGAGGTCATCCACTCCTGAAACTATTATTAAAATATGAAAGCCTGGAGTGGTATCCCAGGCTTTCAGAAGATTTATGTTATTGAATTGTAATAAACATTGTCTATTCCTGAATTTTAGTGAAGTTAAACACAAGATTACCTGACCCTTCGTCCAATGGAATAGCCATTCTCATGACCAAAGATTGACCATCGCTATATGATAGATCAAGTCTATACCCTGAAGTTACATTCTTAGGTGATTCTCCTGCGTAAATCTTCTTAAATTGAAATTCCGGTTGTACGTTATCATTTTTATCATCATATACTGACCACACGATTGTACGTACAGCACCATCGGCACACAAAGTCCCTGAAGCGTTAAACGCAATTGAGCCGCGATAATTCCCACCAGGCAATGTCCACACCGAGCCTAGAAAACAATCGACTGGCGCTTCATCAAAAATATTCTTAATAGTGTATGCGGCAGGTATATCTTCGCGATCAACGGAGTTCAAAACCCATTTACCTTTAAGGCCGCTACGCCATTGCCCTGCGGAAGGACCTTCGCTTCCAACGGATGAGGTTTGGGTAGATGATGACCCCCCGGTTGACTTCTTTTGTGCCCCGCAAGAAGCCAATAACATCACTAATGCAAACACTGTGAATGCTGATAAGATATGTTTTCGCATAATGTAAAATTTAGTTTTCTATTTTTGAGTATATTCGCAAATATATAAAATTGCCTTGATGAGTTTGTCCAAAAATCATACCATAAGCAAAATTGTAGCTAAAGCTGTACTACGGTTAACTGTTATTATAATTGCTGCGCCAATTATAATTTATTTCACCAATCCAGGTGCAATGAAATCGAACGTCAGTTTTCCTTCGATTTGGTCTATCATATCGCCAATTTTACTTTTGCTAGCATTTATCACGCTGCTAGTTTCGGTGTTAAAAAACAAATATATGCGCGTTGACTTAAATTGGCTGATGTCTCTTTCGGGAATATTCACATGTCTCTATCTAATTATGTTCTACGTTCGTGTTCTGGGTGTTTTTAATTGATTATAGAAAAGTATCGGTCTAAATGGGCAAAAAAAGTATATGGACAATTTCTAAAACTCTTTTCAAGGTCATTATCACCTTGGGAGCTTTATATTGGGTGTCCACAAAAATATCATATAAAGATTTAAAAGAAGCACTTGTAGACTGCAATCCAGGCTATTTTGTTTTAGCACTATTAAGCTATGCGATATCACAAATAATAGCGTCCTCGAGACTGAACAGCTTTCTAAAAGTGATAGGTCTTAACGTGAGCGAACGTTACAATATGCGGCTATATCAACTTGGGTTGTTATATAATTTCTTCCTTCCTGGCGGGATCGGCGGTGACGGTTACAAAATATATTTTCTCAAGAAAAATCATAATGTTCGAGGTCGAAAAGTCCTTAGCGCGGTATTCTTCGACCGACTTAGTGGGTTATGGGCTCTAACGATTATTACTGGAGTACTGATTATATGTATGCCTAGGCTCGAAATCCCTAATGTTGTTACTATAGCAACTCTCATTATTGGAACCTCAACCTATTTGTATTTTATGCATCTATTTTTTAGAGATTTTTTTAGAAAGTTTCTAATTACCCATATAAAAGCTCTCGCAGTACAGGGTTTCCAAACGTTAAGTGCTGTTTCTATTTTATATGCAATGCACTTTGATGGTAAGTTTTCCCCGTACTTATTAATTTTTCTTTTGTCCTCACTTGTTGCGATAGTTCCATCCATTCTCGGGGGTGTCGGACTGCGAGAATCGCTTATGACGTTTGGCGCCGAATATTTCCAGTTAGATAGCCATTTGGCAGTGCTAATCAGTCTGGTGTTTTACTTAATTTCATTATTAATTGCAACCTCTGGTATTTATTATATATTAAGGCCTAGCCGTTTAGGTGCGGAAAGGTTACCATCAAGCGCGGAGGTAGAACAAGAACTCGAAAAGGAAGAATGAATCTATGGCAAATATTATAATAACTGGAGCAAGCAGTGGTATTGGTTTTGAAGCCGTACTAGATTTAACGGCGAATAAAGAGAATAATGTCATTGCACTTGCTCGATCAGCTGATAAGCTGCGCAAACTACATGAATTATCAACTTCATTAAACCCCGAGGGTGGGAAACTTTTCCCTGCTCAATTCGACATTGTATTTGACGATTATCAAAATGGCCTTTTGCCTTTTATAAAATCAAAATTTGACTTTGTTGATATTTTAATAAACAACGCAGGGGCGTTAGTAAACAAATCATTTTTAGATACTTCGATGGAAGATTTCGCACGTGTATTTCAAACGAACTTACTTGGGCACGTGAATATGATAAAACATATCGCGCCGCTAATGAATAAAGGAAGCCACATTGTAAACATTGGAAGTATGGGTGGATATCAAGGGTCCGCTAAATTCCCAGGGCTTTCCGCCTACTCTGCAAGTAAAGCGGCACTTGCAGTACTTACGGAATGTCTCGCTGAAGAGTTCAAAGCTCAGGAAATCAAAGTAAATTGCTTGGCTTTAGGGTCATCACAAACAGAGATGTTCGAAGAAGCCTTTCCTAATATGCAAGCGGGCACCCTCGCTTTTGAAATGGGAAGATACATCGCGGAATTTGCCCAGAATGGACACAAGTTCTATAATGGAAAAATCCTCCCGGTCGCTAACACTACGCCGTAACCTATAGCTATCAAAATCTGACTCGTTGGTTACAATAGTTGATTGGCTCTATTTTGTATATAGCCAATCGACTAGATCCGCGAGTACATCTATACTAAAAGTCTCCTCTAAGCTCGCGTATTCGCTTACTCCGCCGGTCTTCGCTTGTTGAAAGAAATGGTTCAGTCCATCATATACCTTTAGCGTAGGGTTAGCTTCTACGGGTAAATTATTTGTCAAACTCTCTAAATTCACCGCATATGGTACCTGCACATCCTTGGTGCCATAGGCCGCAAATACCGGAATATTAATCTGACGAATGAAAGGAACAGGATCTATGCGCATGAAATACCGATACGGTGAAGTCACGAGCATCCTAAATTCGTTTTTCTGCTCTTGAGTTGGCCTCGGAAAAACAGAAGAAACGTTCCTCATTATTTGTGTATAAGCATCCTGATCGGAAAGCGTGCTCTTTACGACCGAAAAATTCTTTCGGTTGATTGTGCGTGCTTGGATCAATTCTTCCTCAGAGAGACCTACCGATCGGCCGACTTGGTACGCTTGTAGCACCATCAACGAATCAATAGCTATAGCCGGAGGTGCTAACAAGCCAATAAAATTAACTTTTGCCGATTTCTGGCCAGCAATCAACATAGCTATTAACCCCCCTTCACTGTGTCCCAGAACACCGACGTTATCTAAATCGACATTCTTTTGTTTCCTTAAATAATCTATTGCTCCTATCACGTCTTTGCTAAAGTCGCCCACTGTGCTATTAGGATAATCGCCTTTAGATTTACCTACACCACGATCATCATAGCGAAGAACCATGACTCCACGCCTCGTGAGATAATCTGCAATAACCTTGAAAGGCTTATGGCCTTCTATGGTTTCATCTCGATCTTGTGGACCGCTTCCGGTTACCAACACAACAGCAGGCATTGGTCCTGCGCCATCCCTAGGAACCGTTAATGTCCCTGCAAGTTTTACCTGATCGAAATCATTAAAAAAACTTACCTCAACGGTATCATAGGGGTAAGGTGCTATAGGCGTCTGAGGTCGGCGTTTTATTTCTTTTACATAGGAGCGTAAAACCAGAGGAATACTTGTACTCCCTCTTTTAAACACCCCGCGAATCATGTCTTGACGCACCTGGCGCCCTTGAAAAGAAATTCTATTCTGGCTATTCGAGAGAAAAACAGAATCCTCACTTATATGTACGCTAGAAAACTGGAACGAATTTACTGCTGTTTGACCGGCCATGCTTGCAGTCCAAACATCGCCCCTATCGTGTTTGAGTATAAGTTCAATAGGTAACTTCACCCCTTGAACTTCAATTTCTCCCCGCCAGTTCCCTTTAAAATCCTGTCCAATACATCCGTAAAACTGGAATATCAACGTTATTATAAACACTAATCGCATATATTACTATTGTTGCGCTATATCACAATCGGGCTGCCAATCTATATAGCAGTCACCTCATTAACTGAAGGCATAGTATGCAAATCTCGTACCTAGATGCAGATTCGCTGAAGGAATACGCCCAATTGTAGCCGTTATACCGCAAAAGGTGTCATTCAAAATATCTATTTTTTTCAACCCGTCGCGCCATTTAGTATTGTTGAAGACGAAAAAAAGCATAATTTTGAAAAAATGTATTTTTGTGAAATTTCAAACTATGAGAAAACTGTTAGGTTTTGTACTTACGCCAATTTTCTACTTATGCTTCTCTTTGTCATTAATCATATTTCATCCCGTTCAGTGGCTTTGCCTTAAATTCGGCGGATATAACGCTCACAAATGGAGCGTAGATGTATTAAATGGCCTATTAGTTGCATGCAATTATACGCTTTTTAACCGCACCGAATTTATTGATAATAAACATCTTCCTTTGGATCGCCCCATCGTCTTTGTTGCCAATCATCAGAGCACCTATGATATTCCGCCATTAATATTCTTTCTACGACGGTTCCACGGAAAGTTTATATCGAAAATCGAACTGGCGGAAGCACGCATTCCTAGCATTTCATTTAATCTCCGACACGGCGGAGCAGCAAATATAGATAGACAAGATCCAAAGCAGTCTATCGCGGAAATCTTGAAATTGGCGGACAATATGAAAACCAAAAATTGGTCCGCATTTATTTTCCCCGAGGGAACACGTACCAAAACAGGAAAAATGAAACCATTTTCTATTGGTGGAATCGCTACGTTGTTAAAGAAAAATCCTGAGGCATTGGTAGTTCCTATAGCAATAAAAAATTCCTATCAGATGGTCAAATATGGTATCTTCCCTTTACGTCCTTTTACATCGATGCGTTGGGAAGTTCTCAACCCAATTGACACTCAAGGATTAACTATTGAAGAGATTGTAAACAGGGCACACGATATCATTAAAGAAAGCGTTGAGGGTAGAAAAGCCTAGTAAACTTTCCGTCCTTTCCAGTCGTACTTACCAACATTACCAGCTAGCCCTATATACACAAGATAGAATGCGTGTATTAATGTTAAAATTGGCACCTGATACATCAATTCCCGACGGTTTACAAATACGGCTATTGGATAGATAAATACGAGCTCAGCTACAACTTTCATTCCTAAAGCAACTAAAAATAGCATATGAATCTCGGGGAGATGAATTAGAAACTGTACCAAACCAACGAGCAGAGCTACATTAAATGTCCAAAAACAGACTCCTAAGATCACAACTCGCTTATCTTTATACTTCGTACTTTTTGAAGCCCACCGCCTGCGCTGGTTAAGGAAGGATCGCAGTGTCGGCTTTGCATCGGTATATATAGCCGCATCAACTGATTTACAGAAATAAATTTTATCTGCATAGCGTTCTGCTACTTTGTGCAAAAAAAGCTCATCATCTCCCGAAGCAAGGTTATCTATTCCGTTAAAACCACCCATCTCATAGAACACATCCTTGCGGTACGCAAGATTTGCTCCATTACAGGTCGTGGGACGACCGTTTCCAATTCCTGCGGCTCCGAGTCCTATTAAGTAAAGAAATTCTAGCGTCTGAAGACGTTCAAAATAACTTTTTTCCTCTGAATAGATCACCGGAGACGATACCATGTAGGCATCCATGCGTTCAAAATAAGTCACGACCGTTCTCAACCAAGTTGATCCCATCCGGCAATCCGCGTCAGTAGTGACAATTATTTCGCCTGTAGCTAAGTCTATTGCGCGCTTAATCGCTAGCTTTTTATACGAATTCAGCTTATCTCCCTCATTTAACTGCAACAGCTGAACCCCTTGATCGGCGTAAGATTTAACAATGGAAGCTGTATTGTCTGTAGAGTGATCGTCTACGACTATAATCTCAAAAAAATCTTTAGGAAATTCTTGCTTTAAAATAGCGTCGATGGTGCGCCCAATATTGTCTTCCTCATTCCGGGCAGCGATTAATATAGATACTTTGGTGCAGATACTTTTATCAGAACATTTATACGGTTTAATCAACGACCAGCCGCGCCGGATATAAAGCATCAACCCTATATAAATAACAAGCATGGCGATGAGAAATAGATTAAGACTTGTTATTACCGACATAATTCACATTAAACACAAACACAGACCCAACAACCGCTGGTAAAATTAAATTTACAAACCAGATACACGAAACAATTGCCATGACGGCGATTTCTTGTGTAGTTATATAGCCATATAGATTACTAGCGACAAAGCTTCGCACGCTAAAGTCAAAAATATCCAACGAGGGCAATGCAGATTGTACAAAAAACAATATAAATATCATCAATACTAGCGAAACAAGAGGAAGTTCCGGTAGAAAGATAACCATAAGCAAAACATATTGCGATGTAAATATTACAAACCTCGCTAAGGAGAGGACCAGTACATACGATAGCTCACGCGAACTAAAATCTTCTAATATAGCGAAAGAAGGTTTTAGTCTTTTCAAAAACCTAAATTTACCTACTAAGTAATCCACCCACTGCACATTGAAATAAAGAACGATAAAGGCAATAGCATAAATCACGGCCAAGAGCCATATTCCAAATTTAACGGAACTTGGTGTAGGTAAATATGTAGCAACGAACCAAGCGATACTTAAAGATCCGAATACACTGGTCAAAACAAGTTGCGCAAATAACCCAACCCCCATCGCAACTGCCCCTGCGGCACGATTTTGCGATTTAAGCAACAAAACTCTGCCCCCATATTCACCAATTCTATTGGGCGTAAAAATTGCCCATGTCAAACCGCAGAACACAGATTTTATCGCCTTCCCCCAACTTATCTGCTCGATGCGTCTACTTAAAAACTTCCATTTAACTACTTCCAGCGCCCAGTTCATTAACATCATTAATACCACACAAACAAGCGTGATATGTAAGACAGGAAATCTAATCCCTCCCATGAGATTTTTAAACTCAATAAGGTTTCCTTGATCGTTGACTTTATTAAAAATAAACCAGGTTGCCAAACCTACGATCGTGAGTTTAATTCCGAGATTTAAGTATTTTTTTTGATGTTTTGTCAATCTTTTAGTTGAAAACACAATGTTACTAATTTTTCACGAAACCTAAACCAATCTGATCGTTAATCTATGACGTCTTTTAAAATTAAATATCGTAAGTATCCAATAAAAATGCACCACCGATGGATATATACTTACCATGCAGCATTTTTAATCAGCATTCACGAACAATAGAAAACAGCAATTAAAAAATCGTAATATTGTACAATGATACGAGAAAAGGCGAAGGAAAGAATTATCTTGGGAATTGACCCAGGAACAGTTATTATGGGATATGGGATAATCAAGCAAGTCGGACAAACGTTATCACTAGTCACACTCGGAGTTGTGAAAATGGGCCATCTAGATGATCATGGATTAAAATTACAGCGAATTTTCAAAAAGACTTCTGCTTTAGTTCAAGAATATCAGCCCGACTGTGTTGCGCTCGAAGCCCCATTCTATGGAAAAAACATACAGGTCATGTTAAAACTAGGACGGGCTCAGGGAGTTGCTATGGCTGCCGCATTAAACTTCGACATCCCTATTTTCGAGTACTCACCAAAGAAAATCAAGCAATCTGTGACGGGAAATGGCTCTGCAAGCAAAGAACAAGTCGCTGCGATGCTTAAGACAATTTTGAATTTCAACGAGACGCCGCAATTCCTAGATGCGACGGATGGTCTTGCGGTTGCTGTATGCCACGCGTTTCAACAAAATAACACGTCAACGTCATCAAAATCCTACTCTGGATGGGAAGCCTTCGTCAAAGATAATCAAAAGAGAATGCGTTAGAGTTTCACTTGACGGATTACGTTCTTAACGTTCAGCTCTACAATATCGGTCATTGTCCGACATTTTAAATAGGACGCATCATTAAAAAATGAACCATACCCATCTCGAAGCTGTTTAATATTCTCAGGAGTAGACAATTCCTGCAATTTGGATGCATCACGGAGATCCTTGATCCGGTGTCGTTCACTTCGGACGCGATGAACAATAGATGAGCGTTCTTCTTGCTGATACTGTAACACCGTTTTTTCGTTAAGATGCTCCATAGCCAGTTTAACTAGTGGAAAATTTTCCTTAAAATACTGTGGCATATATACACGAGGACTTCCTTCATAAAATTGTTGATCGAAGTCAATTGCTCGTATACGAAACTGAAAGTCATCGAAATCGGGAGTTATCTGCATAACGAAATTATATGCCCTCATATCTCCAAGCAAAGAGATTATACAACGCTCATTAAACTTGACGAATTCTTTAGCGATTCGAGTTTGATTATATTCTGGATTTAGTAGCCCATTTTTCGCAAAGACATCCCCGGGGATACCCACAATATGCTCTTCTACCAACGTCTCTCGATCGACAAGGTAGTTCACTTGATTTGGAGATAATATTTCTTCCAGCTCTAGTCCATATATTCGCGATGCGTCTGCTTGTTTAATGTAAAAGTAATCATATACATCATTAAGTCTATTAATTATACGGACACGAAAAGGTTTCGTATTACCAAAAGCACAATATTCAATACGATCAATAATTTTATGCTCAACTATCCGAGTATTTCCAGATGCCTTAAGCACTGCATACACAACTTTTAGCCCCTCGTAAAGTTGGTCCTGGAGGTGTGGCGGATACAAAGGTGTCTCCCAAAATGTGTCATTTCCATATTTATCCATTACCGGAACTGTTTCGGTAAAGGTTAACAAGTCACGATAACACACAGGCAGTCTAGCGTCACGTTGATATATACGCAAGTACTTCGTTAAACCAGCAGCCACCGGATAAATTGGCTTCTTACGAGATATACGAACATCCTCCATTTCGTTAAAATCCATACGCGTAAATATACATAATCTAGAAATGCAACCGTTCTAAAAAGACTATGATCTACCAAAAAAATACAACAATTTCAAAAAAGGATTAAATTTTTATCAAAAATAAAATACAATTAGAAAAATACTTAGTATTTTTACAAAAAAAACAAAATTATTATACAATAATGGTTTATCAGTTGATAAAGAATAAAAAGGAAGAAGCTCCCCGGGGAGAGGAACTTCTACGCTAACCAATTATAAACCTATGTTATTTTGAGGGAGTAACAATTTTTTAACAAAACTTTCACTTTTTTACCGTCTTGTTGAAACAAATATAGGAAATACCTGTGTTTTTATTAAATTTTTTTAAAAAAATACATACTTTGCAAATAAACAAC
>NZ_JABMCQ010000339.1 GCF_013179575.1 Sphingobacterium shayense | reverse complement strand
TTAATCTTCCTGAGGAATCGTTGTCTTCAGACGTTGGTATGCCAATTAATTAATTTATATCGTCAAATAAAATAGTCATCCTAGTTAACGGTTAAGCAACCGTTAACGTTATTTTTTGAGTTTTTCCTTGTATATTGTTCCCATAATACTGCGGAAGCCTATACCTTATATTTATATAAAAATGACGTCAAAAAAAGTTGCTCTTATCAATGGCATGATCTTTACGGGGGAAACCTTTGTAAAAGATAAAGCCCTTCTATTGGTTGACGAGAAAATTTTCGGGATAATTCCTCGTTTGGACGTTCCCCAGGAATACGAGAGACAGGATGTCGAGGGAGCATATATAAGTCCCGGTCTGATCGATCTCCAGATTTATGGGACGGTTGACGATTTGTTCTCTGCGGATTTGCGAGAAGAAGTCCTTCTGCGTATTGAGTCGAATTTGCTAAAGCAGGGGTGCACTTCATTTATGTTAACTTTGGCGACTAATACGCTCGAGGTATTCAAGGAAGCGATCGATGTGTTTTCGCAAGCAGAACCGAAAGTGTCACTAGGCTTACATTTGGAGGGGCCGTTTTTAAATCCTGTTAAACGAGGAGCGCATCCAGAAGAGTTAATTATTGAGGGTACCCTAGAGCGTATCAAAGGCTTGTTAGACAGTAGTAAAGGAGCTGTCAAGATGATGACGGTGGCTCCGGAATTGATGAGCGAACAAAGCATAGCATATTTGTTAGACCAGGGTATCGTGTTAAGTGCAGGACACAGTGCAGCAACCTTTGAACAAGCGATGCTTGGGTTTAAACAAGGGATATCGAGTTCAACACATCTCTGGAATGCGATGTCCTCCTTTCATCACCGAGATACGGGACTCCCTGGTGCGGTTTCTTGTCATCCTACCGTCAAGGCGTCTATTATTGTGGATGGTATTCACGTTGACTACAATGCTGTTCGACTGAGTAAAAGGC
>NZ_JABMCQ010000338.1 GCF_013179575.1 Sphingobacterium shayense | reverse complement strand
TACGAAGAAGTTGACGTGTGCTCTTGCTAATTTTTAATTCATTCGGTTCTAATACGAATCGTTTTTTTGGTGCATACCACAAAATAGGCGACTCTTCGGAATACCAGGGAAAAATGCCGTGTCGATATGCCAGGAGTAATCTTTCGGTGCTTAAATCGCCGCCAACGGCAAGTAGCCCATCCTCATCAGCTAACGATGGGTGAGGGAAAAGGTGTTGTTCATCTAAGCGATATACCATAGATTTGCGCAAAAAAACAGCTTTTAATCTGGCTGTCTCGGCTCTTTACTAATTTCTTCAAATATTTTGTCCATGTGCTCGACATATTCATTGGTGTCGTCCAAGAAAAAATCTAGCTGGGGTACGATACGTGCCTGGTTCTTTATCCGCGCGCCTAATTTGTATCGTATTTCGGAGGTTTTACTTTGAATGTTTGCCAAATCGTCTTTCGCGGTTTTTGTATTTAAAAAGCTTAAATAGATGCGTGCTATTGCAAGGTCAGGCGTTACTCTTACTTTAGTTACCGTGATAAATGCGCCGGGAGCCCAGGCTTTTCCTTCACGTTGAAAGAGTTCCGCTAAGTCTTGTTGAATTACCCCTGCGAATCTTTGTTGTCTTTTACTTTCTGTTCCCATAGCTGCATTACGTTATTGATTGACTTAAAAAAAAGTTGCTGAGTACACTCTCCAAAGATACTAATATTTCGCCATTTTACGTAATAGGAAGAAGGAGGATATAAAAGAAGAAGCGTATCACAGGTCCGGATACGCTTCAGAACAAAATTAGTTTATAAATGGTTAGTCGTATTTCTTTTAAGTTTTAAGACCTTCGTCTATCAAATTTAGTGTGTTTAGCTCTGGTGGGGCTGAGTGTGAGTATTAACTCACTAGCCAACTTTGTTTTTTTCATTTCCCCTTTACGTCTACAAACATATGGATATATATTATTCACGCAAAGATATTTTTTAAAAAAAAGTAAGTGATCACTTTTTTATTTGGTTTTTAGGCAGTAGACGCATATTTGCTTAGAAAAAAAATTGT